>NZ_KI912270.1:6055836-6355836 GCF_000243415.2 Mycolicibacterium tusciae JS617
CACGCGCCCGGGCTGGGTGACCGCATGGGACGTCTTCTGCACCGTGCTGGGCCCGGCCGCCTTCCGGCTGGTCGGCCTGGTCGTGGTCGTCGTGGCGCTATTCCGTCGCCATTGGCGACTCGTGGGATTCCTGTTGATCACTGCGGGGCTTTCGGGACCGCTCATCGAACTAGCGAAGTACGTGGCCGATCGCCCACGGCCCGCAACCGCAATGGTGTCCGCGCAGTCGATGTCGTTTCCGTCCGGTCATGCGGTCGGCGTGTTGGTCGCCGTGCTCGTGATACTGACGATCGTCTGGCCGCTCGTCAACCCGCCGCTGCGCGGGTGGCTGATCGTGCTGGGTGCGTTGATCGTCGTCATGATCGGGGCCGGTCGCGTCGTGCTCAATGTGCACCACCCATCGGACGTCATCGCCGGATGGGCCTTGGGCTACGCCTTTTTCGTCGTCTGCGTCCTGCTCCTGCCGCCGCGACGGCCAGTCAGGGCAACGGACGAAATACGGGAAGAACTCGATATCGAACCTTGAAGCTGGCGTCCGTGCATTCGGTGCTGACCTCGCCATCGTGAGCCAGAATCGTTGAACCGTCGACGGCATTGAACTCGAATTCGGGCACCCGCATCTCGTGATAGAGCGGGCTGCGCACCAGTCGGCCCAGCGCCAGTGATACGAGAATGCGCAGCCTGCTGAACCTGCGACCGGTCTCGAGAATGCGGACGTCCATCAAACCGTCGTCGATCCTGGTTCGGCGCGACGGGGCGAAGCCCGACGGCAGGTATGTCGAATTGCCAAGGAAGAACAGCGAAGTCTGCAAGCACTTGTTGTCGTAGCGGATTCGCACAGGCTCGTCCCGCCGCAGCGTGTGGAACATCGCGTAGATGCCTGCGAGCGGTTTGCCGATCTTGTGCTCGAGCTTCTCCCGGGTCTGGACGAACTGCGGATAGGCGCCGATGCTCGCGGTGTTGACCACCATGTGTTTCTCGTTGAGACACACCACGTCGACGTAGGCGGCGCTGCCCCGCCGGATCGCCTCCGCCGTCTTGGCCACGCTGTCGCATTCGATGTCCTTTGCGAAGTGATTGAACGTCCCGCCCGGGAAGACCGCCAGCGGTAACCCGGCCTCGATCGCGACGCCTGCGCCACACGACACCGTGCCGTCGCCGCCTCCGACAGCGAGCACCTCGGCCCGGTCGGCAGCGTCACGAAGGACGGCCTCGAGGTCGTCACCTTCCTCCAACTCGACGATCTCCGCTGCCGGCAACGCTTCTCGTACTTCCTCCACCACGCTTGCGCCCGTTCCGCTGCCCGACGCGGGATTGATCACCAGCACGACGCCCTCGCCCTCCGGGCGGGCGGGTGTTTGAAATCGGAGCGGATCCGCGGTCGGAATTTTCGTGGGTACGGTCGGTGGCACGATCCGCGCCCCCACGACTGCGATGGCGGCGCCGATGCCAAAGCCGGCGAAGACATCACCCGGATAGTGCGCGCCGGTCGCCACCCTGGACAGGCCCACCAGTCCCGCCAGTAATGCGAGTCCGAGCCCGAGTGGTGGGTTCTCGAGGCCGACGCCAACGGCGAAGGCGGCCGCGCTTGCGGAGTGGCCCGAAGGAAGCGAGTTCGATGTCGGGACCCGCCTGCTCTGCCTGGCCAACGGGACCAACAGCCGATTCGGGCGAGGCCGCTTCCAGATCCGCTTGGCGACCTGATTGGTGAGCAGGCTGGTGACACCGAGAGTCATGACGCCACGCGCCGCACCGCGCCGCGAGGCCCGGTGCCGCGTCGCCGCCAGCCCCGCGGCGATGGCGAACCACAGCTTGGAATGGTCCGCGGCGCGGGTAAGCCGTGGCATCAGCGAATCAAGCAGTGGACTGGGCGACTCGGCGATGGCTTCGAAGACCTCGCGGTCCAGCGTGCCGAGGCCCTCTCCGATTTGCCGGATGCCTCGATGACGACGTATGGGCAGGAGGTTCATGGCGCTAATCTATCCACGAGCTTGACAAATTATTTTGTCAAGGGCAACGATGGCGTCATGCTCGACGTCGAGGTCATCGCCGATCCAGCCGCGGCGGTCAGCGCGCTAGATCCGATCAGGACCCGATTGCTCGCCGAACTGACCGAACCGGCATCGGCGGCCGCCCTCGCGTCGCGCATGGGGATGGCCCGGCAGAAGGTCAACTACCACCTGCGCGCCCTGGAAGATCATCACCTCGTCACCGGCGCCGGCGAACGTCAGTGGGGCGGACTCACCGAGCGTCTGCTCGTCGCGACGGCGGCTTCGTACGTGGTGTCGCCCGGCGCCCTCGGGCCGGTCGCGACCGATCCGGCTCGCTCCGGTGATCGGCTGTCGGCGAGTTACCTCATTGCGCTGTCGGCGCGCGCCGTGCGGGAAGTGGGCGAGCTCTGGCGCATGGCGCGCACAACAAACAAGCGACTGGCGACACTGTCGATCGACACGTCGATCCGGTTCCGATCACCGGCGGACCGGGCCGCCTTCACCAAAGAGCTCTCAGACGCCGTGACGTCGCTGGCGGCGCGCTACCACGACGAATCAGATGCCGGCAGCCGCAGCTACCGCTTGGTGGTGGCGGCCTATCCGAAGCCGAAGGAGGACGCGTAATGCCTTTCAAGAGAGACGATTCCGGCCGCCGTTGGGTCGAGATGGAGTTCCTCGTGCCCGGCACGCCCGAACAGGTGTGGCAGGCCATCGCGACCGGGTCCGGTATGAGTGCATGGTTCACGACGACGAAGATCGAGGAGCGCGTCGGCGGTGCCATCAGCTTCGACTTCGGCGACGATAACTGCGGCGAGGACATCTCGTCGGGCAAGGTCACGGTCTGGGATCCGCCGGTGCGCGTCGAATACGAGGAATACGGATGGAACGGCGACGCCCCTCCGGTGGCGACCGAGGTGACGGTCACCGCCCGCTCCGGCGACCGCTGCGTCGTGCGCATGGTGCACTCCATGGTGACCGATAAGGACGACTGGGACGGCGAACTCGAGAGCTTCGAAACCGGGTGGCCAGGTTTCTTCGAAATCCTCAAGGTCTACCTCGCGGATTTCGCCGGAGCGCAGGCGGCGACGGTGCGCGCCTCCGCGGTGTCGCCCGAAGGCGAAAAGCAGGCGTGGTCGACGATGACCGGCGCGCTGAACATCGCCGCCGCCGACGTCGATGACCGTTGCGAAACGCCCGAAGGCACGCCCCGCATGGCCGGCCGCGTCGAGCGCATCCACCAGGACGCGGTCTCCCGCGAGGTGATGCTGCGCATCGACCAACCCGCGCAGGGAATTGCCGTCGTCGGTGCGTGCACTGTCGGTGACGAAGGCCGCGCGATCGTCAGCATCTACCTGTACGGACCCGACGCTGCCGACGTCGCGGCATCCGAACAGCCGAAATGGACGTCATGGCTGCGTGGCCTCCTCGAAGGCGAGGCGGTCACCCCCTAGCATGTACGGGTGCGCCGGCTACTGATCCTGCTCTGTGTGGCCGTGACGTCGCTCGCCACCGCGTCCGTCGGCCGGGCGCAGACCACGCCGTGGTTCGCCCAGTCCGTCGGTAACGCAACCCAGGTCATTTCCGTTGTGGGCGTTGGCGGTTCGGATGCCAAAATGGATGTCTACCAGCGCACCGCCGCCGGTTGGCAACCTGTCGCCGCCGGTATCCCGGCGTTCATCGGTGCCGCAGGAATGGCACCGGAGACCCACGACGGCCAGATGAAGACGCCGATGGGTGTGTTCACGCTCGACTTCGCGTTCGGGACGGCGCCCAACCCCGGCGGTGGTCTGCAGTACGTTCAGGTCGGTCCCAACCACTGGTGGGACGGCGATATGAAGAGCCCGACCTACAACACCATGCAGGTGTGCGAGAAGGCGCAGTGCCCCTTCAACACCGATCCCTCCAGCGGAACCGAGAATCTCGAGATCCCGCAGTATGTGCACGCGGTCGTGATGGGCGTCAACAAGCAACGGGTTCCCGGCAACGGAGGCGCCTTCTTCCTTCACGCCACCGACGGCGGACCGACAGCGGGGTGCGTGGCCATCGACGACGCCAAGCTGGTCGAGATCATGCGCTGGCTTCAGCCGGGCGCGCTCATCGCGATCTCGAAGTAGTCCTCAAAGATTAATTGCCCGACCGGCTTTCACCTTGAAGTTGAGATTCTCGGTCGACATCGACGCGTCGTAGGTGCGGTCGTAGCCGGTCTCGCTGATCCGCCAGCCGTCGCCGGTTCGCCGGTACCGGTCGTGGTAGAAACCCGCGCCGATCAACATGAAGTTGAAGTCCGGCGCGATCACGCGGTCCTGCAGGTACCACGTCGCCGTCGCCTCGTCGCCGTCCACCGTGATCTCAGGGTGGTTGACGCGGTGTTCGGTGATGATCTCCGGCCCCAGTGAGGTGCGCATGAAGGTGACGAGTTCATCGCGATTGGTGAAGTGATGCTCCTCGCCGATCGATTCGCCATACCGGCCGACGACGTCCTCGGTCAGCGTGTCGGCAAACTCGTCCCAGTGCTTGGTATCGAGTGCGCGAAGGTAGCGGTACTTGACTTGCTTGATGTCGTCGATGTCACCCATGGCCGACATTGGAGCACACCAGCTAACTGCGCCGCACCAAAACCGTGACGGTGGAACGTCGTTGGTACGGAGTGTCTAACAGATATCAGCAGGTCGGACGGCTATGGTGTGGTCCGTTATGAGCGACCCGTTGGGGTTGTCGATCGGGACGACGAACTTGGTCGCGGCGCGTGTCGGCAATCAACCCGTGATACGCCGTTCGGTGGTGAGCCTCGCCGACGGCTCCGTTCTGGACGGATTCGTCGAACGCGTCGGAGACCCCGTCCCTTTGGTGGCGCCGGACGGTACGCCGCATCAGGCTGGCCGGCTATTGGTCGAAGCGCTGGGGGACATGGTCGAGGCGACCGGCGAGCAGCCGCCGACCGAGATTGCGATCGCGGTGCCCGCCTACTGGGGGATGGCCACGCTCCGCAGTCTGCGGAGCACATTGCGTGCCGATCCGACTCTGGCTCCGGGCGGCATGCCCGCGCGGCTGGTATCCGATGCGGTCGCCGCACTCACGGCTTTGCAAACCAACCCCGGGTTGCCGTCCCAGGGGGTGGTCGCGCTGCTCGATTTCGGCGCTAGCGGCACGAGCATCACGCTTGCGGACGCGGGCGCGTCGTTCGAGCCTGTCGACGAGACCACGAGATATACCGACTTTGCAGGCGACCAGATTGACCAGGCACTGCTCAGTCACGTCGTCAACGGCATTGCGGCGACAGGCGGTATCGATCCTGGGGCCACCGCCGCGGTGGGGTCGCTGAAGCGGCTCCGGGAAGAATGCCGTAGCGCCAAGGAACGCCTGTCCGCAGAGTCGACGACCGAAGTCGTCGCCGAACTGCCTGGATATCGGTCGGCGATTCAGTTGACCCGACCCGAACTGGAATCGTTGATCGAGGCGCCGCTTGGCGGCCTTCTTGATGCCTTGGAAAATACGTTGGAGCGCAACGGTATTGGCTGGCCCAATGTCGCAGCCGTGGTCATGGTGGGCGGCGGCGCTAGCATTCCGCTGATCGCGCAACGCCTTTCGGTGCACACGAGCACCCCGGTGGTGACGACGCCGCAGCCCGCCTTGGACGCGGCGGTCGGTGCGGCTCTGTTTGCGGCATACGGTTCGGCGGCCGACGCCGCTACCGGGCTAGCGCCCCTTGCGCCGGTCCTCGACGCACCGGCAACGGAGACGTCCAACGCGCTGGCGTGGTCGCAGGACGACGCCGCCGACGAGCCCGTCCCGTACACCGGTGAGAATCCTTACCAAAAACCCTATGCCGCAGAAGCCATTTCGATGCGTCAGCCGGTGCAGTACGTGCCGACGACCGGCGCCATCGAACGACCTCGCACGTGGCAGCGGTTGCCCCAGCTGGTGATCGGGCTGGCCGCAGCCGTCGCGTTGATCGCCGTCGGCGGCGTGGCGATCGCCTTGACGGGCGTGAGCGACAGCACGCCCAAGACGGATCCGCCCAGCACCGCCAGCCCGCCGAAACCCACGAACGTCGAACCGCCGCCGCCGGCCAGCGCCGAACAGCCGGCGTCTGTCGCGCCGCCCCCGCCCGAAACAGTGACCGTCACCAGCGAGGCGCTGCCGCCCCCCACGCAAGAGCCGGTCACGACATACGTGACCACCACGCCGCCGACGACGACAACGACCCCGCCGACAACTACCACTACGACGACGACTACGACTACGACAACGACAACGACTACGACGACGACAACGACGACTACGACGCCGCCGACGACTACCACGACGACAACCACGACGCCGGCGATGACGACGACACACATCACGGTGCCGTTCGTGCCGGTGCCGATACCAATTCAGGTGCCGAACAACCCGTTCCAGCCGCCGCCATTCCCGTAGGCAGATAGGGCTAGTTGGGGTACTGGTACTCCGGTTCGTGGAACCGGTTGATTATCGGAATACGTTCCAGGATCCGATCGCGCAGGCGTGGCTGCGGCGCCACGGGCGGCACATACGCCGGCGGTGGCGAATACGTCGGCACGGGTGGCCGGTAGGCGGGCGGCGCGTTGGCGGGGGCGGCCGGTGGCGTGAATTCCGGCGCGGGTGGAGCGGCGACCACGATGGTCTGCGCCACCACGGGACGGGCCGCCTTCAGCGATTCGGTGAGGTTCGCGACCTTGGTCGCGGACTGCGGGCCCGGTGGTGGTGGCGGCACGTCGGCCGCGGGCGGAGGGTTCGCGGCGTGCGGCTGCACGGGCACTGAAGGTGACAGGCTCAGTCCGAGCGCAACCGACAGCGACACGACCAACGTCACCGCGGCCGCGACGAGAAGCGCGGTCAACACGCGGACCCGCGAGGGCTTGTGGGTTCCCGTTGTCTCCAGACCGTTCACGGCGCGGGCAGAAGCCAGCGCGGCACCGCGGGCGAGTGCCAGATCGGCTTCGGCGGCCGAGAAGACGGGTGCGTCCGTCACCGCTTCGAGCGTTGTCTTGATCAGGTCGAGGTCCTCGGCCGAGCCGACCACGAAGATCGAATCGGGCCGCCAGTCGTCGAGCTCCAGCATTGCCATCACCGAACTCGGCAGCTCCACGACATCTGAGCCGTCGGGGGGACGGCCGAAGCGGTCGACGGTCACTCCCTCGGAGTTGACGATCGCAACGACCGCGGCGTCGGGCTCGACGATGCACACGGCGACATCGTCGTAGTCCGCGATGGCTGCGATGCCAGCCGCCAGGACGTCGCCGGCCTCGAGTTCCGAGACCGCGATGACGTTGTCGTAGCCCCTGGCGCGAACGGCTTCCAACACCCCGGATGCCGCATCGGTTGCCTCATTCGTCCACGTCAGGCCAATGGCATGCATGCGATTGTCGGGCTCATCGATGAGCAGCACATCCAGCAGATCGTCGGGGTCGACCGCTTCGCCCAGGTCGAAAGAGCCGCGGCTGATCGTGGCGCCTTCGCCCGTGCTGCCCTCAACGAGCACCCAGCGTACGGCTGCGGATGTCATCGAAACGCCGAGCACGAGGTCCATGGCCACCCCCGATCTTGGCCCCCGATCTGCTGCCAGTCGCTACCGAGGGTACCGCTGCGGCGGATCGTGGGTGGTCGGACCACCCACGATCGCCGGGTTCAGAATGCGTCGGGATCGTGCTGAACGGCCACGGGAACCGGATGTTGATAGAGCCGCGCCGCGTTTTCCCACGTGACTTTCCTGATTATCGACTCGGAAAGGCCGCTGATCTGCTCGTGAATCTTCTGTTGGGTGTGCGGCCAAGTCGAGTCGCAGTGGGGGTAATCGGCTTCGAGCAGGATGTTGTCCTCGCCGATGCGCTCGTGCTGGATGAACGACGACTGGTCCTCCACGGCGCAGAACCAGAAATTCCGCTTGAAGACCTCCGCCGGGGTCAGGGTCTCGCCGAGCGCGTTCCACGTCCCGTACATCTCGTGGTAGCTCAGCATGTGGTCGAGTCTGTCGAGGAGGCCGGCCACCCAGCCGATTCCGCCTTCGGAGAGACAGATCTTGAGGTCGGGGTGCCGGGTGCACAGCCCGGAGTACAGCCAATCGACGGCGGCGGATATCGCGTAGGCAAAGAACAGCACGCCCTGCACGTCGGGCGGCGCGTCCGCGGTGGTGGACGGCGACGTGCCTGACGATCCGATGTGCAGGTTGACCACCGTTCCGGTGTCCGCGCACGCTGCCATCAGCGGCTCCCAATAGCCCGAGTGGATCGTCGGCAGCCCGAGCATCGCCGGGTTCTCGCTGAACGACACCGCGTGATATCCGCGCTCGGCGTTCTCGTAGATCATCTTCGCGCCCACCTCGGGATCGAGGAGCCACGGCAATTGGCAGGGAATGATGCGGTCGGGGTAGGCGCCTGCCCACGCCTCGATGTGCCAGTCGTTCCAGGCCCGCACCGACGCCATCGCAAGGTCGCGGTCATCGGTGACCTGCTGGAGTCGCTGGCCCGCGAAACCGGGCAGGAAGGACGGAAAGTTGAGCGATGCGTATACGCCGTTGAGATCCATGTCCTTGACGCGCGCATGGATATCCCATGCGCCGCGGCGCATTTCGTCGAACCGGGCGGGCTCGAAACCGTACTCGGACACCGGCCGTCCCACCACCGCGTTGAAACCCACGTGGCGCTCCACGGGTTTTCGTGGGTGCCTTTCTGCTGTTCAACGGTAGTTTCTGGTGTGAGAGTGCGGTGTTCGGCGTGTCCGTGAAGAGGTGAGGGACGCGCACGCGGTGGGCCTCTAGATTTCGGGGTTACCACACCAACCGCAACCTCGAGGATCGATCCGCGTGCGCGTCAGTACTGCATTTAACCGTCTGCTGCAGATTCCTGGAACCAGTGTCACCGATGTCGTGATCGGTGACCGAGACGTCGAGCTCACCGTCCGCGTCACAGCCCGTAGATTGCAGTGCCCCTGCGGCAAACGCGTCAAGGGGGCCTACGACCGGCGTCGGCGCCGCTGGCGACATATCGACTTAGCCGCGCATCGTTTGTGGCTGGTCTACGAGATTCGCCGGCTGAATTGCCCCGACTGCGGGGTCCGCACCGAACACGTGCCCTGGGCTCGCCCCGGGGCACGCCACACCCGCGACTTCGAGGACACCGTGCTGTGGCTGGCCGCCCGCACCGACCGCACCACGGTGGCGACCTTACTGCGCTGCGCCTGGGAAACGGTGACCGCGATCATCAACCGCACCGTCGACGAACTGCTCGACCAGCGCCGCCTCGACCAGATCTACCGGATCGGCGTCGACGAGATCTGCTATCGCCACCCCCACAAATATCTGACCATCATCGGCGATCACGCCACCGCCACGGTGATCGACGTGCGACCCGGCAGAGGCGTGGATTCCCTTGCCGCCTTTTACAACACGCTCACACCCGAACAACGCGGCGACGTCGATGCCGTCTCGATGGACGGATCGACCGCGTTCCGCGCCGCCACCGAAACCGCACTGCCCGACGCAGCCATCTGCTACGACACCTTTCACGTCATGCAGTGGACCAACCGGGCACTCGATGAGGTGTTCTCCGCAGCAATGGCCACCAACCGCGCCGACTTCGACATGTCCTCCGGGCAATGGCGACGAGCACGCACGGCACTGCGCACTGGCGCTGAACGCCTCAACCCCGCACGCCACCAGCTGGTCGCGACGATCACCACCCAGAACCGCGACATCGGCACCGCATGGCGGCTCAAAGAACAACTGCGCGAGCTCTTTCGCACCGCTCAACCCGGCCGATCCCCACGACAGCTCCGCCGCTGGATTCGACGTGCCCGCGACAGTGGAGTCCGGCCATTCCAACTCCTCGCCCGCCGCCTCGAGCAGCACTTCGACGGCATCATCAACACCATCAAACTCGGCATCACCAACGCACTCATCGAAGGCATCAACGCCAAGATCCGACTCATCAACGCCCGCGGCTACGGCCACCACTCCGCCGAATCCCTCACCTCGATGATCTACCTCATGCTCGGCGGAATCAGCCCAAAACTGCCCACAACAAGGTGAGGAGCCGCACCCACGTTCGGAAGCGAGTGACCGTCGTACATCCACGTCTGACCACCGTCTTCGGTATCGACGACCCGCGGGGCGCGGTCGGCGAACTTGCGTGGTACGCGTCCGTCGAAGGTGTCCGGAGGTTCGACGATGTGATCATCGACGGAGATCACGGTGTACCTTCGCTCGGCCCGTTCGGGCTCGGGCAGGAACGTCACGGTGCGGTCGGCGCCGGTCTTGGCAGTGGTGAAGTTGAGATTCGCCGCCATGTCATCGATGGAAGTCATTGGCAATCCTCGATTCTTATCATCAATTGGGCGCTCAGTTCAGAACGTCGGGGTCGGCCTTGATGGTCATGCGGGCCGCGCCTGCCCAGTAGACGTCGGCGGCGCGTTCGATCAGGGACTGCTTCATGCCGACCATGTCACCGCGGTTCATCTTCGACGGCGTCCGCCCGGTGAGCATCACGTCGTAGGCGAGCCGGCAGACGCGTTCGATCGACACCGCTCGGTAGAGCGCTTCGGCGAGATTGCGTCCGGCGGCAATGACGCCGTGGTTCGCGAGGACAATGAGGTTGGCCGATCCAATCTGCTGCGCCAATTCGCTTGCTCGCCAGGGGGCATCGATTTCACCGTCGTAGGTCTCGACGAGGTACATATCGTCGAGGAACAGCGACCCGGTCTGATGCACGAGTTCGGGCAAGATGCCCAGCGCCGCAACGAGCGTGACGTAGTAGGGATGGTTGTGGATCACGACGCGCGCGTCGGGCCGGATTCGGTGCAGTTCGGTGTGCAGGTGGATGGCGGGCGTGACGTCCCATCGGCCGCGGACCACGCGGGCGTCCTCGTCGACGACGCAGATGTCGGATGCCGTCAACTCCTGCCACCACAGGCCCCAGGGATTGACGTACATGTCGGAGCGAGGCTTGTCCGAGCGACCATTCAGCTGCGACTGCCCGTCCGGTTGCCACGTGATGTGGCCGGCCATGTTCTCCGCGAAGCCGACGTCGGCGAGGTGCCGGAATGCGACGGCCATCAGTTGTTCGTCGCGCAGATCGGCACCGATGGGTGGCGTCTTCGACGGGGACCACACGTCAAGGCCGCCCCGCCGAACTTCCTCTGTCGTCATGACCCCTCCCGAATCCGTTCGCGAAGTTGACCTTTGGCGACCTTGCCGCCGGACGAGCGTGGCAGCTCATCGAGTACCTCGAGCCGCTCCGGCAGCAACTCCTTGGAGACCCCGCCAGCCAGCAGGTGTGCGACCAGGGTGGGCAGGTCAAGTGCGGCGGCCTGCTTGAGTTCGGCGTAGACGCAGACTCGTTCGCCGAAGACCGGGTCGGGCATCGCGACGGCGGCTGCCACGGCGACGGCGGGATGGGTCGCTACGGCTTCCTCGACCTGGACCGCGCTGATGTTCTTGCCGCCGCGAAGGATGAAGTCCGACGTCCGACCGGTGAGCGTGAGATAGCCGTCGGCATCGAGTTCACAGATGTCACCCATCCGCATCCAGCCGTCCTTGGTGAACAACTGGTCGTGGTCGGTGCCGCCGAGATAACCCAGCGACAGGGCAGGTCCTCTGCATGCCGGCTGTCCGCGCCCGGACTCGGTGACGTCGCGATCCCCGTCGAACAACCGCACAGCCATCTCCGGCACTATTCGACCGGCGGTGCGCAACCGGCGATCCAACGAATCCGAAAGCGTGGTGGCGCTGAGCATGCCCGTTTCGTTGGAGCCGTAGAACTGCAGGATCGTCACACCGGTGAGTTCCTCGAAGCGTGCGGCCTGCGTGTACGGCAGTGGCTCACCGCCGGTGAACACGACGCGCAGGCTGCTCAGATCGTGCTCCCGCGACGCCGGGTCGGCGAGGATCATCGCCAATTGCGTACTGACGCAACACAACACCGTCACGCGATGGCGTTCGATCGCCGCGCACGTCGCCGCGGGATCGAATCGCTCGATGCGCACGGTCGTCGCGCCCAGATGGATGGGTGTGGTGTGCGACGTCCATATCCCGAATCCATAAGGCGTGGGGATGACGGGAAGAAAGACGTCGTCCGCGGTGAGCTCGCCGTTGGCGACGGCCTTGAGGTGGAAGTAATGCCACCGGTTTTGCGTGTGCACAACGCACTTGGGCGTACCCGTGGTGCCCGACGTGGAATTGATCAGAAAGACGTCGTCCGGACCGGCCGGTGAGAGGCTGGAATTCGCATCCGCTCGCGGTTTCGTGTCTACGTCGAGTTCGGAGCCAAGCGTCACCACGCGCAGCGACGGACCGGCGGCCTCCGTCCCGAGCCTGTGCCGTTCGGCGTCGGTGACCAGCACCCTCGGCTGCGTCGTGCGCAGGATCTGCTCGGCCTCGCGGACGCCAACGCGGGATCCCAGACCGACGACAGAAGCGCCGCAGCGCTCGATGGCGACCAGCGCGACGTGGATCGCCGCGCTGTCTTTGTGCCACAGGCCGACGCGGTCCGATGGTGAGACACCCAGGCACTGCAGATCGCAGGCCAGGTTGGTGGCGGCGCGGTCGAATTCGGTCCAGGTGAACCGACGGTCGGCGGAGTCGAGTGTGAAGTCGATGTAGGCGGGTTGGTCGGGTGACGATTCGGCGTTGCGGCGCACGCAGTCGGACAGGGTGGCGTCCGACCACCAGCCTGCAGCGCGATACCGCGCCGCTTCGGCGCTCGTCACGGCGGCCGCGTCGACGCTCATCACCAAATCATATGAAAATGAGGAGCGGGGTCAATGGCCGGTCTCCGGCGGGCTGGTCGCCCAGTTCCGCAGCATCGCGGGATCGACGACGCCCGATGAGCCCGGGTAGTGCTGCGCGTCGTGGAGATGAGCCGCGGCGAGGTCGTACGCGCGGCGCGCATCACCGTCGTCGATTGCGTCGATGACCTTTCGGTGGTCTTCCAGCACTGCCAGCCGTTCGTCGACGGGCACGATGCTGCCGTCTGCGACCCGGCTCGACCAGCTCGTCTCGTGCGCCGACCACAGCATTTCGAGCGCGCCGGCCAGGATGATCATGGTCTGGTTGCCGCACAGCGCGACGAGTGACTCGTGGAACCGCCGGCTTGCCGATGTCACCAACAGCAGGTCCTCGACGGCCTGGACGGCGTCGGCATGCACCTGTCGCAGCTGCGGGACCACTACGCTGCCACGATCGGCACGCTGGGCGCACAGCCCCGCGCAGGCCGGCTCGACATGAAGTAGGGCGTTGCCGACGTCGGAGAGGCCCACCTCCTGAGACCCCAGCACCAGGCCGACGGTGTACGCGACATTCGCGGCATTGGGCCTGCGCACCACGGCACCGCCGAGCTTTCCGCGACGGACGCGAAGAAGCCCTTCCGCTTCGAGAATGCGCATCGCCTCGCGCAGCGAGGGCTTACTGACCGGGAACTCGAGAAGGAGCTCATCCTCCTTGGGCAGGATGCTGCCGTCGGCCAGCTCACCTCGCAGAATGCGTCGCCGGAGCTCGTCGGCGACCTGCTCGGCGAGACGGCGAAATTGAATCGTCGGCTCTGCCACGAATCGATTGTCCACGCATCCAGCGTCGAACAGGGCGTCGGCCGCCGATAACGGACAGATAACAAATTTATCTCAGGCCGGTGACCAGCGAAAACATCGTTGCAGGTCGGACCCTTGCTGTGTTATCCCGTAATTACGGTTATTGTGCTCTGCGTGGGTCGGCATTCATTAGCCAAAAAGCGACGCAAGTCACCGGTTGTCCTGGCTTCAATGCTCGGTCCGGCGGCCGTGTTCTTCGCGGTAGGCGCCGATATGCAACCCCAGAAGCAGGAGGTCCGGAGCGCTCCGGTCGACGAGGTCGCCCCCTGGAACGTCGAGATCGTGGCCGCTGCGCCGACCGCGCCGTTCCAGGCGCAGATCGTCGGTCAGGTCAGCTTGAGCTCAGGTACCGACACCGTCATCGCTGCGTCGCGGTACCGCACCGTCGATCCCACGCTGCCCGTCGGACTCGCTCCCGAGCGCGGCCTCCAGGTCAAGACCATCCTGGCATCGCGCGCCATCACCGCGGCGTTCCCCGAGATTCTAAGCATCGGCGGCGTTCGGCCGGATTCGCTGCGATGGCATCCGAACGGCCTGGCACTCGACGTGATGATTCCCAACCCGGGTACCGCGGAGGGCATCGCGCTGGGTGACGAGATCGTGTCGTACGTGCTGCGCAACGCAGCGCGGTTCGGGATGCAGGATGCGATCTGGCGCGGGGTGTATTACACCCCCAACGGGGCGCAACGAGGCGGTGGCTACGGCCATTACGACCACGTTCATGTCACCACGACCGGCGGCGGGTATCCCGCCGGCGGTGAGAACTACTTCCGCTGAGCTCCGGCCGTCACGGTCGGAACGTCACCCCGCCGTCGACACTGATGGTCTGTGCGGTGATGAAGCTGCCGTCGTCGGAGAGCAGAAGCGCACCCAGTGCGGCGACGTCGTCGGGATTACCGAAGCGCGACTTGATCATCTGACGGGCGCGGGTCTGCTCGACGATGCCCTCGGGCATCCACTGTTCGTCGAACTTGTAGTGCCAGATCAGGCCCGGGGCAATGGCATTGGCGCGTATGCCCTTCGGGCCGTACTTGCGGGCGATGTGACGCATGAGCGCCAGTTCGGCCGCCTTGCTCATCGCGTAGGACACTCGGGTACCCGCGCCGTTGTAGGCGTCGATCGATGCGGTGAAAACGATTGACCCGCCGCCGCTTTCGATCATCGGGGGTATCGCGTGCTTGGCGCAGATCACGAAACCGCGTGTGTTGACGCGCATCACCTCGTCGAACGCCTCCAGTGGCAACTCGACGACACCACCGGGCAGATAGGCGTCGGCGGCGTTGGTGAAGTTCACGTGTATGCCGTCGAGCCGGCCGAATGTGTCCACCGCGAGCTTGACGATCGAGATGACGGATTCCTCCTCGGCGCCGTCGAGCGCGACACCGAGCACCCTTTCGGGGTCGACCTCGGCGACGACGCGCGACACCGTCTCCGGAGAGAGGTCGCCGACGACGAGTCGGGCGCCCTCGGCGGCATACCGGCGCGCCAAACCGTTCCCGATACCGCCGAGTCCGGCGACGATGACGACCTTGTTCTCCAGCTGTCCCGACACGACAGACATATTGCCCCAGGGCCGGCATAGCCGGTCCGGGTGTGTCGAACCCATTCCGCCAATAAGGTGGCCGTGACGGCGTAGCTTTTCGCACGCTGCACTTTCAGGAGGTTCAGTTGGACGGCACGCCGTTCGGGCGCTACAAGTTGGTCGAGTTGCTGGGCCGAGGCGGAATGGGCGACGTATGGCGCGCCTATGACACGGTGACCGACCGCGTGGTGGCGGTGAAGGTACTGCCCGCGCATCTGGCCAATGATCAGACGTTCCAGGAACGCTTCCGCCGGGAGGCTCGGGCGGCGGCGGGGCTCAACAATCCCCACGTGGTGCCGATCCACGACTTCGGCGAGATCGACGGACGCTTGTTCGTGGACATGAGGCTCATCGAGGGCGAGGATCTCGGCACGCTGCTGCGCTCCGGTCCGCTCTCCCCGCAGCGCGCCATCAAGATCGTCGAACAGATTGCGTTGGCTCTGTTCGCCGCCCACCGGATCGGACTGGTGCACCGCGACGTCAAGCCGTCGAACATCCTCGTCACCGAGGACGACTTCGCCTACCTGATCGACTTCGGCATCGCTCGGGCCGCGGGCGAGGCGGGGCTCACCGACACCGGAGCGGCGGTAGGCACCTGGGCCTACATGGCTCCCGAGAGGTTCTCGACCGGGGCGGCCGATGCGCGCGCCGATGTCTACGCGCTCACCTGCGTGTTGTATGAGGCGCTCACCGGTGAATCCCCGTTCCCCGCAAAGACACTCGAGCAGATCGCCACCGCGCACATGCTCCAACCTCCGCCAAAGCCGTCGATGGTCAGACCGCAGATTCCCGAGGCGATGGACCAGGTGATCACCACCGGCATGGCCAAGGAACCCGATCAGCGTTATGTCTCGACCAAGGATCTCGCGACCGCCGCCCGTGCTGCGGTGGGTGGCGGTCAGCATCGCACCCAGGCCCCGCCGCACGACTACACGCAAGCGGCGCCGCCGGCGTGGACGGCGCAGCCGACCGGGCAGCTGAACCAGCCCGACCCGACCATGGCTGCCCGGCCACCAGAACCCACCGAGCGTCTGCATCAACCGGACCCAGCGACGTTCGCCGCCGCAACTCAGTACCGAACGCCTGCTCCGGCTCCGACCTCGGAACCGCCATCGGGACGCCGCAGAAACATCCTGCTGGCCTCGGCCGCGGCACTTCTCGTCGTGATCGTGGCCGTCGCCGCCGTGATCATGTTCAGCGGTGACTCCGACTCGCCATCGACAAACTCCGCGTCGTCCACGTCAACGCCCTCGCCGTCCGCGGGGCAGCCGTCCAGCGAGCAGCCGTCTGCACCGCCGACTGCGCCCGGCGGGGGCATGTTCAACGGCCCGCAGCCGTGGACCGCCGACGTCACCGGCGCTCCGAAATCCGATCGCAGCGACGCGATCATCGGCGCGCTCAGCGCTGCGGGCGGGTGGGGTACGGAAAACAGATTGCAGATCGACTTCTCGAATGCGGTCTTCTTTGCCGACGGCAGCACGCCGCGGATGCAGGTTGTAGGCGCCGAGGACTATTGCGGCGGAGGTCCGGACTGCGATCCGGTGCCCGCCGAGATGCCGGTCCCGGAGAATGCCAACATCGGCGGATCCCCGGACCTTCAGTGCGATATCACCGGAAACACCGAAGGCCAGGCCGACTGCCAACTGCTCGTCGTCGACCGCGAGGGTCAGACGCTGTACGAGACGTACCAGTCGACGAAGGAGGGCGAGGACCTCAAGACCACGGCCTTCTTCGTCTGGGACCTGAACAAGCAGTATCCGGAGAACCTGCGTGGCGATCAGTGCACCAGCGCGGACGCGGGCGGGTTCCCGATTTCCGCCATGACGCCGACCGCCGACGAAGTCGCCTCGGGCTCAATCGATCACGCGATCCGGTTCATTCTGCCCAACGACCGGATGAGGGCAGGGGTGTACGTGCACCCGGCGAGCCACGCCGGTGGTCCCGAAAGTGCCGACCCCAATGCGCCGCCCTACGGCGTGCGGTTCCGGCTGAAGGCCGATTTCGACGAAACGGGCTACACCGACTCCCAGAAAGTGGTGATCAAGGCCCTCAAGACCCACGGCATGCTGCTGGCCGACGGCGGCCAGGTGCCACTCACCTTCGCCGACGATCGGACCACCACCGCCAAATGGGCCGATTTGGGAATTGCCTCCGATACCTTCCGCGCGATCACGCCCGAAGCATTCGAGGTCGTCGAACTCGGACCCGACATCGAGCTGACTTACAACTGCGTTCGCAATCGTTAGCGATTGGACGCGTCGAACACGCACTGCCTCAATAGATTCCGCCGGTCACACACGCAATGCGGTGAACGGCGCGAACGGTAGGTTGCGAACAACGAACCACACCGTGACGAGAACCATTGTCACCGTGGCCGCCCAGCGGTGGTGCTGCCAGCTTGCGATCTTGCGGCCGACGACGCTGCCGTACGTCCACACGGCGAAGGCGACGATCAGGAATCCCAGTGCGACGACAGCCAGCGCGTTGAACCGCACCGCGGACAGGAAGTCGAAGTGCAGCAGCGAATAGATCATCCGAAGTGTGCCGCAGCCCGGGCAGTCAATGCCCAGAAGGGCTTTCGTCGGGCACACCGGTAGGAAGCCGCCCGGTGTGGTCGGATCGCCGATCCAGACCACCGCACACGCGCCTGCCGCCAAGGCGCCCACCAACAGTGGGCCGCCGAGGCGGACAGGCACGCTGTGCCGAAGCGGAGTAGAGATCAGTAGTCGGTCGTTGTCGTCGTGTTGAAGTCCATGTTGACGGCGCCGACGGCGATGAGAATGCCGTAGATGACGAACACGACGATGCCCGCGATGAGGCCCCACATCGCCCACTTCTTGGCAGCGGCGGAGGATGCTTGGGCCGCGTCGTACTGGCCCTGCGCCCAGAGGCCGTTCACCTGGCTCGCCTTGACTATCGAGACGATGCCGAACGGGAGACAGCAGAAAAGTGTCACCAGGATGGCGAACACCAGGTGTGTGCTTGGCTGCGCGCCCTGCGGTTGCGGAGGCGGGTAGTTGCCAGGCGGTGGTTGTGTCATCGTCGTCTTCCTTGTAAGGCCGTTAGGACGGAAAGCGGTGCTAACGGTACCGGAGAGAGGTCGGGAAAAACTGGAAAGTCAAGATCAATTAACGGTGCCGGAATGATTGCTGTACCCGCGCTCACCAGGGGTTTTTGCATACGCAAGGGTCGGGCTCGAACCGGACGGTATCGGCTTGCCTCTCGGTACGACCGCCACAAGGGCGATCCGCCGAATGCCGGTGCGCGCCTAATCTGGCAGCATGACCACGCCGCCCAAGTCTGAACCTGACTATCCTCAGATGGCCGCGGTGCGCGGTCGCATCGAACCGGGTCCGCGTCGGGTGCGCGGCTTTCTGGATTCGGAGTTGGTGTTCGACACGACCTCGGCTCGCTACGTGTGGGAGGTGCCGTACTACCCGCACTACTACATTCCGCACTCGGATGTCAGCGCCGGATTTCTGCGCGACGCCGACCGGCGCGCGGTTCGGATATTCGACGAAGGCGACTTCGCCGGGTTGGTCCGCATTCGTTGGGACGTGCTCAACTGGTTCGAGGAGGATGAGCCGATCTATGGCCATCCCCGGAGCCCGTATGTGCGGGTGGATGCGCTGAGGTCCCATCGTCGCGTCACGGTTGGACTCAACGGCGTGGAATTGGCCGATACCCATTGCCCGGTAATGCTTTTCGAAACCGGACTGCCCACCCGCTACTACATCGATCGCACAGACGTGGCATTCGAACATCTTGAGCCGTCGACTACGCAGACGCTGTGCCCCTACAAAGGAGTCACGTCGGCTTACTGGTCGGTGCGCGTGGGAGACGCGTCAGCCGCCGACCTCGCCTGGACGTATGAGACGCCGCTGCCGGCAGTGGCACCGATCGCGAACATGGTGGCGTTCTACAACGAGAAACTCGACATCACCGTGGACGGTGTACAACTCGCGCGGCCGAGCACCCATTTCAGCTAGGTTGTCGGTGCCGGAGGCGGGCCGGTAGCACCGACTCGCTCGTCCTCAGCCTCATGACGGTGTAGCAGCGGCCCAAAGTTCTTGGGGCCCAAGAAAACCCATGACGGACTTTGGGACGTCATGAACGGGTCAGCCGATCTTCTGCAGCTGGAATGGGCTCTGGGTCAGCTGTCCGCCCGCACAGCCGTAATTGGAATCTGACGACAACACGCCACCCAGCGTCGCCGCGTCGACCGAAATGGACACCACTGCCGGTTCATAGTGCCCGTCGGCACAGGTGAGACCACCCGGCTTCGAGACCGTGAAGATCCAGTCGCTGCCGGATAGCGTGGTGGGCGTCTGCCAGCCCTGGTTGCTGGTGACGGTGCCGGTGCAACCGGCAGGGCCGCAGCTCGTCGCGAAGGTCCAGACGTTGTAGGGGTCGCCGTCGGTTGAGCCGTAGACGCCGTTCAGTAGCGGCGGGTCGGCGGTTGCCGTGCCGGAGAGTGCAAGGCCCGCGATTGCCGGTACGGCGACGGCAGTGGCCAGTATGCGCAAGACCCGCAAAACGTTAGTCATAGTGATTCGCAACTTAAAGGGCGTTTCGGCCCGATTGCCGCTAGCGGGGCTCGTGATTCCCGGTTGTAGCCATCATGTCGCCGAATCGCAATCTGTGGAGCCGATGACGGGAATCGAACCCGCGTATTCAGCTTGGGAAGTCGGTTCGCAGCGTCCGGTCGCGTCCGAGTGGGTGCGGTTACCCATCGCCTCGTGGAGCCTGAACTGCGAAATTGTTCCGGTCCGGTACGTCTTCGTCCCACTGTGTTCGTGCCGGGTTTCGTCCGAGTTGTGACAACGTCGTGACATCCACCCAATCTCGCGCCACCGTGGCCTGCTCCGCGCTTTTAGGGGCTCTTCGATTTTGAGCGGGCAATCAGCATGATGTCTGGGTTGCGGCCCGCTGTTTGCGGGTGCAGTGGAAGCGTATCCGGCGGGCCGAGTTTTCTGTGTTTCTGAACCCGCACGCTGTGCGTTTGACCTGCTTGACGAGCCGGTTGTAGCCCTCGGTGCCGGCGTTGGTGATGCCGGTGGCGATGAAGGCGTTGATCTCGGGCCACCAGGTGTCCACGGTGGTGGCCAGGGTCAGCAGCTCCGGGATCTGCGAATCGATGCACCAGGACAGGAACCGGTGCAGGCGGTGCCGGGTCAGGTGCGGGTCGCCGCCGACGCGCACGGTGGACAGCAGGGTGCGCAGTTCTTCCTTGGCGATCCACGCTGAGAGGATCTGACCGGTGTCGTCAGCGGCGATGAGGGCGTTCCACATTTTGGCGAAACTCTTGCCCGACAGGCGTTCCCGAGCGCGCAGCAACCGTCGCCGGTTGGCCCATTCCGGGTCGATCTTGCGACCACGACGCTCACGTAGATCCCAGGTGACCCGTTGACGCACCTTGGTCACCGCGTCGTTGCCGAGCTTCACCAGGTGGAAGTGATCGACCACGATCGTCGCGTTGGGCAACAAGCCGGGTGTGCGGATCGCTGTCGCGTAGACCGCGGCCGGGTCGATGGCCACGTAGGCCACGCCCGCGCGGAAGGCTTCGGTGCGCTCAGAGAGCCAGTCGATGACCGCTGCGCCGGTGCGGCCTTCCCGTTGCCCCAGCAGGCCCTGATCGCCGGCCAGGTCGACGAACCCGGTGTCCCACGGGTCCACCCGCACCCACCCCTGCGTCACCGCGCAGTGTTCCCACCTGGGCTTTCCGCGGCGGGTCTCATCGATGCCCAGCACCGCGGTGGGCTGCGGTTCGACTAGCAGCGACTCGGCGTGGGCGACGAACGCGCGGTGCGCGGTCGGCCACGACACGCCGTGGCTGTTTGCGACCTCGGCCACAGAACGGGCCGCATCCCCGATCGCCGCACCGACCTGAGTGCGCAACCGCAGAGTTGTGCGGGCCCGCGCCGGCACCTGCGCGATGGACTCGGTGAAGGACCCGCGTTCACAGTAGTCCTCCCGGCAACGCCACCGGGTCTTGTGCCACCGCAGCATGATTCGCGCTTCACCGTAGGGGATATCCTTCGGTGCGGTGGCGACTCGGGCCTTCACCGAGGTGGACAACACCCCACACGACGGGCACGCCGCCGCGGACTCGCTCGCGGTCACCGCGTGCACTACTCGCGTCCCGTCGGCCCAGCGCTCGACACGCTCAACCCGCACTCCTGGCAGCCCAAACAACAATGTCGTACCGTCGGACACGGCCCTTGGTTCCCTTCGTCAGCCTGAATGCTTCGCAACTTTCAGACTTCGGAAGACCAAGGGCCTCCCCATGCAGCGACACGCCCTACGAGAGCGAAATCACAACTGCCCCATTAAAATCGAAGAGCCCTTTTAGGACTGCGGATTTCGCGGGAATTATGCCGCGAGCTGTGAATTCATGTATTCGATGCGGACTTCATGCGGCGTGCGGTAGCCCAACGCGGAGTGAAGTCTGCGCCGATTATAGAACAGTTCGATATAGCGGGCAATATCAGCTCTTGCTTTCTTCCGCGTCGGATACACCATGTGGTGCACACGTTCATTTTTCAGGGCTGCAAAGAATGATTCTGCGAGCGCGTTATCCCAACATATTCCGGTCCGCCCCAGCGAGGCTCTCATATCAAGGTCGGCGATTTTAATGGCGTAATCGGTCGAGGTGTATTGCGTCCCGCGGTCGGTGTGCATAATGCATCCCGGTTCCAGGGCGTGGTTGCGGGCAGCCATCTCCAGGGCGCCGGTGACCAGCTCGGTACGCATGTGATCGGCCATCGCGTAACCGATCACTTCTTTGTTGAAGCAGTCGATCACGGTCGCCAAATACAGCCACCCAGCCCAGGTCCGGATATAGGTGATGTCACCGACCAGCTTCACCCCGGGCCGATCCGCGGTGAAGTCACGGGCCACCAGATCAGGCACCGCGGTGGCGGACTCGCCGGCGATAGTGGTCCGCTTGTAAGGTTTCGGTTGCAGTGCAACGAGATTCAACTCGCGCATCAGTGTGCGCACCAACTCTGGGCCTACCCGTTCACCGGCGCGGACCAACTCGGCGTGGATGCGCCGATACCCGTACACGGCGCCGAAAGACGTGAACAGTGCGGCGATCTTGAGCTTGAGTTCCTCGCGGCGGCACATCGCCGCACTCGCCGGCCGGCCCCACCACTCGTAGAACCCCGATTTCGACACCCCCAGCCATTTCAGCATCTGCACGATCGTGGGAGCCATGCCCGCAAAGGTGGCACCGTCAGCGTGCTCCGCGGCGATGAACGCGTATTTCTGGCTCACCGTGGCTCCTTCGCGAAGTACGCTGCTGCTTTTTTTAAGAAGGCGAGTTCCATCGCCATTTCTCGGTTCTCGCGTTCCAATTCACGCAGCCGAGCACGTTCAGATAATTCCAGCGGCGGCTCGTCGGTGGCATGCGTTTCTCGATACTTCCGAACCCAGTTGCCGACAGTGGTATCACTGAGCCCGTGTTCGCGCGCGACCTCGGCGATGGACTTCTGCCCGTCCACCACCAGTCGGGCCGTTTCCTCCCGAAACTCCGGTGAGAACTTCTGATATTTCTTCGCCAATGCCGTTCATCCTTTCCAGTCGGACCCTATTTGGTCCGCAGTCCGGAGAACAGAGGGCACGCCACCGAGCGATTGCGCTCCACGGGTGGCGGGGCTAGTTGTGGTCGTCCGTCGCTTCCGCTTCGGCGCAGTCTCCACGGCGGGTGAGAGCCTGACGCGGGCGTAGCGTCACCCAAATGGATGAACACATCCGCAAGATCGTGGCAGAAGCGCCGCCGCTGACCGACGAGCAAGCCCACAAGATAGCGACGCTCTTCGATATTGAGAACCACCGCGCCAAGATGCGGGCCGAGCGTCAGCCCTATACCGGCGGACCACCGGAAGGGCTGGCGGTTCGCTCAAGCCTGCCCGGCAAGCCGGAACAATCCAATGACGAGGTGCTTCAGGCGTACCGGAAGACGTGGGATGAGGGATTGGCGCGGACCCCGATGTGGTCGATGTGGCACCCATCGCCCGATGACATCTTTCGGTGGCGGATTCAGTTCGACTGCGGCTGCGTCGAGGAGCGGATGACTACGACAGATGATCCGCAATCACTGCTCGACAAGTCAGACATTGAATGGCGAACAGGAGAGGTCTTGCCGTCGGGCCAGTATCTGTGCCGCCGTAGGGATCATCCTCACCATGCGTTTCCGGTTCGCGACGTTGCGTCGTGGGACGAGCGCGTCGGCGAACGGGAGCTGCCTGCCGATCCCGTCGCCCCACCAGAGTGGTGGGGCGATGAGAGTCCAGAGCAGTGGGCGATCTATCGCAAAGGCCCGCGCACGCTCGCCATGTGGAAGGCGACCCTGACGTGCGAGCATCAGTTCACGACACTGATGGAAGTTGAGTGGAAGCCAGAGCACGGACTGCACGTGGCCACGCCGGAGCGACTCGCCGAGATGCGAGATGAATGGACCAAGGCGTACGCGCCCGCCTCGATTCCCGACGAGTACGCGCGGCAGTTAGATGCGGGATGGCCGCAGCTGTACCACCACCTCGACTGCGATGTGTGCAAGGAAGTGCGCAAACCGGTCGCATACCAAGCGCTGGGGTGGCTGGTCCCGCCACCGAGCAAGCCGCGCACGCCACGCAAACAGAAGTCGCCGGAGGAGCGCCTACGGGCAGAGTTGGTGAAGACCGAGCGCGAGGCGAAGCGGTTACGCGAAGAACTACAGCGAATTCAGCAGCAGGAATGACCACCCGCTCCGCCAAGATCGGAATCAGATCGCGAAGGCGAAGCCCTTCGCCTGGTCGCAAGAGAGTGACCGTCCGCCGAGTTGACGCGACATCACCAAGGCCAGAGAAGGATGAACGACATGAACGACGAGTTCATCCGGACCTACAGCCTCGAAGAGGTCGCCGACATGATCTGCGGAGACGAGATGCGTGACCCAGTGCTGTGGGTGAAGCGTCGTATCCGCAAGGGTGCTTTTCGCGCGATCAAGGTAGGGCGCTCCTATCGCATGACCTCGGAGCAGCTGGACGAGGCGCTGAAGGCATTGGAGTTCAAGCCGACTCCTGTTGCGCCGCAGGCACATCCCTCCGGGCTCACCCGCGCCGCACTGCGGCGACGGGGCATGTTGTAGGAACCTTTTCGCGCTGACCTCAGCGAGCCCGCTGCGCGGGCCAGCACAGCCCGCCAACTCCAGCATCCCAACGCGCGAGTACGGGCTCCTCACCCTCCGACGATTGCCGCTAGATCGACACACTAAATCCCAAGCCCAAAGGGCTCCGCCTAGTTAGACCGCCGCGGCTGACCGCTGATGATGGGCTGTAGCGGCGTCGATGATCTTCGAAACGGCACTGTGATGCACACCCACCTGCTTCGCGATGCGGTTCAACGGATCCCCAGAGTTATGAGCGGTGAGGATTCGCACGACTACCTCGACCGGCTTCCGCGTTACTTTGTCGGCGACCAGCGCAGCCGCGAGGTGCCAAGTCGCGTCATCCTCGTCGGGGGTTGCGCTTTTCGTGACTGCCGCAATTGCGTTGGGCCGGTCCGTCACCGCTACAGCGTGGAGTGAGGCAGTCGCGGTGTCGCGTTTCGATGTCGCGTTGATGGGCCTCAGGGCCGCGGGTCCTCCCGCGCTACCAGTCGCGTTACGGGTACGACGTGCAGGTTTATCCCCAATCGCGACGAGAGCGAGCGTCGCAACACCGATCGCAAGGTCGATCACCAAGGGTAGGACCGGCGCGAGTTCTCGGCGAATGCCCGCGACTACCGCGAGGTCAAATAGCGCGACGAACGACAGGACGAACGCGCCAATCGCGAGCGCTGCCGTCGCCATAACCGCGGCACGGTAGACAGCACCTGACGCTGCACCCTTGACGAGCACAGCCACACCATGCACCGCCAACAGAAGCACCGTGGGTGGCACCGCGGAGACACACGCAGCGAGCCAACGGGTACCGGGTGCAGCCGTAAGCCATGCATGAGCGACGTTGCCCACCAACGAGACCAGGGTGGCGAGAATCAACCATGACCAGAAGAACCTCACGGCGTGACGATGGTTACGCCGGGTGATGTCGGCTTGGGTGAGGCTGGTGGTCATCGCCCCTCCTCCGTCAACACGTGCTCAATCGTTCGCTCGCCGATCGTGACCGTGATCCGGGCGTGGGCTCCGAGGGCAGTGAGGTATTCGGACAACGTGCTCAGGAGCACATCACTGCGGCGCTCAAGCTGAGACACGCTGCCCTGCGTCGTGGACAGTCGAGCCGCCATCTCAGTTTGGGTCACCCCTGCCTCGCGCCGGATCTTCGACAACTCGATCATCGCGTAATATTAGCTCTATATGATATTAGTTGCAACTGATACACGCTTGCTAGCTCGATTGGAATGGGCGACGGGCCCTGATGGCGGGACCGAACCCACTCCGTGCACTACCGTCGGTGACTTGGACGGGGTCCTAACTTGCAGTGATTCGCCTCCCCGTTCTTGGGAGGCGGACCTGATGCAGGCCGCCTACCTCCTCGAACTGCTTTGCCGCTACCGGCTCGAAGCCGAGATGGCACGCGCCAAGCTCTACGTGACGATCCACAAGCACATCGCCGCCGGGGACAGGGCTCGGGCCGACGATCTGCGTCGATTCATTCCCGCGACAGAAGGCACAGTGGCCACCCTCGACCGCCTCGGCGAAGCGCTTCGGGAACGGATCACCGCCCTGCGCTCGGAGTTCTCCTGAGCAGTCAGGCGCGAGCAACCGTTACCCGTTCGAGCTGTCAGTACCCGCCGACGAGGTAAAAGGGCTACCGTGAGCTGACGCGGGGCGGGATAAGGCGGCGGCGATGTTCGCGAAGTTGCGCGAAACGCTCAGCACCTCAGGTGACGAGACCTCAAGTGACGAGCCCGACGACGGCATAAAGGTCGAGTCCTACGACAGCACGAGCTACTTTGTGTTTCTCACGATGAAGGGCAAGTCAAGCGCCCTACCGCCCTTCGCGGCATGCAATCTCGCTGGAAGCCTGTTGGCTGCGGCCGACGACGCAGACTCTCGGATGACCGATGAAGCCCGCACCGAACTTTGCATCGTGGGAAACCGACAAGTCTCCTGTCGGTGCTCACTACATTGCCCCGCATGAGCAACCGAGTCAGTTGGGCACGTACCGCGAGGAAGTTTCGTGAAGTCGCAAGGACCACTGATAACCCGACGACCAAGCTGCTCGCCGAAGGGCTGACGTTGAGTCCTCGGGGTGGCGCGCAGATCTACCAAGATCTATACGGCGCTTGCGCCTGTCCAGGATGGATGTCGATTCCGTTCTGTATGGCCAGGACCTTCGCGGCCTGCTGGGCAAGGTCGATGTTGGGACCAGGGCCAGTGACCATTTCGGGTACAAGTTCTGAGTCAAGTCTCCCAAGGTCGAATTTCACATAGGGCACAAGGAAACTCGCACCCTCCCGAAATTCGAACTTGGTCGTTTCGTAGTCGAAAAGTGGGCTGATCAACCGCCACTCATTCTCTCCGTGGAACGCCCAATCCTTTACGAGCGGCGCGAACTCCTGGATTTGCAGGCGCGCTGTATCGACCGCTTCCTTAGCCCGCTCTTCAGTGTCCGGCCCGTTCTCTGCGTAGTTCGTGAATAGCTCCTGCAACAACGGAATTAAGCGGAACTCCGGAGTAGCGATACCGTCCTCGCCGTACTCGACCTTCTCTAGTCGGTAGCCTGCGTCAGTCGCTCGCGCTTTGAGGCGTTCTAAATCGAAGCCAACGGCATAACCGTCACCCGGCTTGGTGTAGCCACGCCACTGGCTCAAGTCGTCCCGTTCCTCTGAAAAGCACGTAACGAAAATGCATGGGAGTCGGCCACGTTCGAAGGGATGCAAACCCTCGACTGCCTTTTGCAGGTGCGGAACCTTTGGAAGCAGCTCCCGAATGACGGTTCGTCGGGGCAGCAAGCCTTTGATGACGTTGAAGGTGCCGACGTACTCGCTGTGGTCGTTGAGGAAGTAAATATGGGTTGCCCACAACTCGCGGTTCTCAACGATGCCCTTCAGCCCTCTGCCGCTGGTGTAGTGATAGAGGCGGGGGCGCTGCGGCTCGCGTGTCATCCTGATGGTTAATGATGAGGAAGTACGCGCGACGATTTCAGGGCGCACGTCGCGTGGCCATCGGACTGGTTCGGTCATTCGACGAGGCTATTGGCTTCAAAGGGGCATTGGAGCGCATTACTTCCGGGATGTCGCTGCACTCGCGTTCAAACGGCGTACCGATCAGTGATGCGCAGTTGCCGATGCGACGGATTGCCCCAGCGGAGAACGTCTCCGAGATGCAACAGACGGCTTCCTTGCCGATAACGCCACTTATTGTGCTCCCGCTCAACGGCGTTCATGTCACCCGCGCCTGGGTGGTGGCTTCGGTCTGGCTATCTCACTGTTGTCGATGATCTCTTCGGCGAGCTGGACCAGGCCGTCGGTGTTCAGTCCCGGCCAGCCCTTGAGTGCTAGCCGCCAGTGCGACGAGATCGCCGATGCACCATAGGCAGCGCCAAGCAGCCCACCGGCGATCGCTGCCACCGTGTCGGTGTCCCCACCACCGCGTACCGCTGCCACCAGCGCCAACCTCAGATGATCGACACGGAACACCTCGCTGGCGGGGTCGTCTACTGGCACGGGAGTGGCGGCGATGGCGGACCAGGCAGCTTGCAGTGCCACGACCACACAGCCGTTGTCGTCCGAGAATGCTGAAGGCCGCGATGCCTCAGCCTCCGCCAGACGGGCAATCCACAGTCGTCGACGGTCAATGTCGATGTGCCCCAGACCGACTCGCACATCGAGCTGCCCGATCAGCACCGCGTGGCGGATCGCAAGGCACCACAACACGCAGGCATCCCCGGCCTCCGGATCGAAATGAGTCAACTCGCTGACCGCGCGAGCCGCCTCCACCAGCGCTATCTCATCGCCGAGATAAGCCAGCGCTACTGGGACCGTGCGCATAAGCGAACCGTTGCCGGTGCGGTACCCATTCTGGGCATAAAAGGCCGCCGATTCTTCGTACGCGGACCGTGCCGAGATGCCTCGCTGTCCAGCCGCGGACAGCACCGTGGACGTTTGAACGCCAATGTCTTTCGCGGTGAGAGACCACAAGTGCCACCGTTCGACGATGGAGTCGAGCGACTCTTCGTGCCGTAGGTCCGCTCCGGTTGCCGCGACCTCAGCGATCGCGATGGCCATCGAAGTGTCGTCGGTCCACTCGCCGGGCTCGAACGGCCCCAGCCCACCGCCGATCATCGCTACCGGATAGTCAGCCGCCATCGGCTCGTCGAACTCGTACCCGGCTCCAAGTGCATCACCGGCTGCCGTGCCCACCAGCACACCGACCGCCCGATCACACTGAGTATTATTGAGTTTCACGCCGGATGTGGTCATACGTACTCCCGGAGAGTCCGGGCCCCATAGATAGGGGCGCTCTTGCCGACACCGGTTAGTGCCAGCCGCTTCGTCATCCGAGCCACCCACGAGCGTGGGGTTGGCGTGCCGCAAGTCGGAGCTTGACGCGGCAACTCGTGAAGCAATCGCCATTCTAAGCGGGCGGGCCTGCTTGAGCGAACAGAGGCAAACGGCGATGAGTTGAAGCTCGGCCAACGGCCCGGTCCTCCGCGTTGTCGATCCGCCGCGAACAGCTGGAAATGTCCCGTTCGGGGAACCCCGCTATCGCTGCGGCGCGGCGTCCGGATTCTGCGGATGTCCGTCGCCGTGCCAGATCTTCAAGTGGGGGGTGCCGTCGTTGTCGAGGGTGTAGTGCTCACGACCGTCGATGCGAATGAAGGGGATGTGCACAATCGAAAGGTCGGGTGGGTACGCCCCTGGGGGCCACGATGCCGTCACGGTCCAGCGGAATAGGTCGACACACCACGCCGCGAAGGTCGGCCCCTGATGATCGTCGGCTTCGAAACCGCGACTAATGACGCCGACGACTGCGCCATCTTGGCCGAAGACTGAGCCACCGCTCATGCCACCCAGCGAGCCACACTGAATCTCGATGACGGGGAATGGGGCCAGAAGCGGATGTCGAGGCCAATGCACCGCAGTCACGACGCCAACGGCGGTGTACAAGTTGCCGGTGAGCGGGAAGGTGTCGGGTTCAGTTCGCGCTTCGGCCTCTTCGAAGCGAAAGCCGACAATCGTAAGCTGTTCTCCCGCATACGGTGTCCTTGTCGTCAAAGGAAGGCATGTAAAGCGATTGTCGTCCGGTAAATTAGTAACCAACTGAAGGGACAGGATCGCTAGGTCGCCGTCGTCGTTGGAGCATCCGTAGTGCTGAAGCCGCCATACCTCCAGACGACCACCCGGCCGCAAACCGACGCAGTACACCTCCTTTTCACCCCGCAATGCCTCCTCCAAGTGGTCGTCAAGGACGTGCTTGGCTGTGACTGCCAGGCCGGGTCCAATCATGAACGCAGTGCCCCACACTTTGACCGTGCGCTCGTCCTTGACCGCTACAGCGAGCAAAGACCCGTCGAAGAAGTCCGAATTCGTCACCCAGGAGGGCACCGTTCCGGCCGGGGACGGCGGGATTCGGAGGCACTCGCTGCTGATCCGGCTCCCGGCCTCTGCGACTTCCAATGGGTCGTTGCCGACAACACCCATGTACTGCCACTCTGGCTTGTTCACGCGCCTCCTCGGGCTTTGCCAGCGTGATACCGGATGGCCGCTGCGGCGGCTCAGCGGGACCTACTAGATGATCGTGCCTTTCACCTCACGGTCGCCCGCCCCGACCGACTGAGCGGCGGTCATTCAGGGCCTAGTTGGCGAAGGCGGCCACCCACCCTGGGATTGCCTCGTCTCCCAAGCCCGCATATGTATCTACCAAGCGATCGTCGTCAACATCATCGAACCCGAACACGTCCACCACCCGTTGAACCACAGCCCTGCCGAAGTCGACGGGAACGATGGTCGCGGCCTGTGGGAGGTTGGTCGTCAGCATCGACGCCACCAGAAGGTCGGTCACAGGGAGGCTGAAACCCATCAAGACTAATTCCTCGGCGGCCCTGAGGGCGTCCGCCGCTTGCACCCACAGCGACCGCAACGTTCGGTTGTTGTAGTAAGAACTCTTGACGGCTGTGGGAGGAACGATCATCGGGTCGCGATCTGACGAAAGCAAATCGGCGTTGTCGTACCGAGACGAGATCCCCTCGACTGTCCATCCTTCCCGGCCGTTGATCCCCATGTCATAAATGACGTCTCCCGGCGGGCTACCGGGACCGGAGTAGCGCCAATTCAGCGACCCGTGAAGCTTCAGCAGACGCAAGCCCGAGGTCGACTCTGAACCACCCAACACAGTCCCCATTCGAGACGCGATATACGTCAGAGGGACGGGATATATCCGTGTCATGTCGATCGAGCGGTTTTGCACCTCGATGTACCAAGCCAATTCGACAAGCAAGTCGTAGTTGAAAGTAATCACTGTCGCCGCTGTCGCCTGCCAGTACAGCACAAGTTTCTTGAGCCATTCAGGACAGGGGCCATGTGTAACGGCCGCTGTCTGTCGTTCATCCAAAGCAGTATGGACAGCTTGAGCCACATCATTGAATGCTGCTTGATTACGCAGCTGGTCCCCCTGTGACAACCAAGGCGGCCCGTCGATCAGGTAACTCAGCCATTGCTCGAAATTATTCGCCAAAGGTGTTGATGCACCTGGAAGGTCTGGAACGCTTGCCTGCACGGCGGTCGAGAGTTCATTCATCATCGGCATCTCGGCGCTGATTGCGCGGCTGAAGCCAGCACCAAGTAGGAACACCCTGTTCATCACTAACCCCGGATTCGATATTGCTTCAGAAGCTCTGGACGCAACATATCCGGCAAGTCCTCTCAGCGATCGCGATCTGGAGTTCGCGTTGATCGCTGCAGCTGAGAGGGTCCACCACGTGGGCGCTGGTGCCTGGTGCTGACGCAAGTTTCATGCCTGACGACGAGTCGCGCTTCCCGGGGCATGACAGATACTGACCCGGTGCCGGTCGGTGAATATGCAGGCGTTCCACTCCAGGATTCGCACGACACGTGGCGCAACGGCGCGGTTTTCCTCTTGCGGAAGCGCGCACGCGCGTCGGCCACGGTGTCGCTAGACGGCTGGGTCACGTCCGTGACGGGTGGTCAGAAGGCCGTCGTGACTTGTGGGCCATCATCGGCGACAGACTTCGATATAACCTTCACCGAGGCGCTCAACGCCGCCAACCGGGGTTTGGACTACCTTTCCGTGACCGGACAGGCAGACTGCGTGATCCACGATGCATCTGACGATTCCCTGGTTTGGTGGCCGGATCCCGCAGCGCGTGGCGTGGTTATGCGGTGCCAAGTCGTGCAGTCGTTCGGGATAGAGATCAATGCGACCGGTGTGGTGAAAGACGCGAGCGGGAACATCATGCCCTCACCACCACCGCCAACGCCCCTAGCCGACGACGCTTTCAGATTCGTCCGAATGGCCAGAACCTCCGACGACCTATTTGATGCATACCGCAATCTGTTTCTGGCCTTCGAATCGCTGCTGAGCGATATTCGGCCCCGACGACGTGTGCCTGCGACGCAACCCCGACTCCGGAGATGGTGGCCCCGGCCCAAGGAGGCGCACAACTCCGTCACCACAAAGTGGGAAACCGAACACGACTGGTTCATGGATGCGCTCGACTGCGCGGATCAGCTCGTGCCCCTCGCCACGCTCACGCCGCCGGAAGTGTCGAACCATAGAAAATGGATCAACCGGTGGATGTATGGGGCTGAGCGATCGGCACTCATGCACGCGAAACGCGGGCAGAACTACCTGCTCCCGCACGACGCGACAGACAGGGCAGAGCTCGTGGAGTCTCTGGGCCGCCTATGGCACTACACCAAGAACCTAATCGAAAAGCACCTCCAAGTGCGGGGCCGGTCAAGCTCTTTATCGGCCTACGCCGTCGAAAAGATGGCAGGGGCGATACTGCCGCAGTTCCCACTGGTCGTCTCTGACGATGATGGGCCAGTCAACCCGGAAGGCGAGAATCCGATCGACCCCAATGCGAATGTAGTGCAGCTGCATTCGTCAACTCCACGAGTCGATCCGACTGACCCACATCTTTGGCGTCTGCTGGCACATTGCGACGCTGGCGACCTCACCGGGCTCTTCGCGATTCGGCGATTCGGCTGCATGCGGTCTGACGGCAGTGGCGCGTGCGAAGTCCTTTCCGAACTACTTGGTCCACTTATATTGGGCGGCACGGTTGTACGACTTGAAATGGACCGTGGATTACGTCACGTCAGCCCTACAGGGCCACCGCGGCAGTTCTCATCCTGATGCAAACTCGAAGATCAATAGGACTAACTCCTTCTCCTGGTCGCCACGACTGAGCTCCTTCAGGTGATGGTGGATGCCATCCTTATGGCGGAGGCCGAACGGCGAGGGCCTCATACCCCGTGATGTCGAGAAGGGACACCGCGTGGTTCGAGCGATCCGGTTGACTGCGGCAGGACTTGCGGCCTTAGAATCCGCACAAGTGTCGGTTCGAGTCCGACAGGGGGCACGATGTCTACTCTGGTAGAGGCATTGCCACCCGCCCTGGCCCATAGGCTCGACTGCATGCGCCCGGCCGCACCGTTGACACCGCTGACGCCGAGCTTCGGCTGATTGCCGCCATGTGCCAGGTCGCCGCAGAGCACGTTGGCGTGCCGTGTACCGCCCTGCTGGACGAGCGTGGAGCATTGAGCGCCGACACGCACACAGACGCTTAAGGGTGGGAATTGTCGGGGGTCGCTGGGACGATGGCGGCATGGCACCGAGGGACAACGTGTGGGTTGACGGCAGTGAGCGTGGCCTCGCTTACGCATTCGCGGGTGTCGAGAGCTACCTACGCGAAAACGGCGAAAGCTGGGGCAAACGCGCGCTGCTGTTGCCCCACATGTCGGCGCGAAACGAGAGCTACCACGCGAACTACAGCGCCAACAAGAACGTCGGCAGCGCTCGCGGTAAGCACGCCGAGCGGGGCGGACCCGTCTTGGCCGTGGACCCGCCGCTGAAGCTGCTGGAACTCGGCTTGCGGCTGGCTGAGGGGCAACTGTTCGGCGTGGCGACGGTTCACCCGCACGAAGTGGCCGGGTGGGCAGCGGCGACGAAAGCATTTGACCTCGCGACCGGCGAACGCCACCCCGGCGTGCCGCCCGAGATCGGAGAGGCGCTGCAAGCCCTCCACGACGCCGGTTACAACGGCTATGCGCGACAACGCGAAAGATTTTTCGCCGCCAAGTACTTCCCGCCTATCGACATACTAATGAACGCCGGGTATGACGTAGATTTCGTCAAGAGTTACCTTGTCGTGCTTGGAAAATCGGCGGACAGCGTGGAGGGAATCGACAAGCTGTACGTACCGTCATCCCAGCGACCCCGCGTCACCCGGTGACTCAAACTTCAACGCGGAGTTAGACACTGTGATATTCAACTTCGGAACCCAAGCGTCGATGCTGTCGATGTTGGCAGGTCCACTGCTTGCCTTCGGCGGCTCCGCGCTGCTTTTCGCTGGTTCGTTGATCGTGCTGTGGCGCACTAACAAAGCCGCGCTCAACCGGCAGACCAGGGAACTCGAAGCCAAGAAGGACGAAGCAACTGGCGACCGAGCCGCCGCACGCGCCGACCAACTTCGCGTGGAAGTCGCGGCGATCCTTGCGGAGCGGCCTACGACGCTGGACTCCCAACGCAAGCTGTTCGATGCGACGTTCCAGCACCGCATCGATTCGGAATCAAACAGTGTCTCTCCAGCCGTCCGGACGGCCAAAGTCCTTGATGTGCGGCAACTGCATATCGAGCACTCGGACAAATTAGAGCAATTGGTTATCCGCGCGCTGTTGCTGACGACTGACACCGCGATTGAAGCAGCATTAACGAAAGTCCGTGAGATTGCGCATAATTGGAATGAGCCGATGACCGCTGCCGGGGCGAACGACGACGTTGAACAATTCGAAAAGCTTGGGAAGCGACTCACAACGGCCCTAGACGAACTTGAGGCGGCAACCCGCAAGCTGACGGCCATTGAATCCGACCCAGTCAAGCAACCAGCATTCGAGCCGACCCAGAAATCTAGGCGCGGCAAGAAGTAACGGCGCTGGCGGCCCGGGTAACCGTGCGTCACTGACTGAGCGCATCCGGTTGAACGGGTGACGGCGGCTATTGGCCGTGCCGGAACAAGACCGCACCGCCGCCACCGGCTATGGCTGCTGCTGGTCAGGGGGCGACGGTTCTGAGTCCGACTGAGCGTCAATCTGTTTAGGTGGCTCGGATTTCGAAAACCATTGCTTCACGCCGCCAATCAAATCGCCGACGGTGTACTGAGCCCCTTTTGCCATCAGCCAGCCAACGGCGATCGGTCCGCCGACGTACCACAGAACCGCAGTCGCAAACGGCAAGTACGGCCCTTGCAATGTGTGTACCCAAAGGATGCCATCAGAGTGCCGTTCGAACGAGTAGCTGCCGCCGACGAACTGCGCGGAGGTGACGATAGTCAGGCCGACCCCAACCGCCGATTGCCCCGTTAACCCACCGGCGACGGGTATCAGATGGAAGCACGCCGAGGTCTTCAACGCGGCTCTCACACCCCTACCATCACGTCACGAGGTAAGGGGACTCGATCGCGCCGAAATAGCACGGGGGCGAATAGTCCAACACTCCGCTCGCATGAGACGCATGGGGAGGATCCGTGTACTGGGGACCGTTCTGCTGACGTTTACTGCTTGTTCGCCGATTCAGCCGTCAGCCCCCACCACGACGAACAGCAGCGAATCGTCGACCGTTGTGGCGGAGACAACGCCAGCTCCATCAGCGAGCGCAATGCCCGCCCCAACTATGAGTGCGAGTCCCGCGACAACCACGCCACCTGGCGGGCGTATGAATGCGCTCTTTTGCCAGTTCACGGCTTATAACGGCGGACCCTATTACGTCCAGGTCTTCAATCCGAAGCGGCCACCGGGCATGTGTACAGCTGCGGAGCGCGACTTCTCTCAGGAAGAGTTCCAGGCCGTTCCGGGCCTTCAGCGACGGTGCATCCTCGACCGAGACGAGCAGATCGCTCAGAAGAACGCGATTGTGTCCTTCTACAGCGACGAGACGCCCGAGAGCATCGAGGCCACCCGTATCATGTGCGGCAACACCGGCAACGACTTCATCGAGTAACCCACCGGCACTGACACCTATAACTCTTTGGGCATCAGCCCACCGATTCGCGCGACCTTCCGGAATCGCCCTGTGGCTACTTGGTCGGCGTCACGCGGGTGACACCGATTGTGTCCGTGGTCGGTTTGCGACCGAGCATCGGGGCTAGGGCGTCCAGCGCTTCACGACTCCAGTTATTTAGTTCGTCGGCAATCGAGCTGCGGCGCATCTCGATCTGCTCTTCGACCCATGCCCGCGCCATATCGACGACCCATCGGAGCACCGCCGCATTCTTCGTATCGGCATCTGTGAACTCCATTACCGAACAGAGGACGTCGAATATTTTGGGCTCGGCTCCCGCCTGATTCAGAACGGCCAAAACATGCGCCTGCGCTAGGTCATTCTCGTCGTGGACGACGTTCTTTCTCCGCAGATCCCAGTAGTAGTCGACGGTCTGGCGCTTCTCACCGAAGATGTCGACCACCTTGAGACGCTCTCGCGCACGGTTGTCGCCGAAGCACTTGTATGTCGCCACGAGGGCGGCGTTCCACAACGCCTGCTGCACAATATCGGGCCCTTCGTCGGTCGAGGTGGCACGTGCTGTCAGGGCGTCGAGGCATTCGGTCGCGAATTGCAGATCAGAGTTGTGCAGGCCGAGGTGCGCCAACGTTTTGCCTAACTCTGCCGGAACCTCGACCAGCTCCGTACCGTCCGGCAAGCCGTAGATCTCGATGTTGCCCTCTTGCGCGCCAATGCTTAGACCATCCACGCCACCCAGTATCTCAGCGCAGTCCCTCTGTTTTCAGCGTTGGCCTTTCCGGTCGACCGCCAAGGGGCGGCGGCGACTGCGTACGCCAGCGTGGCCTACAGATTCTTCTCGGCGCGGCGGCGCATCTCTTCAGCTCGCGCTCTCGCGGCTTTAGCACGTTGTTGGGCTGCCTCGGCTTCTGCTTCAGCTTCAGCCAGCGGATCAGATTTGGCCACTGCCTTTTTCGGTTTCGATGACGCTGGCACGTTCGCAGTAGGGGGCGGTGTCTGTAGCAGCCTGCCCATGCCGCCGCGTGGTGCGATCAAGGCGAAGCCGACGCCGAGCGGACCAAGGAACAGGAACGTGGCGAAGAACCATCCTACGAAACTGCGGTTGCGATCGCCAGCAATCGCACCCGCGACGACCGCGCTGAGAAACCAGTAAACAACCACGGCCCACATGCTCGCTTGAACGAGGTCTCCTATGGCCTTGCCGAGTTCGTCGCCGGTGTTTCCATCCATATTCGCAGCCCCATCCCGATCTTAGCCTCGATCCACCGACTGACCTGGTGTTTTCTGGGTGTCGGAATGAGGAAAGTGCCCTCTGAACTGGGATGATTGTAGTTCTCACACAAACAATCGGGTCAGTTCGGAAAGGCACTTCCAGTGCAAGTTTCGCACAGCTTCGCTTCGCAGTCAGCGGTGTTCGATGACGATCATCTCGTGTCGTGCGCCGGGCTGGTACCGGTGATGACGTTGGCCCAGCAGACCGGGCTGACTCGGCTTCTCTCGGAGAAGGTCCAGATCGTCGCGCCGCGGATCAAGTCCGGGGCGGCCAACCCGTCTCCGAAACTGGCCACGCTGATCGCGGGCATGTGCGCGGGCGCGGACTGCATCGACGACATCGACCTGGTCCGCAGCGGCGGCATGACGACGCTCTTCGACGGCGTGTACGCACCGTCGACGGTCGGAACGTTGTTGCGAGAGTTCACCTTCGGTCACGCCCGCCAACTCGAATCGGTACTACGTGACCATCTGGTGGCGCTGTGTGGGAGGGTCGACCTGCTCCCTGATGCCGCCAAGGGGTCGGTGTTCATCGACATCGACTCGCTGCTACGTCCGGTCTACGGGCGCGCCAAACAGGGCGCCTCCTACGGACACACCAAGATCGCCGGCAAGCAGATCCTGCGCAAGGGACTCTCACCGCTGGCCACCACCATCAGCACCGCGGGGTCGGCACCGGTGATCGCCGGGATGCGGCTACGCGCGGGCAAGACCGCCTCGGCCAAGGGTGCCGGGCGCATGGTCGCCCAAGCCATCAGAACCGCCCGCGCCGCCGGAGCCAGCGGGCAGATCCTGGTGCGCGGCGACTCGGCCTACGGCAACCGGGCGGTGGTGCGGAGCTGCCTGCGCGCGGGCGCCCGGTTCTCGCTGGTGATGATCCGAAACCCCGCCGTGGAACGCGCGCTGGCCGCCATCGACGAGAGCGCCTGGACCCCGGTGTCTTATCCCGGCGCAGTCCAAGATCCCGATACCGGGGCCTGGATCTCTGATGCCGAAGTCGCCGAAATCCCCTACACCGCTTTTGCATCCACCCCCGATCGAATCACCGCGCGCCTCATCGTGCGTCGAGTCAAAGACGCCCGGTTTCCCGACGCACTGTTTCCGGTCTGGCGATATCACCCGTTCTTCACCAACACCGACCTGCCCGCCGATCAGGCCGACATCACCCACCGCCAACACGCGATCATCGAGACCGTGTTCGCCGACCTGATCGACGGACCGCTAGCACACATCCCGTCGGGCCGCTTCGGGGCGAACTCCGCCTGGATCCTGTGCGCGGCCATCGCCCACAACCTGCTGCGCGCCGCCGGGGTGCTGGCAGGTGAGAACCACGGCCGGGCGCGGGGATCCACACTGCGCCGCAAGATCGTCAACATTCCCGCGCGACTCGCCCGTCCGCAACGCCGGCCCATCCTGCACCTACCCACCCACTGGCCCTGGTCTCGGGCCTGGCTCATGCTGTGGCACAACATCATCGGCCCTAGCCCGCCCAATGCCGCTACTGTCTGACCACCTGGCCGAAAGCCCCCGAACGGAGCGCAGAGGAAAAGCTGGGCAAACCAGCAGCTACCTCATGCGCACAACCCGACGACCAACGACAGCCCGACCTCACAGCCACACACCAGGTCAGTCGGTGGATCGAGGCTTAGGTGCAGACGCATCGCCCCACGGCAGCCGACACACGAAAGCCTATGCGTCCAGCGCGAAGGGTATGGGTGTTCCCGATCCCCCAGCGCCGACCAGGAACTGTCGCTTGCCAGGGTGATGGGACCACCTGATTGCCAGGGGGATGGGACCACCGTGGCGCGTTATTGAGGATGCTCGTCGGGGTGGTCTGGGTCAAGCTGGCCGGGTCGGGTGCGTTGCCGGTAGGACGGTCCTTCGATGACGAGGGTGTGGGCGGTGGCGGTGAGTCTGTCGATGGCTGGTTGTGCGAGCAGGGTGTCGGCGGTCATGGTCAGCCATTCGGCGGGTTCTCGGTTGGAGGTCACGATGGTCGTTTTGGCGCGGTGTCGTTCGACGATGATTTCGTAGAAGTCGCTGGTTTCGGTGGCGCCGAGGGGCCTGAGTGCGAAGTCGTCGATGATGAGGACGTCGATGGCGGTTAGTCGACGGATCTCGGCGTCGACGGTGTTGTCGAGGCGGGCGGCGCGCAGTCGGGTGAACAGTTTGTCGGATCGGGCGAACTGTACGGTGTAGCGTCGTCGAATTGCCATGTGTCCCAGTGCGGTTGCTAGATGTGTCTTGCCTACGCCGACGGGTCCGAGGATGATCGCGGACTGTCCGGCGTCGAGGAATCGTAGCGAGGTCAGGTCGCCGAGCAGGGTGCGGTCGTAGCGCAGGTCGTCTTGTGCGGTCCAGGTGTCGAAGCGCATCGTCGGATCGAGTCCGGCTTTGGTCGCCCGTAGGGCAGCTGAACGGGATTCGCGTCGGGATACCTCGTCGGCGAGAAGTGTTTCGAGGAAACCGATGTGGCTGAGTTTGTGCTGGCGGGCCAGGGCGGCCCGTTCGGGCAGGGTGTCGGCCAGAGCACCGAGTTTGAGGGCTTTGAGCAGTCGGGTCAGGTCAGCGCCGACTGGGTCGGCGGGTGCGCGGTGAGTCGTCATGTCAGCGGATCTCCTGCGGTGTGGTTTCGTCGGTGACGATGGTCAATGATGTTGTTGGAGTATTGAATTCCGAGGGGCATCGGGTGAAACGGGTAGTTGCCTGTCCGACTGCTCGTGGCAGTTGCGGGGCGGCGCTCTCGGTGCCGCGCTCCAGCATGGAGGCGATCTTGTTGACCGAGACGACATCGAGGTCCAGCGACAGTGAGCACGCCCGTTCGACGCGATCGGCGCCGTAGCGGCGGACCAGGCCTTGGAGCCGGTAAACGGTGCGCATCCGGGTCCAGGGCAGCGGGTCATCCAGGATGCGTTCGGCGTAGATCCCGATGTTGGGGCCGTGTGCGGCGCACGTAGCGATCAACGCCGCCAGGTCCCGCATCGCGTAGACGGCTTTGTGTTCGGGTAAGTCGGCACGGTCGGTGCTGCGGCCACCCGGAGGCTGGCGGGGATGGACTTTCACCAGCACACCGCGGTGATAGAACTTCACCAGCTCACTGTCGGCACGGACGTCGAGGGTGTGCCCGATCCAGTGCTCGGGCAGCGAGTACAGCGCCTTGGCCGCCTCGGCGTGGAAATCGCGGTGCACCTTCACCGCTTTGAACACCGGCACGTCGTAGACACCCGGCGCCGGCAGCAGCAGGGCCTGCTCGGCGGTGGTGAACACCTCCAGCGGGCGTGCACAGGTGCTGCCGTGGATGCGGGTGCCGGCAGTACGCACACACCACGCCGTCGCAGCCTGCTGCGCCTCCTCGAGGCTAGTGAATGTTTCACCGTCCCAGAAGTTTCCGCGCACGTACTGCACCGCCCGTTCCACCCGCGGCTTGTCCTTCGGAGAGCGCACGCGGGCCGGGTCGGTGAGGAATCCGACATGGCTGGCGTAGTCGAGCCACCCCTGGGTGAATCGCGGGTTGACCGCATCAGCAGCGGCGATCACCGGCTTCAAGTTGTCCGGGATCAGCACCGCGAACACGCCGCCGAAGAAATCCCACGCCGCCTCAGAGCCGGCGATCACCGCCGCCAGGGTTTGGGAGTAGGACAGCCACACGAACATGTGCCGGGAGTAGACGGCGGTGAAGATCAACGCGTGCACCTTGCGGCGCCGCCCATCATCGGCATCGGTGAGCATCCCCAGGTAGCCGAAATCGATCTGGCATTCCACCCCGGGATCCCCATCGGTGACCCGCACCGTGGTGTCCTTGGCACCGAAACCGCAACGCTCACCGGCGAATCGGTTCAACGTGCGATACGGCACCAGGCAGCCTTGGCGAGCCAGCAGGGTGTGGATCTTGGTGATCGTCAACGGACGTTGTTCACCGTCGCCGGCTACCCACGCGGTGATCTGCTGCTCGAACCCCACCAACTGTTCCCACGCCGCGCCGTGACCATCCGGGCGTACTGGGCGCACCGCGTCGGCGACCGCCCCGATCAACCCGTCATCGACAGCCTCGACGCTGTCGCTACGGCGCAAACCAGCCGCCTGCGCGGCCTCGACGTAGCGGCGCACCGTTTTGCGGTCCACGCCGCAATGCGCGGCAATCGTGCGGTAACCCGGTGCCGGCAACCCCGGCGACCCCCAGCCACACCCGCAGCACTTCCCTGATCTCGTTCACACTGACCTCCCGAAAAGCCATGCCCGCCGCCTCCGTGACTTGAACCGTCACGGCGATCAAACGAACAGATGAAGGGACCGCCGACGCGACGCGCCGGTGGTCCCATAACTGGCAATCCAGGTGGTCCCATCACCCTGGCAAAATCAGCTCACGCTGGTCCCATGCTCCTGGCAGGCGACAGGAACGCTTCGGCATCTGCCGTCTATCGTGTCTCGCGTGACGGTGAAAGCGTGGCTGGAAGGTCACCAGTTCGATCTACAGGACTTGACCGAATTGTTGGCCGACGGCGAGGTGCGCGTGGTGCATGATGTCGACGAAGACGCTTACTACCTCACCGCGCCGGAGATCGATAATCCGCCGCAAGCGGGTCGATTCGACATCCCGGCCAAGGCGTTGCTCGACCGCATTAACGGTCTTGGCCGTGCGAAGAATCCCGAGTTCCGTCGAGTGAAACTCGCCAGCAGGTACACCGATCCGACGGGAAAGCACATTCACGTCGGTGCCGCAGCCGCCGAGATACGCATTCGTGGACACGCGACCGCGGTCGTTATCGGTCCAGAGGGTCAACCCAAGCCGAGCCCGCCATCGCCGTGGCCTGACCGATTCGCGCTTACCGCCACGAACACCGATGTTGGCGAACTGCTCGACATCATTGGCAGTCCCGAACGGTTGGAATGGGACGAACTCACGAAAGCCTTTGAGATCATCCGAGAGTCGGTCCGACCCGATACCGTTGTGACATTGGGTTGGTCAACTGCCGCCGATCTCGACTCGTTTAGAGAATCTGCAAACCGGAAGGATGTCAGCGGCCCCACGGCGCGTCACGCTCGCCGACCGGGTCGGCCGCAGCATCGACCGATGTCGATTGGTGAAGCTCGCTCGTATGTCTGCGGCCTTGTCGCCAAATGGTTGGGCAGCCTTGCCGGAAACGGCTGAGCCGCTTGGCCCCGCTGCGTTGGGCTCGCTTATTGCCGGATGCCCTATGTGCCTTCATTGCTTCCCGGCTTAACCAAGCCCCACGGCATCCTGGAGCATGTCCCGAGTCGCGTGGAATTTGGGTGACGATCCACGATGAACTCTAGGCGGCGGCACCGACAGATTTGGTGTCGGCGCCGGTGTCGGGGTGAGCGTGTCGGCGCAGGGCGTCGACGAGCTGGGGCATCTGCTTGTGGCCCTTGATGCGACGGAAGGATCGTTCGGCGTTGAGCATGCCGGCCGCGGTCCAGCGCAGCACCATCTGCCCGTCGCGCCAGCGGGTGACGTTGCGATTGGTGGTCCGGGCGATGGAGATCATCGACTCGACCGGATTGGACGTGGTCAACGTCTTGGCGAGGCGGCCGTCGATGCCGAGGCGGGCGACAGTGAACATTTCCTCCAGCCCCTCGCGCAGGCTGGCGGCCGCACTGGGATAGTTCTTACCAAGTTGCCCGGCAAGGCTTTTCGCGTTGCGCAACCCGGTGTCTGGGTCAGGGTGGGCGAAGGCCTTGACCAACTTGGCGTCCACCCAGGCCTTGTCCTTGTCGGGCAGATGATCAGCGACATTTCTCCGCTTGTGCAAGGTACATCTTTGGATGAGGGCCTTGGCGCCGAACACCTCACGCACCGCCGCGGACAGCGCCTTGGCGCCGTCGCAGACGACCAGCAGCCCATCGTCGATGGCCAGGCCGCGCTCGACCAGGTCGGCCAGCAGCGAGCGGACCACGGTCTTGTTCTCCGTGGAGCCGTCCCACAGCCCGACCGGGACCTTCGTTCCGTCGGCGGTGATCGCCAGCGCGACCACCACGCACCGCTGGGCCATGTGCTCCCCATCCAACATGAGCACCTTGATGTCCAGCTCGCTCAAGTCGCGGCTCATCAGCTCGCCCAGCGCGGTCTCGGTCTGGCGCACGAATCGGCGCGAAATCGCCGAGCGGCTAGTCGATTTCGCCTCCTCGTCGACCTGGGCGCCCACCGGCTCCGCAGTGCGGGCGTGCCGGCGGGTGGCCACCCCGGCCAGCATCCGCTCCATCACCACCTGGGTCAGCAGGTCATCGGCGGCGAAGTGCGCATAGGTGCTCAGCGCCACCTCGCTCCCATCCAGAGTGCGTGCCCGCGGCCGGGCCACCGGCACCCGCCGACCACCAAGGGTCACCGACCCCTTCCCACTGCCGTGGCGCACCGAAATCCGGTCAGCGTCGTGCTTGCCCTTCGGCCCGCACGCCGCGGCGATCTCGGCCTCAAACATCGTCTGCATCACCGCCATCCCGGCGGCCACGCTCATCGCCAACAACCCCTCCCGGGCCGCCCCGGCGATGCTGGTCATCGCCAGCCGGATCTCCTCCGGCAGCTCAGGCAACCCGGCGGCGTCGGTCGTGTCAGCGAGGCGAACAGTAGGTACGGTCTTCATGGCGGTCCCTTACTCCTTCTTCGAGGTGTACTTGGTCGTTCACCCGAAGACCTACCATCTGGCGGGCATCAGGTGAGGGACCGCCACCTCAAATTCCACGAAGACCGGGACAACCTCGCATCCTGAGCTGTCGTTGTTGGTCGCCTGGTTGCGGAGCAGCGCATCAGTTCAGCTCTTATCCCAAGCGTCTATGAATAAAGTCTCGTTGTGGGGGCACTCTGTCAGTTCGTCCCTGAAGAGGGTCACGTACTGGTCCAGCGCCCGGTTGCGCCACTCGTAGAAATCGCGATTCTGAACTCCGCCCTTGTAGTGGCGCACCTCGGCCGTTTCGTCGATGTCGGTCAGGATCGGAGTTAGCACGCTCGCTGTGGCCGAGTACTTCTTCGGATAGCCGCCGTTGTACTCCAGGAGAACCGCATCGCCTGCCGTCACAAGGTCGTCGATGCGAGACAAACTGCCGCGGTAGTCGCTCCATCGTGCAAGCACGGTCTTCTCGCCGTCGGGCGATCGCCGGTATACCGACACATCGAATCCGAGTCCCATGTCTATGACCTCCAATCTGATTGCAGCCCGCGATAACTCGCCCACGCCGGTGCCACCACCCGCTGGGTCGGGTTGGCGACATCGTTCAGAAGCCGAAGCAGTGTTGGCACCGCGGAAGCTCCGACCGCACTTCGCGGATCGCCCAATCATCAAGCTCGCTCCGCCTCTGCGCGCACACCTTTACGTAGTCCCCGACAAACGCATCCCCGCGAGCGGGCTCACCGTTAATCGTGTAGCAGGTGGCCTGATGCAGAATCGCGTCACTCGGGTTGTAGCTTTTCTGAATGTTGACCACGTATCCACCGCGATGTCTGGCGATCCAAGCCCGGTAACCGTCGTCGTCGCCGTTGTCGAACACCGTCACCGTCACCGCCTGTCCAACCGGCATCAGCCTTGAGCACTCATCGCACCTACCGCCCGCAAGTTCGATGTCGTGCAACGAGCAGCGCGCTCCAGCCGTCATCGGTCAGCCACCTTTCGGTCCAGCTTGGTCCAGTGCCAGACAACCCCGGGGTACACGCCAGGCTCCTTGTGTGCGTAGTCAAGCTGGACCATCCTCATGTACACCGCCGACGGTGTGCGCCCGAGGTCGGCGGCGAGCGCCTGCACTGTGGGGTGCTTCTCATCGGCTGGCAGGCCGTGCTCGCGGTACACGTCGTCAACGGCAATGATGTCGGCCTCGGTCCAGCGCGTGTTGTAGACCGTTGCGCGGCTTATGTTGTACTCGCGGGCAATCGCGGAGGCCGATTCGCCATCGGCTATCCGCCGGTCAACATCAGCAGCCTGTTCCTCGCTAAGTGACGGCACCCGGCCCTTATAGACACCTTTGGTCTTGGCGATGGCGATGCCTTCGCGCTGACGTTCCAAGAGCAACGCGCGCTCGAACTCGGCCACCGCGCCCATCACCGACAGCATCAGCACAGCGCACGGGTCGCTGGTGTCCCCGAAAGTCAGACCTTCCTTGGCGAACCGAACCCGCACGCCCTTGGCGGTCAGCTGATCAACGGTCTGGCGGAGATCGACTAGCGACCGGGCCAGCCGGTCCATGCTGTGGACCACCAGCTCGTCGCCTTCCCGGACGTAGCCGAGGCACTCGGTCAACGCGGGCCGGTCGGTGTCCTTTCCGCTGGCGTGGTCGGTGAATACCTTGTCCAGTTGAACCCCGTCTAATTGACGCTCAGTATTCTGATCGACGGTGCTAACACGCACGTAGCCGACGGTCTGGGCCTTAGGCATTCCACTCCCCGTTGGTGTCTAGATGAACTCTAGAGTCATCTTAGATTACCGTCCATCAAGACGCAAACCACCCTAATTAGACGGCGGATTGGTCACCACCAGCGGTCTCACATGGGCCTAGTCCAGATAGGCGTCCGAAGAGTCTGGAGTTGGAGCCAGGGTCAGGAAGGGAGCGCGGCAGCACGGGCGCGTTGTGCACGTAGGTCAGTCCTGCGGTAGCGATAGATCATCGCGGTGAGCCCTCAGACGGGGATGCTAGTAACTCTGCTCACCGACCACTGCGGCGGCTAGGACGCAGCGGCCCAGCGAACTTGGACGTACGCTAGGAACGGAGGTTTCCCCAGCCGTTTGCGGGACTCCATTCGACACTGACTCGAACATCGGCCAGCTGTTCCATCCCCAAGAGGTCTGAGCCAGCGTCGTTCGACTTCACGCCCATAAGCTGGTTCGATACGACGATTCTGTCGTTGCCGTAAGAATCCGTGACGGAAAATTCGGCCTCAAGTCCACTTACTACGAGGATGCCCCCACCGCCCGTAGTGGGCCTGGCCGTTGATGCGACAGACGTCTCGTAATGGAACAACTTTCCAATCTTGTCCCGTACAGTCGCCAGGTCTGCCCCGGTGTCAACCAGCCATGTGACATCCACCGCAGAACGCACGCCATCACTAGCACGAGCGCCAATTACGCGCCCGGCTTGCACTGGACGCAGGCCGCCGCCGCGCAGATTCATCGACGATTGACTATCTAATCGCCTCTAGTAAGGGCGCTGCTACCAGCGGTGTTGCCGTGGAAGCTTCGGGTATCTCTTCGTAATAGACCTGGTGCTCCGTGAGAGTTGCTTTGCCCAGCAACTCACTTACGGTGTTGTACACCACGACGTCTCCACCCACCACTCCAACGACCAAGCCTGGGTAGAGGCGTGCGAACTCGTTACGTTTGGCGTCGAACAGTCGGCGCTGCTCAAGCAAGTCATCGCAGGCAGCACCGTCTAGTCGACCGTCCTCGACGAGCCGACGTAGCCATTGCTCGTATTCGGTGTAGTCCAACTTTGTGCTTCCTTCGAGCCTCACGTCTTCTTGTTCTTGATAGTGATCTTAGCTCGGGTGACCACGATTATCAGCGCACCCACCACTATAACCGCAAGTCCAACCCATCCGGTGTTCAAAGAGATCGCGGTGTCAGCTGATTGAAACTCAAGCTTAACCGTACCGCTGAACCGCATAAAGATCAGTACAACTCCAGCCAGCACGGCGAGGCCGCCGATGATCAACCCTATGAGCGCCCTAGTGTGCTCGCCGCGTGCGGCGGGTTCAGAAACTTCCGGTGGCACGTTCTCCAGCACTACTTCTTCCACGGAATACTCGCGCTCCGACGACTTGGGCGCGGAAGCTCTTGGAGTGTTCTGGTCGTCGTCTTCTTCGCCCAATTTCCCGCCTCACTGTTGAGAACGTGACCTACGTGCGCGTGCTGAAGTGGAGACCGTCAGGATCGTAACCAATGTTTGCAGGTAGCGCCGCTAAATGCCCTCAACGCAGAGCGGTCGACACTTGTGGGATGGAGACCGCAGTGCAGCTCGTTGCCGCTTAGTACCGGACTGCGGTGGTGAGGGGGACCCGTTTGGTGGTCCAGTCGCTATGCGACTTGGGGTTGGTGGGTCGTGGTCCACTGTAGAGCGAACTCGGCAGGGGTGAGCTCGCCATGGGCGGAGTGGGGCCTGTTGGCGTTGTAGTCGACCCGCCAGTCCTCGATGATCACGCGGGCTTCCAGGAGCGAGTCGAAGCGCCATGAGTTGAGCAGTTCATCACGAAGCCTGCCGTTGAACGACTCGATCCAGGCGTTCTGCCAAGGCGAGCCCGGATCGATGAAAAGTGAACCAGCACTGTTGAATCGGCACCAATCACTGACCGCGTGGGCCACGAACTCGGGACCGTTGTCGAAGCGCACGTAGTGCGGCGCACCGTGGTGCAGAGCCAGGCGATCCAGCACGTCGACGACGCCGTCGGCGTCGATGCCACGATCGACTTCGATCGCGAGGGCTTCGCGGGTGAACTCGTCGATGACGTTCAACATCTTCAAGGTGCGGCCATCGGCGGTGGTGTCGAACTGGAAGTCCATCGCCCAGATGACGTTCGGACGAATCGGTGACATCGCGCCCACGGCGATACCGATACCGGTCAGACGCTTCTTCTTGCGGCGCTGCGGGACGCGGAGGCCCTCCTCGCGCCACAGACGACGGATGCGCTTGTTGTTGACCTGCCAGCCGGCTCGGCGGGCCATCTTGGCTGCCCGCCGCCATCCCCCAGCGGGGCCGGTCAGTGGAGAACCGGCGCAGCCAGGCGCGCAACTCGGCCTCCTCGGTGGTGATCGGCGGCGGTGTCAGGCGCATCGTGGAACGGTGCAGGCCAACCACTGTGCAGGCGCGGCGCTCGGAAACCCCGAACCGGTCGCGCAGCGCCGTGACGGCGCGGCGCTTGCGGTTCGGGGTCAGAAGTTTCCCGCCGAGATCTCCTTGAGCATGTCGATGTCGAGGGCCTGGTTGGCGACCAACTTCTTCAATCGGGTGTTCTCGGCCTCGAGTTCTTTGAGCCGTTTGGCCTCGTTGGCTTTCATGCCGCCGTACTGGGCAAGCCAGCGATGCCACGTCGACTCCGCGATCTGCAGGTGTCGGCACACCTCGTCGAGCTCCTGGCCGGCCCCCAGGAGCTTGTTGCCCTCGGCGAGCTTGCGGATGATCTGATCCGGCGTATGCCGCCGGCGCTTGTTCGATGCCATGTCGTTGTTGATTCTTCCTCGCCCGAACACCGGGCAACAGAGTCCCACAATGACTGGACCACTACGACGGGCTCACCTCAGTGGCACCGCAGCTTTCCGCTGACAACAGGCTTAAGAGTCGTCGCGGTTGCGACTCAGCTGTGCCCGCCCAGTCGCGACGCTCCGCGACTGACGCCGTGACACCAAGCCTCGCGCAATTGTCAGCTCGCAGGAGTCATCGAGGGCATAGCTGCGTGAAAGCAATGCTGACGATCCCGCCCGAGATATTGCCTGTTACCCACTTCATGCCGACCGTTCGCAGGTCTTGGCCCAGCGAGGTGGTGATACGGCTCAGATCCCAGCCGCTGTTGCGCTGGGCACAGGCACGATTGGCGGCACTGAGGATGCCAGGTGAGTAGACGCTACCCAGCTGCAGAATCTGAGCCGCATCGAGCGCTTGAAGAAACCGACGCGCCTCAGGTGAATTCGGTGATGAGCCTGGACCTGCGGGCGTTTGGGACTGTGGTGCAGGGGGAAGCGGCTGTGGCGCGGTCGTCGGCAATGCTGTCGGGGTTCCGCCCCGTGCAGGACATTCGACTTGCACACCGTCCGATGAACACGCGGACCTATTGCCCGGATGTATGACGAAACCGAACTGCTCTAACGGAGCTAATAGCGAGCGGTTCTCCTGCGGACCGACTGCAAATATCACGCTCTTGGTGGCAGTGTTTCCCTCGGCGTATGGGCCCAGAATGGCCAGGTCGGCACTAATCGCCGACTCCGAGCGCAGCGGATACGTGCCAAACATGTAGATGCCAGTGCCGCTACGCCCCATACACCGGCCACGGTCAGTCGCCGATGGCATTAGCCGGGAACCAGCCTCGACGACGCCGCAAAGGGTGTCCTGCCAGTCGTCCATCGTTCCGGTCAACCGCCCGGCAGTCGCTGTACCGCCGGCGATCTCTGTCCGCGCTGGGGGCGGAGACGGGGATGAACATCCCGCCAACGTCGCCATCGCGACGATCAGGGAGAACCAGAAGGATTTCCTCATTGGCCGCTTCGAATCCTCCACGCCTGATCGCGACAAAGCGCGCCGACGGCTGCCGCGATCTGCCAATCGGCCTGAGCACTTTGATCAGGCAAGCCGTCCAGATAGAACGGCAGTGCCCCGAGAACCAGTTCAGGATTTTCACGCAGCGCTGCGCATATCTCGCGGCCCTGGTCTAGTACCACTTCATCGGCGGGCCACCGGCTCCATCCTGGCCACCTCTCCTTGGTCACCGTGCTCAGATACCGCTCTTCGTCCTCGCTGAGGGAAGGGCGGTGGACGACCAAACCCGCGATGGCGAGCACAGCGAAAGAGGTCGCGACCAGACCCGTGATCAGGAGCCAACGACGACCATTTTTGTGAGTCGATTTGTGACCCGCCACCTTCGGTTGACTGTGGCTCGCGGAGGTAATTCTTCGACTCCGCGCAACAGGTGGTCGGAACCGGGCACGTTGTGATAGCTCCGGCCGCGAGATCGGTAACGGACTCGATTGCGATGTAGGCCCCCGATCCTTCGTCCACTGCCGTTCGTTCCAGTACGGCTCGTTTTGAGGTCCGTCCGAGCCGGGACACCGTCGAAGCGGCGATGTCTCGGCATCGTTCATGGGCGACGACGTGGGACGCGGTGGCGGACAGACGTGCTGTGCGACTATCGGCCGTGTGCGATGCGAAGCGGAAGCATCGCGCTCGATCTCATAGGCAGGAATTGGGTAAGTCCCAGGGGCAACATCAAACTCATCATCCCCGACAGGTGCCTCTGCGATCGATGCATACAGCGACGTCCACCGCCACCCATCCCAATACCGCTCGCCCTCTTCACCGTATGGGTCGCGGTACCAACCAGGGGAAGATGGAAGGTCCATGGTCATAGCGCGCCGCCGATTGCGCTCGGAATTTTGCGCCCATGAGCGACGGTTTCGACCTGCACACCACGAGATAGCGGTGTCAGCACACCCGGGGCCGACGAGCAGAAGGATCAGTTTCATCGATCACCCTTCTGCAATCCTCGGCCCCGCCGAGTGCCCGCCAACACCCCGCAACAAGCGAGTACACAGGCAAAATGATGCTACTTATAAGTCTGTAGACCAACAAGTAGCGGCACGGGACCGTAATTCCCGAAATGGAAGGCCAGCTGCAGCGGATCGTGGGGCACAACCTGCGTCGCCAACGCATGGAGCAAGGCTTCAGCCAGGAGGCGTTCGCCGAACGAATGGGCGTCCACCGCACCTACTTCAGTTCCGTCGAGCGCGGAGAGCGCAACCTCACTCTTCAGACTCTGGAGAAGATCGCGGACTTCCTTGGCGTCGATCCACGCGACCTGTTGAGTGAGCCGTAATCCCGCTCACGCCTGGCCCAGCTGGGGCAGCGCCGCGTCTGACCGCTGATCACCCAAACAGCACACAGTCGAAAACCTACGGTCGACTCGTCTTTTCCTGGCGTACCTAGTATCTCGTCGGTGGCAGCGGACGACACCCCACAATTCCGCATCATGCGGGCCCGGCTCGGAGCATTCGAATCTTGGGCCAGAACCGAGGACCGGACGGCACGGACCCGGCCTGCCAGAAAGGCGGCGTTGGAACGGTTTGAACGCGAAGTTGACCCCGAAGGTGCACTGACACCGCAGGAGCGCGCCAAGCGGGCTGAGTGGGCGCGCAAAGCGCACATGCAGCGGATGGCGATGAAGTCGGCGGCAGCACGTAAGCGCCGCAAGGTGATCTGCCCTTCCTGCGGCCAGCCGAAAGAATCCAACGCCTCGATGTGCCCGAAGTGCATCAACAAGATTCGCGAAGCGTGACCACGCTTCCGCCGTGGCTGACGATTACGCAGGTAGCCGAGTACTGCGGGCTTGATCGCAGCGAGGTCTACCACAAGATGCTGCCAGACCTAGAGTTCCGCCGAATCGGCGTCCGAGGCGGCGTCGCACCGTGGGGCCGTTTCATTCGTGTCGAACGAGGTTCAGTACTCCAGATGCGCGGAGAACCCATCCCGCCCGCCGAGATGTTGCCGCGGTGGGTGACACTCAGACAAGCCGGTGACTACTACCAAGTCAGCCCACATCTGATTCGCAGAATGATCGCCTACGAACAACTTGATGCCCGACGCATCGGCTCCAGCAGAACTATCCGCATCGACCGGGAATCGCTACTGCAGCTAGGTCTCATCCGAATCTGCCGGGCTCCGTGAAGCGGAGATACATCAGCATCGCCGAGGCCGCCGACTACCTCCAAGTCAGCGACCGCACTGTGCGGCGATTGATCGCCGACGGCGAGTTGACCGGATACCGGATGGGCCGCTCGCGCCGAACGATCCGCGTTGACCTCAACGAGATCGATGAGCAGCTGATGCGGCCGATGAATGCGCCCCTACGAGTGCGGAAACGGCGCAGCTCATGACTGGCGACCCTGGGTCGATCAAGGCGATGGCCCGATGCGGCCAGTGTGGGCATTTCGCCAGCGTGCATCACGGTGGCGGCGGTGGACGGCCCGGGGGATCACCCTGTGCCGCACTAGACTGCGACTGCGCCAAGTTCGGCGAACCTGACGATGCTCGGGTGCCGCTGGGCAACCAGAATCTGACGGCTGTCGAGGTTGCACAGCTCACGGGTTTGTCGGTGCACACACTCAGCTACTGGCGGCAAAGCGGTCAGGGACCCAAGACGATTAAGGCGGGTTCCCGCACGCTGTATCGCCGCGAAGACGTGGAGCGCTGGCTGGCCGATGTCGACGGACGAACCGTGCCGACTCAAGCCAGCGCATCCGACTGGTTCACCAGGGCCATCAAAGCAGCAGAACAGATCGATCCCGCTCACACGTCACCGTGGAAACTGGCCAGCACTTACGCGCTGCTGGCCATCGCGGAAGCAATGCTGACCCAGCGACTGCAGAAACCGGCGAAGCCAGCAGCCGCCAAAATCACCGAGCACCGGAATGGCGACTTGCTGACAGTGGCCGACGTGGCCGCGATGACCCGAATGTCTGTCGGCACCTTGCGATACTGGCGGCACACAGGCTCCGGTGGTCCGCCCTCGGTCAAGTTGGGACGACGGGTGCTCTACCGCCGGGCCGACGTCGAGAATTGGCTAGCTGAGGCACACTGAGGCGCACGTCCTCGACAAACCGTAGCCGTGCCGGAGCTTCGTATGTTGCGATTAGACGATGGCTGGCATCCCGAGTGATGTGGTGACACAACGCAACAAAGTGCGGCAGGCAGTAGCGGCGACGATCGCGGCCCAGAAGCAGAACAACCTCGTTGTCGGAACGTGTGTTGACGACGGTCGAAAAGTAGGCCAGAAGCGACGGTGAAAAGTAGGCCACGTGGTCGTGGTTATTGTGCCGTGTTGTCGGCTCTGGCGGAGGGCAAGGTGTCGATTCCGGTGTCTTTGAGCCGATAGCTGGAGCCTTTGAGGGTCAGGACGTCGGCGTGGTGCACGATGCGGTCGATCATCGCCGCGGCCACCACTTGGTCTCCAAACACGTCGCCCCAGCGGGCGAAGGGCAGGTTCGAGGTCAGAATCAGTGAGGCGTGCTCGTAGCGGCTGGAGACCAGTTGGAAGAACAGGTTCGCCGCGTCCTGCTCGAAGGGGATGTAGCCGACCTCGTCGACTTATGCCGAGGTCGGCATAAGTCGACCTATGCCGACCCCGTGACTATGCCGACTCGTGCCGGGGTCGCTGAACGAAGCGCCTGGTTGCGTCGTGCGGATCGGTTCCAGAGTCTCCAAAATGCTCGGCATAGTTCCGGCGTTGTGGTGACGCTTCTGTGGTTGGAGCACGGTGCTCCAAGTACGGAGATGAGGTCATGTCGGGAACCCGCAGGAAGCCTGGCCGGATGGGGCCGTTTATTGCCGGCTTGCACGCCAGGTGGTCGGAGCTGGGATATTCGGATCTCGCGATTCGGAACATGTTGAAAGACGTCGGCGCAGTCGGCCGGTGGATGCAGCAACACGGTGTGCAACCGGGCGATTTGTCGCCTGCGTCGCTGGATGCCTTCCGTCAGCACCGGATTGCTGCCGGGGCGCGAAAGATACCGAGCGTCAAGAGCTTCGAGCCCATGATCAGGTTCCTGCGTGAGCAGGGCGTCGTCGTGGAAGCGTCCATGAATGATAGTCCGCTGCAGCGACTGCTTGCCGATTACCGCGGTTGGCTGATCGACGAACGTGGTCTGGCGCAGATGACCGTCATCCGCTACGAGAACCTGGCCCGCCGATTCCTGACACTGCATCAACTCGATTCCGGCGTCGCGGTGACCGGCGCCGAGGTGGTGGCGTTCCTTCTGCAGGAGAGCCAGCGAGTCAGCGTCGGCTCAGCCAAAGGCCGAGTCGCCGAGCTGCGCTCGTTGTTGCGCTTCCTGTTCGTTCGGGGGCTGACGCCGCGACTGTTGACCACAGCAGTTCCCCCCGTTGCGGGCTGGCGCGACACCGGCATTCCCAAGGCCCTGCCCGCTGGGCACGTGCAGCAGCTGCTGGATCATTGCGACCGCAGCGACCCCGTCCAGGTTCGCGACTACGCGATTCTGATGCTGGTGGCCCGTCTTGGGTTGCGCTCGATTGAGGTCGCGCGGATGCAACTCGATGACATCGACTGGCGTGCCGGTCGGATCATTCTGCACGGCAAAGCGTGTCGCGAGGACGGAATGCCGTTGCCGGAAGAGGTTGGCGAAGCCCTGGCTGACTATCTCACCGACGTCCGTCCGCGGACCCAGTTGCGCGCGGTGTTCGTCTCGTGCAAAGCGCCTCGCCGAGCGATCAGACCAGATTTGGTCAGCGACGTGACACGGCGAGCGTGCGATCGGGCCGGGCTCCCACGTGTCGGGGCGCACCGGCTGCGGCACACCCTGGCCACCGAGATGCTGCAGCGCGGAGTCAAACTCGCCGATATCGGTCAGGTGCTTCGTCACCGCGATCTGGCCACCACCGCTCTCTACGCCAAAGTCGACCTGGCGACCCTGAGAACGATCGCGCTGCCCTGGCCCGGAGACGACCAGTGACCGCACTGTCTGACGCCGCGGCGGATTATCTGCGGCTACGAAACCAGCTGGGCCATGACCTGGCCGAGTACCACCGCCTGCTACCTCGTTTCGTGGCCGTCCTCGATGACGCCGGCCTGCCAACGGTGACCGTGGCTGCCGCGATGGCGTGGGCCAACGCACCCGACGTCGATCCTTTGGGCACCGTGGCGTCCCGCCGAATGACCATCGCCCGTGGCTTCGCTCGACACATGGCCGGGCTCGACGCCCGCACCGAGATCCCCCCGTTCGGCGTGGTCGGTTCACGGCGACAACGCCACGAGCCCTACATTTTCAGTCCCACTGATATTGACATGCTGTTGGGCGGCGCCCAAGGTTTACGGACCCGGTTCGCCTGCGCGACCCACCACAGCATGATCGGGCTGTTGGCCGCCACCGGGATGCGGGTCGGTGAAGTGATCCGTCTTGACCGCGCCGATGTCTGCTCCTTGGATGCGCGGCTGCTGATCCGCGAATCGAAGTTCGGTAAGTCGCGCATCGTGCCGTTGCATCCCTCTGTTCTCGACGCGCTGCAGTGCTACGCCAGGTTGCGTGACGACGTTCACTCCCAGCCGGCGACAGCGAGCTTCTTTGTCTCCAGCCGGGGCAACCGGATGGTCTATCAAACAGTTCAGTCGGTGTTTCGAAACCTCTGTGACAGTGCGGGAATCGGTGCGGATGCGCCGTCGCAGCCACGGATTCACGACCTGCGACACACCTTCGCTATCCGCACCCTGATCGGCTGGTATTGCGCCGGAGAGGACGTCGAGGCACGCCTACCGGTGCTATCGACCTACCTGGGCCATCGCGATCCGCGGTGGACTTACTGGTATCTATCGGCCGCCCCAGAACTGCTGGCCTTGGCGGCCTCACGCCTGGAAGCAACCAGCATGCCGGGCGGCACCCGATGAGCCCCATCGCGCCGACGCTGCAAGCGTTCTTCACCGACCGGCTCACCAAGCAGCGCCAAGTCAGTCCACGCACCATCGCGTCCTACCGCGACTCCCTTCGGCTGCTGATCGGGTTCGCCCAAGAGCGCACCGGCAAGGCGCCCTCGCGGCTGGAGTGGACCGACCTCGACGCCGACCTGATCGCGGCGTTCCTCGACCACCTCGAACACGTTCGGCGCAACAGCGCCCGCACCCGCAATCTTCGGCTAACCGCGATCCGCTCCCTGTTTGGCTTCGCCGCTCTGCGCCACCCCGAGCACGCCGAGGTGATCCAGCGGGTCTTGGCGATACCGGCCAAACGGTTCGACAAGCAACTCATCACCTTCCTCACCGCGACTGAGATCGAGGCCCTCATCGACGCTCCCGACACGGATCGATGGGAAGGCCGCAGAGACCGTGCGCTACTGCTGTTGGCGAGCCAGACTGGGCTACGGGTTGCAGAACTGACCGGTCTCAACTGCAGCGACATCACCTTCGGAGACGGATCGAGCGTTCGCTGCATGGGGAAAGGCCGAAAGCGCCGCGCGGTTCCCCTGACGACGACAACCCAAGCAGTGCTGCGCATCTGGCTCACCGAGCGTGGTGACGCCCGCGATCAGCCCCTGTTTCCCACCCGGTCCGGACGGCGGCTCAGCACCGACGCAGTCGAAAGGCTCGTCCGACTGCACGCGGTTACTGCTGCGCGAACGTGCCCCACGATCCGACCCGCCGAACTGCACCCGCACGTGCTGCGGCACACCTGCGCAATGTCGCTGCTGCACGCCGGAATCGACACTGCGGTCATCGCTTTATGGCTCGGTCACGCCGACATCCGATCAACCGGCATCTACCTGCACACCGACCTCACCATCAAGCAGCGAGCACTCGATGCGATGACCTCGCCCTCCACCAAACCCGGCTGCTACCGCCCACGCGACAAGCTGCTCGTCTTCCTCGAAGGCCTATAACTATGCCGACCACAACGACCGCACAGCACATGTTCCGAGATCACCACCTCCGCAACCAGTTCGACACCTTTACCGGCACGAGTCGGCATAGTCACGGGGTCGGCATAGGTCGACTTATGCCGAGGTCGGCATAAGTCGACGAAGTCGGCTACATCCCGTTCGAGCAGGACGCCGCGAACCTGTTCTTCCAACTGGTCTCCAGCCGCTACGAACACGCCTCGCTGATCCTGACCTCGAACCTGCCCTTCGCCCGCTGGGGCGACGTGTTCGGTGATCAAGTGGTGGCCGCCGCGATGATCGACCGCATCGTGCACCACGCGGACGTCTTGACCCTCAAAGGCTCCAGCTATCGGCTCAAGGACACCGGAATCGACACCTTGCCCTCCGCCAGAGCCGACAACACGGCACAATAACCACGACCACGTGGCCTACTTTTCACCGTCGCTTCTGGCCTAGATTTCGACCGTCGTCAACAAACACGTCTAAACTGATCAGCCGAGTGCTGGTCAGTTCACCTAGGTTGTGACAACGTCGTGATATAGGTCGGAGACTCCATCGATCCGATTTGTATCACGAAGTGGGGCGGCAAAATGAACGGCACGGAACAAATGGACTTGCTGTATGCGGCGCGATGGCGCACCCAAAGAGCGGAGGAGCCCACTGAGTACATCGTGGTCGAGGATCCGGCCGCATCTCTCTACCGGCCAATCTCTTTTGGCGTGCGATCGCTTGTAACGCCGTCTGGGCTAGGACACGGGTTGAGGAGCCTGTCTGTCGGAGCATCGACGATCTTGGCGGCGGGCGGCATAGCATTCGGGAACCTCCCGCTCTACGCGGTTTCTGTACCCCTTGTGGGTGGACTACTACGCCGCCGTGTTGGCCAACCGACCAATGCGACGACTTTGGGAAATGTCGAGCTTCTCGATCGTCGGCCAGGTGATGCGGCGCTGATCCGAACGACTCCCTCAGTTGCAGCGGAGCTGCGCTCTGTCGGCGTGGAGCTGTTTGAGGACGTTCCCGTCTATCCGGCTGTGGCGCGACCAGCTCTAAAGCGTCGCAAAGTCCCCCGCGGCACCCCAAAGCAGAACGTCAAGATCATTGTTAAGTCCTCAAGCGGCGCGCGGCTCAGGGGCGTGATCGTGACAGGGATGATGGCGGACCTGACCGTCGACTACCGCCGCACCGACAGCAAGGGGACAGCGACGCTTAACGCTAGTGGCACAGAGCTGCAGCATGTATGGGTCGACCCCGCACCTAGTCATTGGTCATGGGCAACACGCAACGTGCAATTGACCGACGATGATCTCGAGGTCACGTTGGCGCCAATCGCGCAGGGGCACATCGATGGACTTCGCCAGCGCTACACGGCCTGTGACCTGGATGCCGGGGACGGTGTTGTAGTGGGCGTGATCGACACAGGTGTGGGGCCTCACCCGGACTTGACTGTGCAAGGAGGTCGCAGCTATCCGCTCGGCCCGCTCGAGATGCCGTGGACGGCAGGTGATTCGCCCCACGGAACTCACGTCGCAGGCGTGATCGCTTCAAGAGCGGTACGTCCGAGGCGGGGTATCGCTCCAGGAGTAACCCTACGTAGCTACCGCATTTACGAGGAGGACGAGGTCGGCCGCTCCTACTCCCTCTCCGCCGCGGTCCGCGATGCCGTAGACGATGGGTGTGACGTAATCAACCTCTCGGTGGAGTTGGCAGGAAACGACCACCTGCTTGAGCGCCGTATTGTTCAAGCGATAGCTGAAGGGGTCATCGTCGTCGTAGCAGCGGGAAATGGAAGTCGCGAACCGCTGGCCTTTCCAGCGTCCATCGACGGAGTGGTCGGGGTGGCTGCGCTCGGACGCAGGAGAAGTTATCCCAAGCACGCCGCCTCGGTGTACCACGAGGCGGGGCCTCCCGGTACAGACCCTGATGACTACGTCGCGGGTTTTTCAAATCGAGTGCGTCACGACGACGTCGCCGCGCCGGGTGTCGGAACCATCTCGACGCTGCCTGACGGCGAATGGGGCGTGATGGATGGGACGTCGCAGGCTGCTCCTGTAGTGACGGCCTTAGTTGCGCGGATACTGGCCGAAAGTGGACTAGTCCGCCAAGAACGGTCCATCGGTCGGGCGCAGGCGGTGCTTAAGGAGCTTCGAGAGGGGAATCTTGGGTTGGGCTTTCCCGCAGATCTGGTGGGGACGGGCCTAGTGATAGCATCAAACACGAGCCCATGAGACGTTACCTGCTCTATTACACGGAGGGGCGCGACGCGCCTCCTGATGATGTGCGCCGTATCGAGGCAGCCCCCGGTATGTCTGTCGTCGCCGCTACGCAGGACATGGTCGTGGTCGAGACTAACCGTGCGTGTCTGAATCGCTTGATCGGCGAGCTTAATGGCTGGCACGTACACGCAGGGGCGGGGATTAAACTGCCCGTCGAGACGGGTCTAACCCGCGCCGCCCAGGCGGGCGCACGCGGCTAGGCGAACGATCAACCCTCTACGTGCTGGAATGGATTGTCAGCAACATCAAGTGCTTTCCGGATAGTGTCAGCGGGCGCGTCTGGACCAAGCTTGGCGGCTGTCTTGACGGTCGGTCCGCTAAAGAAGCGATCCTTTATTCGGTACGCATTGTAGAACGCAGTGACATCGCGCTTAGCAATTATGCGTTCTACCGACCCGCTCTGACGAGCGAATTTTACCCCGGCCGCCAAACTGGCAATAGATACTTCGACCGGCGCTAGATTGACGTCCGCATTTAGCAATAACTTTGCGCTGCTCTCGTGCGAGAGCGCAGCAGAATACGAGCTTGCGACTCCAATCTGGTAGATGAAGCAGAAGTGCTTCTGCCAGGCGCCTACGTTGAACAGCTTGAGCAGCGCGGCGAGAAGAATGACTGGGTCTTTCATCGTGAACACATGCACATTTTCGGCAGCGATAAAGAACGACTTACTAGATGCGAAGGTGATCTCGACCGCGGCCTCGGCGTCGATAACGATATTAAATGCCGCTGATGGTTCGCCCTTGGCGTGGACGGTAATATTTACGTCCTTGCCCGAGACGATCTCGACCGACTGCTGGCTCTTGCCAGGAATGGGATCGCCCGCCGGCACGCCGAGCATCGTGTCGGAGGTCCCAAGGTAGCGGAAAGCGTTGTCTTCGATGTACCCACAGTCGCCGAGGGCCATCGACTGCCCAAGGGGCAGAGTCGGTCGCATCTGTAACGAGCTCTTCTTGCACATCGTGACAAGCTTGTCGAGATCCGCCAAAGTCCCCGCCGCACCGGCTGCGATGCGCTCCTCTCCAGGGCATACGTTACTCCGCTGAGGACTGTGCGACTCGAATCTCGAATGAAGTGATCGGGAAAGGATTCTTTGGGCGGCCTCGCCAATTGGCCTAACTGGGGATGCCTTGTCGTATGCGATCGTCTTCAGGATCGCTTCGAAGCCCTGTCGCGTCAGTCGGTTGGGCAAACATTATTGGGCTAGACGCTCGCCATACCACGGTCATACGACGGTCAACAAGGCAGAAAGTGGTCCACCGCGGGCTTGCCATCATTGGTTTGAGCAGTAAGTCTCTTGGAGCCGATGACGGGAATCGAACCCGCGTATTCAGCTTGGGAAGCTATAAACGCGACTTCTCAGCTATCTATCGCCGCTGGTACAACAGCTATCGCTACCAGCTCTTATCGGCCTGGATAGAGCTACAACGGCGGATCGGCGCTGGTAGGGCTAACGCGGCGCTGGGGGTTCTGTCCGGGTTTCTCGAACGGACGTTCGGCCGAGCCCTGCAAGCCGCTGGGCAACACGCAGCGCGACATGCCCCGTAGACGCTCGGCAGCGATGGGAAAATCAGACGATGAGCGAAGGCGATGACCAGCCCGACGTGTTCATAACTGATGTCGTTGGGCACGGTCCGGAGACAGGAGCCGTTGTCTCCAACACGCGGATTAGAGCGAGGGATTTAACCGAACAACATGTTGGTCAGTTCGTCGGCTGCTATGACTCGGATGTCGAGGTGAACTACAGCGCCAAGATCCTCAAGGTCAAGCACTTCGCCGAGGGCAACGTCCCAGGTGTGTCTGTTTGGATACGTCACTCGGCGCTGCCCGATGGGCGACCCAGTCGCGATGAGCGCACGCATGTGCCATTCGATTACGAGTTCGAGCTCATCGACATGATGGCCTGGTAGCCGCTGCACAGGATGGCGCGTTCGGTGGCTACCGCTCCGCCGGCCACGCGGCGAGGACAAGTGTGGAGAACGTGCAGGTCCGACTGGGTGGCTCCCATCAGCCCTCTAGTAGCGCGGCGTCGGCGTCGGTACCGTGTTGATGACGTCGGAGAGACAACCGACTGCGAAAGGCCACATAGCTGAGCCGCTTGATCGGCGACACGCTACGGACCGACGCGATGCGCTAAACCACTGAGACTGGCGTGCATCGAGAAGAAACCCTGCAACAGCAGGTGCTACTTCTCGGTGAGCGCTGGTCTTTCTGCTTTCCGGGGAGTGGCCACCAACCAACCGGAAAGCAACATGATGACAATCCTAGAAACCAACGGACACCGCGTGGCGGCCGCTGTTGGGAAGAATTTGAACGAGGTCCATCTTCAAAGCGAGGACGCTGTGGTTCTTGAGCCACCGTTCTTCCTGCAGGACTCTGATTGGTCGCAGCGAGCTGAATGGATGCGCGACTGGGTGTCCGGCAGGGTGACGGTGAAACAAGATGAGCGCACCCACTCGTGGACGTTGTCCTCTTACGGCAGTGTCTGGGCGGTGGCCGGATCGAAGGAGGCTGCGCTCCGAGTCATTGCTGACCTTGTGGGCGATGGCGACCGACTGTACGTGGGGATCACGCGGTTCCGCGACTAATCAAATAATCGACGCGGCGGTAGCCCGAAAACCACACTCAATCGGGCTACCGCCGCTCGCCTACTTTGGCCCGCGCAGGCTCTGCGAGGCTGCTGTCGGCCGGTATCGCGTTCCGTCAGGCCTGGGTGGTAGCTCGTAGCCACGGTCTCCGACGGCGCCGAACTCGCTGTGGCCCGGCTTGAACGTGCCCGGATCGAAGCGGCCCATTTCGCGCATGGCGCGGAGGTATCGCTGCCATTCGCCATCCTTCTTCGTCATGTCAGCTCACTCTCCTCTTTCCGATATGGCCCTTGTTTCGAATAACACGGCCCGCGACTACCCCTCGGGGGCGCTGGTACGGCTCTAGTCGTTCCAGCCATTCCTCGCAGGCGTCCAGGGCGGGGCATTCGGCGCATAGCGACAGCGCCTTGGCATTGCCCGACTCGTCGTCCGAATCGAACAGGCCCGCGTGCTCGCGACACCGTGCACCTGGGAGGTGCGGAATCCGCTCTGCCAGAACGAAGTTACGGAAATCCTGGCCGGGCGCAAACCCACCGCCGTAGACACGGGTCTCGGCGAGGCCACTACTGGTTGCGGCGTCGAGGCGTCCGCCGAAGGCCATGGGTAGCGCCTACTGGTCGAACGTCGGGGCAACGTACTCGTCGTCGGCGACACAATGCAGCGCGACGGCTGCGCCACGGTTGCGAACTCCGACACCGAAGCTGCGCGTCCAAAAGCTTTCCACCAGAGGGTAAGTCGACCAGTTGCCAGGTAGCTGCTTCAGCCCTTGCCACTCGCTGGCCGGATGTTCCCTGAACCCGCAGACGTTGTTGTTGGCGTTGGCCCCCGAGGTCGCAACAAGGAGCACGTACTTCGCGGGCATTATCGGGCATTCGTGCAGCCAGCCATGGCCGTAGGAGCCGAGAATCGGTAGGCCCTCGTAGTCGTTCGGAGCCGCCGACCCGATGAGAGTGCCCTGCCGGATGAACGGCGGAGCCGACGAGCTGGGCAGGAAATCGAACTTTGCATCAGGACCACTCGACCGGCTCGGCTCGCCAGCGCGCCAGGTTTGTATCGCCTCCGACTCGGACGGTCCGGCAATGATGAGGATCTGCGACCCAGCGCCGACACCAAATCCTTTGGCGCGCAGCATGTTAATCCCATCCTCTACGTCGGCAGAGTCCAGAGTTGCGTTCTCGGTTGCTACGTAATGCGAAGTGCTACCGGGGAATACCGTTCCGAGATACGGATTTGGAACCATGCCATCGGAGTTCCAGAGCCCGTACACCGGATTTCCCTCGGGGCTAATCCCCTGGGTTGGGGTCATAATCCGCTGCAGCACAGTGCCAGTCGTCAATCGCGAGTCGGCGTCGAGCGCCTCGGCGAACTGGGCACGCACTTGCTCCGCTGTCATGGACCTCATCGCGCGCCATGTCAGACGGGAGGCGAGGTCGTGATCTCGGAAGGTGTAGCCCATGAGTGCGGCAGTCGGAGTGCCCACCGCCCGAGGCACGCCATATTCGGTAGCACCTTCGAATTTGGACCCGCCGAATCCCTGAACCACAGGGTCGGCTGCTGCGGTCGTACTGAAGGTCAATAGGTCTGTCAATCTGGTGCGTCGCTCATTCCAAGTCGACAGGACGTCCTGAAACTCCATCCAGAGCTGATTCGTCGGTGTTCCGTCTGCCAGTTTGGCGACGACCGCATCGGCCTGGGTAAGGATTCCGCGCTTTGCCATCTTCTTTCCTTTCCTGGAAAGGCAAGGCTAGCCCTCGATTTGGTGAATGCGCGGATTGAAAGTTTTGGCTAAAACAACAGTTTTGGTTGCGGCTCGGCTGCGGGCTCACTTAGAAACCGGTTCGGCGCGATTAGGGGTAAGGTTCATTGCGTTGGACCGTTCTGTCTCGGTATAGAGACCGGTCCGGGAAGGTTTGTCTCCCGTCATGGGAGGGGCGCGATTCGTCGCAGCGCTCTGGTAACCGACCGATCACCGAAGGAATGGATCAACAAATGTCAAGAATCGCTGTGTCCAATGCTGCCCAAAATGGGCGGCCACCTGATCCTGACCCCATCGAGGCTGAACTCGATTGGCGGTTCAACATCAAGGGCAAGGACGGCGTCGTTCAAGCCGCTCAAGCGAAATTTGGTTTGCCCGTCTCTCTGCGTTCGGTTCGACTGGCGACCAACAATCGAACCCTGCCGAGCTATCTGATTGGCGGAGCTTGCTGGTATTCCGAGCGCGACATTTTTCGTTGGTTGCGTTCAATGCGTCGTTCCGCCGATGACGAGGCGGTGGCCCGATGAGCAATTACGTTGACCACAACGCTCTTCGCGCCTACGTGCGGGAGCGGCATCAAGACCGCGTCGAAGCTGGCCTAAGCGAGCCATACGAGATTCCTGACTTCACCGACGACGATTTGGTAGGCATCCGTGCGGGCGCGGAGCAGCTTGATGCTGCGCTGCGCGAGGCCAGGCAGTACGACCACGCGGAGCTTCTGCCGGTGCTGAGGCGACTACCGGACCTGCGGAAGATGGTTACGACGGTCATGGGTATGCACCGCCGCGCCTGGGCCTCGCGTGGTCCTGGCGAGAACAGTCCGTGGCCCCACGATCTTGGCATGATGGGCGAGTTAGTCGAGCGTCCACGCACGCGTGGAGGTCATTGGCTCTCGGAGTTCGGCGAGGGCACCGACTACGACCGCGTGATGCGGCTGCTTGACCCAGACCGGTCAATGCGCCCCCTCGGGGTGTTCGCGGGCAAGCCCGAGGACATCCATGTGTTGACTTCCGAGTACAACGTCGATGCCTGGTTAGCGAGCCGGAATCCGAAGGACGGCGGGGTCGAATGTGACTGGAAGCGATACTCCTACAAATGGCCGACGTGGGCCTCTAACGAGATCTGGCGGAACTGCCACGGCGGGTGGACGATTCGGAAGACCGAGCCGGAAGAAGCACCGATCTCGTATCTGGTGAGGGCGTGCGGGACCGTGCTGATCGCTATCGCAACCTGCGACAACTGCCTGCGCTGGCTACTGGCCGGTGGCAGTTACCCGACATGAGCCGCAGGCGGCGGAAGCCGATGCGTTCCTGGGGGAGGGATCGCGACCCCGTGCCCGACTACATCGCCTACCCGCACAAACACAAATGCTTCGGATGCAACGCGAACACTGATGGCCGCGTGATCGTGCATACCGATGACTGTCCATATCGCCCAAGCCTGGGCGGCAACGAAATTGAGAGGAACCCGAAGTGATCAATTCAACGAAGAATGCGCGGCTAGAGCCGAATGAGGTCATTGTGCTCATCCCGCCCGAGGATTACATCAAGGTGGAAATCCTCAGGATCCCGCTGTGCGAAGAGAACTGGATCGTTCGCACGGACGGCGTGGTCTGGGCAGTCGCCGGCTCGATCGATGCGGCGGTCGAGGTCGCCCAAGAACACGACAACACGAAGGACGGCGTCAGCATTCGTGTCGTCACTGACTGACCGTTAACCCTTTGTCCCGCAAAACGAAAGAGCCCCAGTCGGGGAGCCATTCCGACCGGGGCCTTCGGCTACCAGCTGCTGACGAAGCTAAGGAAGCACTAGTGACTTTAGCGCTAATGCAACAAGTTCCGGTTCTATTTGGCCCAGGCTCAACCGGGCTGGATAAGCGGTCTAGTGCACCTGGCGCGGTGCGGGTACGGTAACGGTTACAAGCAAAACAACCGAATCCTAAGCGCCGGAAGGGAATCTCCGCGCTGCAATGTATTCGCTCTGCCTACTTCAGGCAGATGATGCATTACGCAGTGTGAAGTCTCCTTACCGGCGTTTTCTGTTGCCCCAGAAAGGAGTACGCAATGGGCCTAATGCCCGAGATCGAGAAGCCGAACCTCAATGAGGCCGAGCTGTACCACTTCCTGCACTACGAAGAGGGATTGGTCGATGTAACCCGCCGTGCGGTCAAGTGGGCGATCATCCGCCGCGAGATCGTGCCCACCCGGATTGGCAACCGAAACATGTTCAGCAGAAAGGACGGTCTGGACTGGATTCGGTCATGCCGGGGGAGGCAGGAACCCCGCGAACCGTCGAATGCCAAATAGCAGAAACCCGGTCCGTTTGGGAATCGCGGACCGGGTCTCAACTGACAACTCCCCAAGCCATAGGAAGTATTGCCAATGATACCGCCCGATTCCCCTGCAGACGTCTCTAAAGAATCTTCGGGTACGACCCCGCCACCAGGCGGCGATATCGGCTCCACGGAGCGTGCAGGCCGTGGCAATGGTGGCCCCGACAAGTACGAAGCGAAGCTTGCACCGCACCATCTGGAAATGCTTGCGGCGTCGGGCATTAGCCCTGAGTTTGCGGCGTTGCGCGGCTACGAGACCATAGAGAACGCCACTTGCTTAAGGGAATTGGGCCTGTCGCATGCTGCGTCCAAACTCAACCCCGGTCTGATGTTCCCGCTGCTGCGTGCGGATGGGTCTACAGCAGGGTGGACGTATCGGCCCGACCACCCCAGGCTGCGCGATGGCAAACCCGCCAAGTATGAGATGCCGATGAAGCAGTCCAACATCATCGACGTGCCCCCAGGCGTTGGCGACGGGCTGCAGGAAATTGATGCGCCTCTATGGATCACGGAGGGCACGAAGAAGGCAGACTGCGGCGCGCAGCGTGGCCTCGTCATTGTTGCACTCAACGGAGTCTGGGGTTGGGTGGCCAAGGGCGGATCGGCACTGCCGGATTGGCGCGATATTCTGCTGCGGGGTCGGCGCGTTATTCTGGCTTTCGACGGCGATGTGATGCGTAACCGAAAGGTGCACAAGGCATTACAGGAGCTGTCGGTATGGCTGAAAGATACCAAGGGCGCGCACGTCGAGTTCTTGCATCTGCCCGATGGCGATATGGGCGAGAAGATTGGTCTTGACGACTACCTTGTTGCGGGCCACACCATTGGCGAACTGTATGCGCTCGTCAAACCCAACCTGCCCGAAATACCCGAAGGAAACGACGCGGGCGCGGGTTGCGATATTTGGCCCGGCCCAACCGTCCCGACGGAAGCAGCTGAGGAGTTCGCGAAGCGCTGCGCCGACGCGAACACTCCGATACTGCATTGGCGACACGACTGGTACCAGTGGCGTACAACGCATTGGGCGTCGCTTGAGAAGCAGCAGATGGAGAAGCTGCTCTACGAGACGCTGAAACCTGCCTGGTACCTCCGAGGTGAAGAACGAAAACTCACAAAGTGGAATCCTGACGAAAGCAGCCTCCGGCGGCTCATGCATGCGCTTGCGGCCCACGTACTGCTCGGGCCGGAGGAGGAGCGTGGCTGGCTTACTGGCTGCCAAGACAGCGTAATCGCCTGCAGTAATGGGCTTTTGCGAGTAAATGATCGTGAATTGTTGGCGCATACCCCGGAGTACTTCAACACCGCAGCGCTGCCATTTAAGTACAAGAGCGAATCGGCCAGGCCACAACGTTGGCTGCGGTTCCTGGATGAGGTCTTTGACGCGGAGTCCGACGCGGATGCTGCGCAGGGCGCGATTGCGGCGCTACAGGAATGGATCGGCTACATCCTGGATGGCAACCGCACCGAGAAGCATAAGGCTCTGCTGCTGGCCGGCCCACCACGCTCGGGCAAGGGCACCATCGCCTTCGTCATTGAGGCTCTGGTTGGTGCGGGCAACCACGCCGCCGTCACCGCCAAGAACCTTATTGGGCGCTTCGGGTACTGGCCACTTATCGGCAAGCGCGTGGGCATCTTCGCCGACGCCGCAATAAATGTGCGTGGCGCTGATGTGGTCGAGCACTTGCTAGAGATCATCGCCAACGACACGGTGTCTGCGGACCGTAAGTTGAAGGAACCTTGGATCGGCAAGCTGGACATGGTCCTTGTGCTGATGGGCAACCAGATCCCGCGCATCCCTGACAACTCCGGGGCGATTAAGGGCCGGTTCATCGCGATTGAAACGCAGGTTTCGTACTTGGGTCGTGAGGACCAGGAGCTGAAGGCAGACCTGATCCCGGAACTGCCAGGGATTCTGAACTGGGCCCTTGACGGCCTCACTCGGCTAAATGAACGAGGCCGGTTCCTCCAGCCGCGCCTGGGCGCAGAGGCGATGGAAATCCTGGAGGACGTTGGTAGCCCGCTGAAGCAGTTTGTCGCGGAAGCCTGTGTGCTCGGTCCGGATGAAGTGGTTCCGAAGCTGGACCTGTACGAGGTCTGGCGGGGCTGGTGTAGTCGGCGCGGCTACAACTCGACCGCCCTTGAGGTGTTCGCCCGTGATCTTCGATCCGCCTTCGGCAACCGCGTCGACTCCACTCGTCCCCGCGTCGACGGCAAGCAGATTCCGCATTTTCGAGGTATTTCGCTGAGGTCCAACGTCTACAAGTTGCACGTACTGAATGACGGTAAAGCAGAAAGTGCAATTTCGTGATGCTCCAGGGGCTGAATAGCCCGAGTCGGGTCGAGTCGCGTAGAGCTGGGTATCGAGGCGGGGTATTTACATGTGATGACCAGGTCCGAGTTAAGCGAGTCGGGGTATTTCTTACTTTCTTTAGAATATACAAATTTAACGCCAGGGAGGTTAATGGATTAAACGAAGAAGCGCTATACGCGGATATATATGCAAAGGTGAGAGGGTACCCCGACTCGGCCGATTTATATGGTGCTACCAGGTGAAACCGGCGAAAATACCCCGACTCGGACCCCAACTCGAACACTAAAAGACCTGGTCATTGAAAATGGAGAGAATGAAGTGAGGAAAGCATGACTGCAAATTTCTATCTGGCTGGGAAGATCACGGCGAATGACTGGCGCCATGATATCTCGCCTGAGCTGCGATCTACCATTCCTATCGAGTACCCATGGGTGGAGAAATGTTGGCGGCCAATACCGACCATATTTTCTGACATCAACTATATCGGGCCATTCTTTACCGGGTGCGATCACGGTTGTGCTCACATGCCCAGTAGTCATGGTTTTCTCGAAGAACCTGTTTGCGGCAGCGACTGCCCTCGTGCACTCGTGGCCATACTATGTATGAACGCGATTAGCGATTGCGACGTGTTCTACGCTTGGCTGGGTCCGGACACGGACCAGTCGGTAACTGCCTACGGCACTCTTGCCGAACTCGGTTATGCCAAGGCATCGGGCAAGACGATCTACACCGCTGCGCCGAACACTTACAACACTGACGTTTGGTTTGCCCATCAGATGGCAGATTGTGTTTTCGAAGCTAGGGATGCGCTATCCGGAGCGCTGAAGGCAGTTCGGCACCACATTCGTCAGCAAGGACGGCTAAAGCTGAACACCGGGAGGGCGTCATGACTGAAGACCTATCGAAGCAGACGCCCCTCGAATCGGCTCCAGAGGAGCGTCCCTGGACGCTGGCAAAGGACCCGAACCGGCGCTGTATCGCCCACAAGAAGACCGGCGAGCAATGCAGCAAGGTGGCGATGGAGGCGCAGCGAGTCTGCGGAAGCCATGGGGGCCGAGCACCCCAGTCGAAACGTGCCGCACGTCGGCGTCTCGATGAAGCAGCGGACCGGATGGCGAAGCAGCTACTACAGATCGCGGACAGCGCAGAATCCGAGGCGGTCAAGCTCTCGGCGGTAAAAGAGGCGCTTGATCGTGCGGGCATCGTGCGGACCGACAAGGTTGATGTTGAGGTCGGCGTCAAGCCGTGGGAAGGACTGGCCGACAAGATTATTGGCATCGGCACGATGACCCGAGAGGAATCCCGAGCACGTCGTGGCTTCTCGGAGCCACCCGCCCTGGATTCTGGAGCCGGCGATAGCCACCAAGTCGCCGACCAAAATTCCGCCACATCCGTCCCCTCGGATGGCGAGATTGTCGAGGCCGAGATCGTAGAGGACCACGAGCCCACCCAGACGAGCCCTGGTCGCCCCGCTGGCATGCGGACCGACGATGGCGCGGGTTACCCGCCCGGCAATGGTCTTATGACGCTGGAGGACGCGAACCGAGCGTGACGACGAGGAACGCCGGAGTCGCCAAGTTGCGGCGATTGCCGAGCAGATCGAGACGACCGGCACGGCCTCCGAGAATCCCGAAGGAGATTGATATGACGAGCGAAGCGAGGCATTGATCCCATGGCGCACTCGAAGAAGCGACGTCTGAAGAGCGGTAAGTTCGTCTGGGAAGTTGAGTGGGTCCGCCCTGATGGCTCGGTCGGCACCAAGCGACCGTTCCCAACCAAGAAGGCTGCTGATGCGTACGGCGTCAAGCAGGAAGAGGCGAAGCTCCGTGGCGTCGAGTACGACCCCAAGGCGGGTGGCGCGCTGTTCCGCGATGCGGCTGAAAAATGGCTGGAATCTCGGAAGGGGAACGCCCGCAGCAATTTCGGAAACCACCGCTCTGCGCTGACGCCAGCGGCGCAGCGGCGTGGTGACGGCAAGACTCTCGGGATTGACGCGGTGTTCGGCGGATATCCGCTCAACAAGATCACTCGGACTTACATACAGGAATGGGTCAATCGGCTGACCCTTGCGGGCAAGGCAGCAAGCACGGTTCGGCACCAGTTCTGGACGGTCCGCATGGTTCTGGAACAAGCAGTCGTTGACGGACGTCTCGCGAAGAACCCTGCGGACCACGTTCGCCTTCCGAAGGAGTCTGGAACGAACGGCGCCAAGATCGGGATCGTTGACCGAGCGCAGTTCCTGACAGCGGAGCAGGTTGCGGCGCTCGTTGACGCCGCGCCTTGGCCCTACAACATTCTCGTTCATCTGGCGGCATGGTCAGGTCTGCGCGCAGCCGAGCTTGGCGGGCTACAAGTTGGTGATGTTGAGCTGCCCTCGGAGGGCCATGCGACTTTGCGGGTCGAGCGGACGGTGCGTTGGGGTGCTGATGAAGAACAGTACGGTCCAACGAAGACTGACAGCTCAATGCGAAGGGTTCCTCTGCCGCCTACCACAACGGAGTTGATCGCGGACTATCTGGCGATGCATCCTCGCCGGAATGAGCCAGCGGCACCGCTGTTCCCTTCTTTTACATTGAGCACTCCGAAGCCCACCGGCAAGCGCACAGGTGATGCCCATACGCGAGCTGCTGGCGGGGACCCTTCTTCCTCCAACCAAACCAACGAGACCAACAAGGCAAGGGCACGACGGCAAGCCTCCGCCTTGGCGGGACTTTCTGTCGCGGACGCCGAGGCGCGGATCATCCTCGATTGGGATCGGCCGCTGCGGCATGCGAATTTCTACAAAGGCATCTTCCGGCCTTCGGTGTTGCGTGCCAGCCGCATGTTTCCAGGTGCTGCACTGCCTCCAGGCTGCCGGTTTCATTCCTTGAGGCACTCTTATGCGTCCCTGTGCGGCGAGGCCGGGATTCCAGTGCGCGACGTTGCTCTGTTCATGGGGCACGCCAACGCCTTGACGACCGAGGCCATCTATACGAACGCTCGGGAATTGCATCTGATGGGCGAGAATCGCCCGGTTGCCTGATGGAGTAGGGGTTTCAGGCTAGCAGATTGATGCCGTGAAAACTGCTGCTGGCCTGGCCATTTGCCAAAGTGATCCCATTTGATGCATGATTCGTTCACTGTTGGGTGGCGTGGGGGGTCGGGTTGCGGCGGGTCGATCTGGCGGGGGCAGCTCATCTGGAGCTGGTGTCCGGTGTGGTTTCGTTGCGTCCGCAGGATGCGATGGTGGAGGCGATGTTTCGTGGCTGGCGTGCTCAGCAGGCTGCTCGCGGGCTTCGTGAGGAGACGATCACGTCGCGGGAGAACCTGGTCCGTCGGTTCATGGAGTTCGTCAACGACTACCCGTGGCAGTGGACCCCGGCGCATATCGATGAGTGGTCGCTCTGGCTGACCAGCGAGAAGCATCTTGCGCCGTCGACGATCCGCGGCTACCAGTGCGGGTTGCGGCTGTTCAGCGAGTTCCTGATCGACGGACGCTACGGGTGGGCGGTGGCATGTGAGGAAGCGTTCGGCACCCATCCGGTGGCGATCTGCCACGAGTGGAACACGATCGCTCATTTGAACGATTACGAGGGTCGGCCGGAGGCTAGGCCGTTCACGCGGGAGGAGTTGCAGCGGTTCCTGGATTACGCCGACGATCAGGTCGAGCGCGCGGTGCGGGCGAAACGTAAAGGGGCTCTTGCCGCTTACCGTGATGCCACGATCTTCAAGGTGATCTACGGCTGGGGGCTGTTCTCCAGGGTTCAGTCCCCGTGCGGCAGCGCGGTTCTCTGAGTTTGTGCAGCTTAGAGGCCGGTGATGAGATGCTATCGGCTGCAACAGGTGTGGTGCAAGGGGGCTCGCGGTGGGTCATTGTGGCCGGCTCGGCGTGTTCAGTCGGGCCATGAGTTCTCGGTTGGCGGCGCGGGCAGCGGTCAGGTCGTCGTCGCGTTCCTCGAGCTGGTGTTGAAGGTCGAGGTTATCGTGTTCGAGCTGGCTGATGCGCTGGTGGAGCGCGTCGATGTCGACGGGGCTGCCGAGCCCGGACTCACGCCAGGTATGTTCGCCGAGCGCCTCGGAAAGCCGTTTCTCCAGTTGGTGGTTGCGGGTGTTGAGGCGGGCGGCTCGTTCGTGGGCGGCCAGCAGGTCCGCCCGCAGCGACGCATGTGTGACCGCGTGATCGCTGTTCAAATGGACTGGATCTGCTTGCAGCGCATGGATTTTCTCCAGCAGGTCGCGGTGACGGTAGAGGAACGTGCGGTCGACTCCGGCCGCGCGCGCGATTGCGGACGCACTGATCGGGTCGCCCGCGGCGGCGGCTTGGTCGAGCACCGCCAGCACCCGTTTGCGGCGGCGCCCCGAGTCGTCGCGCCGGCCGTCCAGCATCGGCTGGGTTTGCGGGTTCGTGGTGCGGGTCATGCACTGGCCTCCGACGTAGGTGTGGTGGGTAGTCCGGGCGGGGTGACGGTGAGTATGGGCATGCCGAGCGGCACCGTGTGGGCTGCGCGGTGACGGCGCACGATGGCGACGGCGTCATCGATGCGGGCTCGCTCGGTGTCGTCGATGCCGGTGATATCGCCCTTGATTCGGTTGATCAGTCGCCGGACCCGGGTGATTTCTTCCTCGGTCGGAGAGGCATCGGCACGGGCCCAGTCATCGATGCCATCAATGGTGGCGGCCAGCCGTTCTCGGGTGCGCAGCAGATCATCGAGGTATGCCTGCAACTCGGGCAGGAACGCCACGGTGGTGCGGAAGTGGTCACAGCCCACGCACCGGTACCGGACCGGGCAGGCTCCGCCGCCGGCTTTGACATTGGTCGGCTCGGTGCAGGTGCCGTAGGGGACGGCAACCTCCCCGACGGCGTGTCGGGCGCGTTCGGAGTCCAACAGCATCTGCGCATCGCGCCAGATCCTGTTGCCATGCCGGTCGAAGCTCAGCGCGGTGACGGTGTCCACGGCAGCGCGGCGACGGTCTTCGCCGATGCGGTAGTAGCGGCGAGTCATGGAGTAGCTTCGGTGATCGAGCAGTTCGGCCAGGACGTCGATCGGCACTCCGGCGTCCGCATGACGTTGGGCATACGAGCGCCTTGTCTCCGCAGTGGTCGTGTGCGGTTGGGTTCGTGTTGCGTTTGACGTGGCCGATTCTCGGCGCGTAGTTCGTGACGCTGATTGCCGATCGTGTGGCGATAAACCCAAATCGTTTGTGATGGACGTCACTGCCGACGGGGTCAGCATGGTCCGATTACTTTCTGCCGGGGTTTCGGGCGACTCTGGAGGCAGGTGACGGCTGCTGCCGGGTTGTCGGCGGCGCGGAGTCGAAGGATCTCGTCGTGTTGGGCAGCGATGCGGGCCAGGGCCTGGCTCCGGAAGTCGGTGAGGTCCTGGATTGTGGAATTGGATTGGGCGAGGTTGGTTTTGAGCTTGTCAACCTCTGCTTTGAGGCGTTCGATCTGAGCGACTTTCGGGTCCGGGGTTTCTCCCGCCTCTTGCAATTGCTGGAGTCGGTGCTCGAATTCGGTGCGTAGGTGCGCGTAGGGCCGGGTGCCGTAGAACGCCGTGCGGTCGACCCCGGCCTCGAGTGCGAGGGTCTTGATATCGCAGCTGCCGCCGGGCGGGATCTCGCCGCGCAGCAGCCGGTCCATGGCGGCGCGGATGCAGTTCTCGTTGTGGATGCGTTGGGCGGCAGTGATTCTCATGCTTGCTCCTCGGTTGCGCCGGTCCCGGTGGCTGTGTCGATGCTGGTGATGACCCGGACGGCGCGGTCGTAGTCGGTCTGTAGTCGGGTGTGTTCGGTGGTGCGGGTTTTGCCGAGTTGGCCGAGGAGGGTCTTGGTGAGTTCGGCGTGCTCGGCCCAGATGGGCCGGTGGTGCTGGTGGTGGGTGGCCTGCGGACAGCGCGCGGAGTCACACATGCCGATCATCGGGCGGTCCGAGGTCGGGGTGCCGGCGAGTTTCAGGCAGAGTGCGCGCGAGGGATCGGTGAACCAGCAATAGTTCGCCGGGCCGAGATGCAGTGCCTTCGCGCGTTTGGACAGCAGGTTGAGGATGTCGCGGTCGTTGCGCTGGATCTTGGGCGCCGCAATCGCTTCGGTGTCGAGGTCGGTGTCGATGCTGGCGAAGAATTCGGTCAGGTTGCGGGCACCGGGCCCGGCGGGCAGGATTCCTTGCTGGTAGTTGCGGAACTCGGCCAGCACGAGCTGGAGTTTGTGGTCGGCCTCGAGCTTGTTGACTTCGGCCAGCAACTCCGCTTGAGCACCGCCCGGTCGAGCCGCATAGCCTTCTGTAGTGGCGGCAGCGATATGTTTGAGGTGCAGTTTTGCTGCGAGAACACCGCCGGGCCGGTAAGCCATCTCCAACGCAACCGTGCGCCTCAGCATCCGCAGTGCTACTGGTTCGTCGGGGATCGGGGCGAGTCCGAGGCGGGCCCCGGCCGGGGAGTTCACCCAGGCGCGAAACCATAGGTAACGGACCCGGAAGCTGAACCGGGACAGCAGAAGAGCGCCCTCGTGGGGGTCGTCATGGAGCTGTTCGATGAGCTCGATTGCGCGGTGGACCGGTTCGATGACGACCCATTCGTCGTCGGTGCCACCCAGGCCCTGGCCTTTGATGATCTTGCTGGCGACGCGGTAGCGCTTCAGACCGGGTATCGGTTCCTCGACCGGGCGGCAGCAGCCGGCCCGCAGTTCCATCAGCTCGCTGGCCCGCATTCCGGACGCGGCGGCCAGGACCACGATGGCCGCGGTGCGGGTGATGCCGATCAGGGCGACCGCTTCGGATCGGTGCAGTGGCAGTGTCCAGGGCAACAGGGCTGAGTCGTCGGCGGTCGGTGCCTGTGCGGCGTTGCGGGCGAAAACCTTCTCGACTCCGACAGTGTGGAGGGTGTCGATCAGCGGTTTGCGCAGCGCGGGCATCCATTTCGCCCAAAACTGGACGTATCCGGCCTGCCGGGCCAGGGCTCCGGCGGAGACCGGCAGCAGCGGGTTGTTCGCGTCCCAGCCAGCCGTGAGTCGGCGTCTGACATCGTGGTCTTCGAGCATCGGCAGAGGCGTGTTGGTCACCCTGTGGTCGGCCAGCAGTTTGTTGATGTCGCTGATCATCGCCGACGAGCCATGACGAAGGCCCGGTGCCTTCGTAGCCCAAATGCGGTCGATGTGGCGGATCTGCTCGTGCAGCTCGACAACGTGTGGGCCGAGGGTCTGCACCAGGTGCAAGGCCGCGGCGAGCATCGGCTGCAGCACTTCGGCAGGGACGGCCGGCGTCTTGTTTCCCTCACGACCAGAAGGCATTTCGGCGACCGCTGACGCTGTCGCGCCGCCCCAAGGACGCAGATCGGCCGGAACCCGGTCGGTGGTGAACAGGTCACGGTAGTCGACCAGGTCGACGATCATCTGCGCGGCAGCGCGCCGGAGGCCGGGGCTCTGCTCGCCCACGACGGTGCCGTCGGAGTCGGTGACATAGCGTCGGAATCCCAGGTAGTCCTCGCAGAGGCGGGTATCGACTTCGGTGAGGGCAGTGATTCCCCGCCGGTCGAGCCAGCCGAAGAACGTCCCGGCCTCGTAGAGTCGGCTGTAGCAGCTGGTCAGATGCAGTGCGGTGCGGTAGGCGCGCGGCAGCCGAACCACGGCATCATGGTTCGGGGCAAGCAGCGCCAGGATCAGCTCCTTGACGACCAGCCGCCAACGTGGGTCGGTGATGGTGGTGAAGTCGAATCGCCGCCGGTAGAGGGCCATCTGGACCGGGAGCCCGACGACGTCGGTGAAATCCCACAGGTCGTCGTCGAACACCGGTCGTGAGGTGCGGTCTGGCAGCGTGAGCCCGGCTTCGCGGCAGATGTCGGCGCCGGTGAACGGGGACCGTGGGGGTGTGCCGGGTGCCGTGGTCGCGATTGTGCTTGTCATGCGGTGAGTTCCTCCGGGCGCAAGGGGATTTCGTTGTCGCTGTCGGTGATTCTTGTGGCTGCGGCGGTGAGTTCGGCGGGGTCGAAGCGGTCCAGGATCTGGTCGATCCGGGCGGCGTAGCGGCCGAAGACGGTCATGAAGTGGGCGGCGGGCATCTGCTGCCACTGGCGGGAGAAGAATGCCTTGAGCCGCAACAGGTTCACCGCGTGCCGGGGAGCGAACACCGCCAGCGGGCAAAGCAGGCAGACCCACGGACGTGCCGGGCATGGTTTCCCGGCCGGTCCGTGCAGCCCGGAAAGCTGATCGGCGCAGGCCGCGGTGAATACATCCCGCGTGCCACCGACCAGCTCGGCGAGCACGCCTTCGTCGAGCTTCATCACCGCCAGCAGTTGCGGGTAGCCCTCGACGAGTGCTGCGGCGTCTTCCGCGGTGATCACGGTCGGTGGGTGTGCGCGGCGGAGGATGTCGTGCTGGGCGTCGGCGATGATCGTCTCGACGGCGTGGCGTTGGCCGGGAGTCGTTGCCGACAGGTAGTGGTCGCCCTCGACCGCCGGGGTGTGGTTCGGGTCGATCGTGGCGCGCGCATTCCCGGTCCAGGACTTCTTGTCTCGCATCGCGTGGTGCGTGGTGCGGATGCGGGACCGGTGCAGTTTCAGCGGCTCGCCGTCGTCGCCGACGATGCTGTGGCGTTGCATCCACCGCCCGGTCGCCGACCGGTTCACCTCGCCGAGGCGGCGGGAGTAACCGGGCTGGCTCATCCCCAACCACAGCGTGGTGCGCTCGTCCGGTGGCACGAAGCGGCGCAGCAGCGCCGAGTGCGCCAGCCACTGCTCGAGCAACCGCACCGCTGGCCGCGGCAAGGTGGTGCTCTCGGCGGCGGTGCGGCGTTTGACATAGGACAGCAGAACAGTCGAATCCCCGGCCCAGTCGATGTCTCCGACCTCCAGGTCGGCGATACCGTCCGGGACGATGCCGGAGTAGATCCCGAACAGCAGCCGGTAGGCGACCACGACTTCGAGGTGCGGGAACATCGCTTGCGCAGCCTCGTGGAAGACAGTGGTGACTCCTCGATGGCGGAAGACGTTGATAGACATGCCAATCGTCTCAGCGGCCTCGCAGCTGCCGAGAGGGCCGTGCGTCGCCAGCAACCAGCAGAAGTTCTGGTGAGACCACGCGCCCGCGCCCGGATGCCGCCCTCCGGGAACGGACGCCAACGCATGCCGATGCGTGGCATAGGAGTCATCGACCTGCTGTCGGCAGACCGCGGTAAGTCGCTGCCATTCAGCCTCGGAGTAGGGCGGCAACGGCCGCCGATTCGGCTGAATGTTGAAGTGCCGCCCGGCGGCCAGTTCCACCACGCCGTCGCCGACACGGCCGCCGGATCGCGCGTAACCCTCCACCAAGGACCGAGTCAGCGCCTCCAACCAGTTCGGGCCCGCCATCCAGAACTGCGCCAACTGCCCGCGCCGCAGATCGGCGATGCCGCCGGTGAACCCCTGATCGGCGAGCGCTCGCACCATCCTGTGCAACCCACGCACGTAGTGGCCGACCGTGCCAGCGGTATCGGCACTGCCGTGGGGGTGTATCAGCTCCACCAAACCGACGGCCAGATCGCGCGCCAACCTGGGGTTCGGCGACCCCGTAAGGTCGAATTCGGCTCTGCTGCCGTCACTGAACACGCAGCTCAGACCCGAGCGGAGTGTCAACAACCATCGTCGGCATCACAACACCTCCTCGGCGTCGTCGTGGAATTCGGCGTCGGATTCCCGCTGCGCGGCGTCCTCGCCGACGAGTCCGGATTCCACGCCGGCGGTTTCGTAGGCTTGCCGGTAAATCCGGGTCGTATCAAGGCGTTTCAGATACTTTTCCGTGGTCAACACCGTCGAGTGACCCAACAGGTCCCGCAGCACCAGCAGCGGATCGGCCTTGGTCAGGTAGAACACCAGCGCCGCGTCGGCGTCGGTGTCGCGCACCAGCTTTGCCGCCTGCCGGTAGTAGCCGGTCACCAAATATTCCAAGGTCTGCATCGAGAACGAATGCCGCAGCCGGTGCGGGTGAACATGCGGGAACCGTGGCTCGAACCTCGCGCGGATCCGGTCGGCGGTGCGCTCGAACACCGTCGCCCACGCCGTGAACGGGCCACCATCGGCTTTCACCGCCAGCAGGCACGACCCGCCCTTCGGTGCCACCAGCCGACGCCGCTCGGCCGGGGTCAGCGACTCCCACGACCGGCGAACACCGTTGACCCGGCCACCCCGCGCATCCGGGTCGCTCACCAGCAGCGGTTCACCCCACCGTCGCGGCGGTCGCCAGGCCGACCCTTCGGTGACGGCCGCGCGGTCAAGCTCCAGGTAGTCGTGCAGCCCGGCCAGGGCGTCGTAAGAGATCCAGGTAGTGCGGAACTTGCGGCCCTTGGTGATTCCCGCCGGCACCGGAAACGGGATCGGAATCGCCGTCGGCGCCAGCGGCAGCGCCGGAACCTCCCACGGCAGCAGATGGGTGAACTCGCCCAACCGCAACCCGGTCGCCAACGCCAGATCCCCGATCGCGGCGTTGCGGGTCATCTCCCGGCCCGCGAACCCGCTGTCGCGGTTGCCATCCGGTGCCAAACCGCGTAACCCTTTGCGGAACAGGTCGGTGAAGTCCGGCTCCAGATACTTGATGGTCACGTGTGGTTTCGGGGTGCGGCGCGACGCCAGATTCACCCGGACATCGCGGCCGGTGCCGGCGAAGACCGCCCGCGCCGACCGGTAGGTGAACGGCTCGGCAGCGGCAACTCCTTCGTCGATCGCCCACCGGTAGAACAGCGACAGGATGCTCATGTGCTGCGACCACGTGGTCGCAGCGAACCTCGCCGAAATTGGCCCGGCCGCGCGGTGCTCGGCATACCAGCTCAGCCCGGCCTTGAGCCGGTCGCGGGTGTCGAACAACCCGATCCCGTGCTCAGCGAGGAACTCCGTCCACTCCTTGACTGCCCGCGCGTAGTTCTCCCACGAACTCGGCGCCGGCGCCCCGCTGGCCGGAAGCAGCCGCAGCCACCGGTTCGCCACCGACACCGATCGCGGCGCCCCGAGGCCGTCCTCGAACAGCAGGTCGTCATCGATTAGCACCGGCATCCCCTCCGGAATCACCGGCCGGTGCTCGACATCCCAGGACCGCCAGCCTTGCGACGAGAAGAAGCTCAGGATCACAAGCGAACAGGCTAGAAACACCACACGACTCGACGCAACCGCCAAACACCAAGGCCACCAGCCCCTTCCCGGCTTATCGCAACACGGGAACTAAGCGGGGACAAAATGCCGGTAGGCGTACGGCACCACCCGGGTCTTGTCGAATTCGGTCCCGTCTTCGGTGCGCAAGGTGGGCAGCGCGGCGAGCCAGTCACGGTGACGAGCCGCCAGGGTATTTGTGCTGATTGCCTTGCGCCCGTCAGGATTTCGTACCCGTGTGGGCAGCAATCTCAGCTCCGCGATGGGCGTGTCGGGGAAACGATGTCGGACGCGGTGTTGTTGGGCTGTGATGACCGCGGCGGTTGTCGTGCTGATCGGCAATCGGCGGCGAAGCCTATTGGCTTTGATGTTGTCGTAGACGAGCACCTCCCCGCCGTCTTTGTCTCGGTCCAGGCAGTTCAGGGTGAGGTTGAGAATGTCCTCGGGCCGGCGGCCGGTGTCGATGCCGATCTGGGTGGCGACCCTGACTTCGGCGGGCTCGAGGGTGTCGAGGTTCGAGCACACGACGTTCATGATCTCGGCGGGCAGGCAGCGTCCGGGCTCACCGCGTTCGGGATCGGCGGGGATGTCGATGCGTTCGATCGCGAAGTCGCCGGGCAATCCTGCAGCCGGCTGCCGGGGTCGGGTCAATCCCAGAGAGCGGATGCCTGCCAGCACTTGGCGCACGTCCCGGCAGATCATGTTGCGCCGGTAGCGACCGATCCGACCGGTGAACTCCAGATGGCCGAGCCGGTTGAGGAACTCCTCCAGGTCCGTCCGGCCAAGCGCGGCGGGGTCGAGACCGCGGTCGGGTCGGCGGGCGAGGTGTTCGGACAGCAACCCGATATTGTTGATCTTGCCGCGCACACGAGAGGCACCGCTGCCCCGGTGATGCGGAAGCTGCTCGGCCGCCCATCGTTTGGCGGCATCGGCCAGCCATGGTTGGGTGATCGCGGTGAAGGACAGCCTCCCGGGGTGACCGAAAATGGCCAGATCCCAGATGTCCTGGGTTTGTTCGCCCCCGGGGTCGGCGAGCGCGCGGCGGGCGTCGCGGGCGAACGAGGCCAGCACCGAGCGTGCACGCAAGCCAGGGGCCAGGCCCGGCTCGCAGTCGTGGATCGAGGCGACTTGGTGGCGGCGCAAAGTGTCGCAGACCGCCCGCAGCACAACGTCGGTGAGCCGCAGGCCCTCCCGAACGCGGGTCTGCAAGCCGACCAGCACTTCCACCACGACCAGCTCGGGCAGTTTCCGCAGGTTCACCTGCCCTGGTTCGGCCACTCCCGATTCGCGTGTCCGCCACGATTGTTCGTCGAGTCCGGGGCCGTTCTGTTGAGCTACGGACCACCGTTGATAGTGCGTGCCGCAGTAACCGATCGCCCCGTCTGCGGTGCGGGTGCACGCCGGAACCGAGCAGGCCGGAGACGGTGGATGGGGCCGCACCCGCGGATGCCGCACGAACTCCTCGACGGTCACGGGAATCCGCCTGTTTCGGAAGTTGGAAGCGTGCGGTTCGCACAACACTGCACCCGGGACCGTCGGCACGCATCGGCATTTCGGGACCGCGCAGTGCGGTGCCGGGACGGGCGCGGCGGGAAGGCTCTCGCGGGCGGCGATGTCGTCCACGGTCATGCCCATGCGGGTCAGCCTGGTAAAACAGCGGTGGCAGATGTCGGGGTAGTTGTAATGGGCGGTCGCAGTGCACTGCTCGACCCGACACACTTTCCGGCCGAGGAGCCGGTGTCCGACGGGCAGAAACAGGATTCGAGCGACCGGATCCCATCCGGCCTCCTCCAACAGCGCCCTGTCCAGCGCTCGCGCCAGCGCTGCAGCGGGACCATCGAAAGCGGCACCGATAAGCACGTGCGGGAACTCGATCCCCTTCCGGTCACCGCCCACGACACGGGCCAAGCTTGCGGCGGTCACCGGGTCACCGCACCGAGTTCACGAGGACTGGGCACGGCGTCGACGGCCGCCCGCAGCCGGGAGGAGTCGGGATGCAGATAAACCTGCGACGAGGACACCGCCGCGTGACCAAGCAAATCGGCGACCACGTCGACCCCGGCTCCGGCATCAACAACGTTGCTGCCGTACGCGTGTCGCAGCTGGTGGGGCCGCACCACGACGTCGAGTCCGGCGCGCCGCGACGCCGCGGCCATCAACTCCCCGATCGCGTCCGGGCGCATCGGTTTACCGATTTTGCCGCGGAACAGGTTGACGAACACGAAATCGTTATTGGCGGCATCGGCGACGCGCATGCGCTCGAACTCGTAGACGTCGAACACTTGCACCACAAGGAAATCCAGCGGCACCACCCGCTGCCGGCGCGATTTGGCCCACGCCTCGTTCGAGTTGTCCTCGCGGCGCACCACATGCAGATGCGCCCGCGCCACCTCGCAGCCCAGGCGGCGCGAATCCACCAGCAGGTGCACATCGCTGCGCCGCAGTCCGCACAGCTCCCCGCGGCGCAACCCGCCCCGCGCCATCAACAGCACGATCAGCCGGTCCCGCGCCGAACGGCAGGCCCGCAGTATCGCGACGATCTGCTCATCGCTGGCCCGATCGATCGTCGTTTCCGGTTCCCGCGGCCGATGCCGGGCCCGCATCCGCCACGCCATCCGACCGTCCTCGCCGCGGGCCTCGGCCGGCAGGTCCCGGTCGTCGGCGACCTCGTAGAGCATCGACACCAGTCCCGCCGCCCCGGTGCCGGTCGCGACCGCGTGTACCACCATGCCCCGCACCGCCGTCAGCACACCGTTGATCCGCGATGGGCACCGCAGCGTAGCAGCGCCGGGACCGGCCACCACTCCGCTCGCGGTGTCCTCAACCGGTCCCCCGGCGTGCGCCAACCACCTTATGAACAGTGCGAAACCCTCGACACCGCCTTGCCAGGAGCGCCCCGATCGAGCGCACCAGCGCAGAAACAACGCGATCGAATGCGCGTACGCCTTGGTCGTGGACTCGGCCGCGTCGCGGCCGAACCGCAGATGCCGCAGATACTCGTCGGCAACACCCACCACGTGCAGGTCCTCGTCCAGCACCGTCCAATACCGTTGCCCCGACGGCAAACTCACCGGGAATGCTCGCATGATCTCTCGCTTTCTGGTCGACAGTCTCAAACGACTACCAGCCACAAGCACCACACCCCCGGAGAAACGCCGAACAACCCGCCCGATCCTCCCGGTCGAGCAACATGGCGCAACAGGTCAGGCAACCCCGGAGAAGGGTTGCGTCGGACCGAGACCGCCAAGCTCGACCTGGTGGACTTCGGCCGCAATGCGGCTGCGCCGCAGTTCGGCGGGTTCGGCACGCTCAACGTGCGCTACGGCAAGGCGAAACGGGGGCAGCCGCCGCGGCGGCGGAATGTGTTGTCGGTGATGGATTGGGCAGTAGATGCCGTTGCTGACTATGTCGAGAACGTGCGGCCGAAGTTCGGGTGCCCCGATCATCCAGCGCTGTGGGTGACTGAGCGGGGCGGGCGGATCAAGCCTGCGGAGATCAACGCTCGGTTCGTCGCCTATCGGGATGCGTTGAAGTTGTCGAAAGACCTTGTGCCCCACTCAATCCGTCACTCGTTCGTCACTCACCTCACCGAGGACGGTGTTGACCGGCGGTTCATCCAATCCCAGGTTGGGCACGAGTGCGACAGTTCCACGGCCATCTACACCCATGTCAGCTCAGACTTCATGAACACCATGCTGCAGAAGGCGCTCGCGCCCGCGCTTGCTTCGATCCCTCCGGCAGACGAGGACTGATGATGCCCGCCAAGCTCGACTACCACTGGCATCTGCGGAAGGTCATGGCCGACCGTGGCATGTTCGCGACCACCGATCTGATCGAGCCGCTGGACAAGCGCGGCATCACCTTGTCGTCCAGCCAGGTCTACCGGCTGGTCGTCGAGCGACCCGAACGGCTGAGCCTGAAGGTCCTGATGGCGCTGCTGGACGTCCTCGACTGCACGATCGACGATTTGATCGAGCCCGCCGTCTCGGCGCAGGCGAGCGCTCGCGCGAAGAAGGCGGTCGGCGCTGAAGCCGGCATCGGCGAGCTGCGGCCCAAGCGGGCGCGCGTCCGCGGCGCCAAGGGGCCGTGACCATCGGCGACCGCTCGGTTTTGGATCCGGTCGGGTTCATCGCGGACCTGGTGGTGGCGGTCGATGACCGGCTTGCACTTGAGCGGGTCAGGTCGGTCGTCACCAGCGTCGCGGGCGGGCGGGCGAAATCGCGGCGTCTGGCAGCGTTTCTCGCCGGGCGCCCGGCCGTGTTGACCGATGGACGCTCTCCGGCGCCGCGGGCGGTCGGCGACCTGCTGATAGCACTGCGAAAAGCCGGCGCGGAGGTTTCGCCGCCGGTCTGCGGCGAGTGCGGCAAGCCGATGCGGACCCTGCAGCGTCGTGGTCAGGACTGGTACTGCGGGGCCTGCAGCCTGCGTCCGGCGCCTTGTGTGGCCTGCGGGCAGCTTCGGCACGTCTCGACGCGTGATCGCGCCGGAGGGCCCCGCTGCGCGCACTGCCCGGATCGCGATGACCGCGATCCGATCTCGGTCATCTGCGACGTGGTTGCCCGGCTGGATCCGGCTGTGGACCGCGACCTCATTGCCGGCTCGGTTGGCAGACTTGCGTCTCGGCCCGCGCATCAACGCAGGATCGCGTGGGCGTTGGAGGCTCAACCCGAATTGCTCACCGGCGCCGGGCATCTCGCCCCTGTCCGCGCGATCATCCCGCTGATCGATGCTCTGCACGCCGCTGGCGTTGCCGGCATCGTCCGGCCGGCGTGCCCTCTCTGCGGTCGTGTCGTCCGGATCGACAAACCTCTCGACGGGCAGCGTGTCTGCCGCACCTGCATCGCCCACACCCGCATCGAAGAATGCGCACGCTGCGGCGCCCGCCGCGAACCGGCCACTCGGGACGAGCACGGCCGACCACTCTGCCCGAACTGTTTGATCACCGACCCCAACAACCTCGAAGTCTGCCTCAACTGCGGCCGCCGCCGCCCGGTCAACCTGCGGACGCCGGACGGGCCGATCTGCGGCACCTGCCCGGCCTTGCCAACCGCAACCTGCTCGATCTGCGGTGAGGAACGCCTTGCGGCACCTCGCGAATCACCGGTCGGCCGTGGTGTCCTGCCTGCCAGAGCCGCACGGCCCGATGCTGTTCCTGCGGACGGAACGCCGCCGTGATCTCGGGCACCCTCACCCATCCGCACTGCCAGGACTGCACCACCCGCGCGGTCTGGCACGACTGCCCAACCTGCAGCGACCCGTCCCATCCGCACCCCGGCCAATGCGTTCGATGCCGAATCAATCAACGCCTCAACGAGCTCCTCGGCCCGCCCTCGGCAGCACTCCATCCCGGACTACAGGCGTTGCGGCACAACATCGCTACCGCAGAACACCCCATCACCGCCATGCGATGGCTGAAGAAGAAGTCCGTCGCGCCTGTGCTGGCCGATCTGGCTGCTGGGCGCCGGGCGTTGACACACGAAGCGCTCGATGAACTGCCCCACAGCCCGCCTCTCGCTCACCTGCGCCAAGTCCTGATCGGCGTCGGCGCGCTACCACGACGCGATGAACATATGGTCCGCATCGAGCGGCTCATCGACCAGACCCCTGGCCGCGCAAACAAACCCCGAGCAACAGAAGGTGCTGCACCGCTACACCGTCTGGCACCTGACCCGTCGCCTGCGGCAACGTAACAACGGCCACCCCACCACCATCCAGCAGTTCAACTCAGTGCGCCAACGCATATACGCGGCCGTCGCCTTCCTGGACTGGCTCACCGAACACCAGCTCACGCTGGGCAGCTGTCAGCACAGCGACCTCGATCGATGGCTCACCGACGCCACCGCGACACATCGTGGGGCGGCGGGACACTTCATCCGATGGGCCCATCGGAACAAGCTGACCAGTGTCCGCGTCGGCGCCCACCGCTGGATGGGCCCTACCCGACCCCTCGATGACCAGCACCGCTGGGACATCGCGCGCCGCCTGTTGCACGACGACAGCCTCAAGCCCGATGACCGGCTGGCCGGTCTGCTCGTTCTGCTTTACGCCCAGACACCGGCTGCGATCTGCCGGATGACGATCGTCGACGTCGAAACCGAGGTTGATCCGGTCCGGTTGCATCTGGGCAGCTCGCCCATACACCTGCCCGAACCCGTCGCCGAGCTGGCCCGATTGGTTGTGTCAAATCGCAAGGGCCACGCGACCATTGGTGCGTTAACTCCCTCGATCTGGCTCTTTCCCGGCGGCCAACCCGGTCGGCCCATCAGCACCGGCCAGCTCACTCAGCGGTTGAACCGACTCGGCATCCGCCCCGGGGCTGCTCGCAGCACCGCACTGTTTCAACTCGCCACCGAGATCCCGGCAGCAATCCTGGCCCGCACGCTTGGCATTCACACCGACGTCGCTGTTTCCTGGCAACGCCTCTCGGCCGGCGACTGGACGAACTACGCCGCCCACATCAGCCGACGGCCAAATTCTCTGACCCGCAACACGAAGACGCGTGCATAGCCCGGGGTGACGGTGTGAATTGGCTCCATAAGTGGGCGCTCGCACTGGGTGGGTTGCAAAGCCCGATCCCTCCCAGCCGCCTTGACATCTCAGTAACCTTCGCAGGTCCCCTCCGAGAGCCGTCCCACTTGTTACCTGAACGCCCTGCCGCCGGTGCGGGGCTGGCCGGCCTCGACGTGGTGAAACGTTTTCACGCAAGCGGTTTCCGGATGCTCGTGATCACGTAGTTGCCCAGCCGGTTCCGCTCGGTGTTCACTGGTCGGCTCAGGCCTGCAAGCTCTTCCCAGGCTCGAATCTCCGGGTCGCCGAGCACCGTCGCCCTGCTCATCGACACGGCGAGCGGGCGGAGCCAGCGACCACGTCTACCCTCGGGAAGGCAGGCGTCCATGATCACCAGGCGTCCCCCTTTGACCAGCGAACCCCACGCGCGCGCCAGCACTAGGTCACGGTTCGGGATCACCGAGTACGACAGGCTGAACAGAACCGCTTCGAAGCACTCGGCGCTCTCCACTTTCGCGGCGTCCTTCGCGACCACGCTCACATTCGCCCAGCCGCGGCGGGTGATCAGGCGGGTGGCGCGCGCGAGCATGCCCGGCGAGATGTCGATGCCCTCGACCAGGCCGGTGGGGCCGACCGCACTTCGCAGCAGTCCGAGGTTTCGCCCGCTTCCGCATCCGATCTCCAGCACCCGGTCTCCGGGTCTCAACTCGAGGCGGTCGACCGCCCGACGGCGGAACCTCGGTGGCAGCCAGAACAGCAACTCGATCAGCCGATATGCCCATGCCAGGCGGTCATAGCGGCGCGCGATGAACTCGTGTGAGGGCGATAGGCCCATGACCGACATGCTTACACGTCGACAGGTACAGCGAGGCGATGGACCTCAGCTTGCCGCGGGGCGTGCTGGGGTCCCGACGCATTCGGACAGTTTCAATATCCGACGTCACCATTTCACACTTCCGACACCACCGCATGACACGCAGTGGATGCGCTGGCCGAGCAGCTCGGCGTCCTCCACATCTGAGCGCGTTGCTATCCGCGTTGCTATCCAAGGCCATTTCAACTGAATCGAGGTGGCTTCGGATTCCTCCGAAACCGCCCCTGAACTGCCAGTTCTCTGGTCGGGCTGACAGGAGCCGCCGGCGCGACCGCCTCGTACCTCGCCGGGCGCTTCGGCTCCCGGCATCATGTCGTCCGCCCAAAAGAAAACCCGCTCGGCTGACGCCGGCGGGTTTTCTTTTTGGTCGGGCTGACAGGATTTGAACCTGCGACCACTTGACCCCCAGTCAAGTGCGCTACCAAGCTGCGCCACAGCCCGCGGCGCTGCCGGGATCGCCGGCAGCAGGTCGAAAGCCTACCGCAGCGACCCATACCGAACTAAACCGCAGGCGGTTCTAAATGGTCAGCAACCGCCACAGCCCGATCAGGCCGACCACGACGATCACCGCACGCAGTGCATTCGGCGACAACCGCCGCCCGTAGTGCGCGCCGAGGAACCCGCCGATCATCGAACCCACCGCGATCAGCCCCGCGGCCGGCCAGCTGATGCGGTCAAACGCGACGACGGTGTACGCCACTGCGGCAACGATATTCACCACCAGCGACAGCAGATTCTTGGCCGCGTTCATCCGTTGCATATCCTCGGGAAGCAACGCGCCCATCGCGGCGATCAGCATGATTCCCTGCGCCGCGGTGAAGTATCCACCGTATATGCCGACCGCGAACGTCGTGACGACAAGCATCACCATCTTGGAAGGCGACACATGCTGCGCGGATTCCCCGGCCGCCTGCGATCGCCTGCGGGCCCAGTCCTGAATCCGCGGTCCGACCACCACCAGCACCAGCGCAAGGATCAGCAGCACTGGCACAATCTGCTGGAACACCTTCTCCGGCAGGTGCATCAGCAGCCACGCGCCCAGTCCTGCGCCTACGAAGGACGCGGGAAGCTGCCACCTCAGCCGATTCCACTGGCCGCGCAGTTCGCGCCGGTACCCCCAGGTTCCCGACGCGCTTCCCGCGACCAGGCCGACGGCATTGGACATCGTCGACGTGACCGGCGGATAGCCCAGCGCGACCAGTGTGGGGAACGTGATGAGGGTTCCTGATCCGACGACCGCGTTGATCGCGCCTGCCCCGACGCCAGCCAGGGCGATCAGGATCATGTCGACAACGGGCACTTGACCAACGATATCCGGCCGCAAACAGCTGACGGTTCCCGCGACTGGTGGGGTTCCGCACACGACCCGGTGCCCCATCCTCGGCGCTTCAGCGCCCGCGATTCAATGCCTGGTCCGCGCCTCGTCGGCCGGAGCCTCGTCCGCTGTCTCTGCTTCTGCGACCTCGGCCTCGAGTTCGGCGGGCACGAAGGCGGGTGCCTTCGACAGCTTCCAGGCGAGGTAGACGAACGTCCCCCATGCCACCACGATGCCGGCGTAGATCAGCGTCGACCACGGCGACGTGATACCGAAGTACTTCACCAGCTTCTGCGAGTTGGTCAGCACGATCACCCCGCCGACGGCCGTGCCGAGCAGCGCGGGGCTGACCCGGCTTACCAACCACGCCGCGAACGGCGCGGCGACCACTCCACCCAGCGCCAGCCCGAGCACGATCGGCAGGTTGTCGAGGAACTCCTCGCGCAACCCGATCAGGAATCCCACCGACGCGGACACCGCGACGAGGAACTCCGATGCGCTCACCGATCCGATGACCGTCCTCGGCGCCGTCTTGCCCTGCGACAGCAGGGTGCTGGTGGTCACCGGACCCCAACCGCCGCCGCCGGACGCGTCGATGAATCCGCCGAAAAGTCCGAGGGGCGTAAGGAACTTGGCGCTGAGCTTGCTGCCTCCGCCGGTGACGGCCGGCGGTGTACGCAGCGAAAAGCGCTGCAGCACATATACCCCGATGGCCAGCAGGATCGCGGCCATCAACGGTGCTGCGTGCTCCGTCGACAACGAGGACAGGACCGTCGCACCGAGGAACGCGCCGACTGCGCCGGGCGCACCCAGCTTCGCCACGATCGTCCAGTCGATGTTCTTGAACTTCCAGTGCGACAAGCCGGAGGCGAAAGTGGTACCGACCTCAGCAAGATGGACTGCCGCGCTGGCTTGCGCCGACGCGACACCGCTGAGCACGAGAAGTGTTGACGCAGTGACCCCGAAAGCCATGCCGAGCGCACCATCGACAAGCTGTGCACCGACGCCAACGAGCGTGAAAATCAGGAGCGAACGCATGAGAAGGGCTGCTTTCGGATGAGGCGCCTGCCGGCGACCAGGTCTGTTGTCGGACGCGTATCAGGGACGCGGACAACAGCGTCGGTCGACTCCGATCACCGGGGGAAGGCTACCCGCGACGGAGCGTCGGAAGCAGTGTTGCGCTCACGGTGATTCTGAAGGAATTCGGTGCCCAGACAACCGCTCATCGACCGTGTGAGCACCGAAATCGCACCTAACGAGACCGTGTCCCGCGCTTCTCCCGCACCCGGACATTGATCCGGATCGGACTGCCTTCGAATCCGAACGTCTCACGCAACCGGCGCTCCAAAAAGCGCCGGTAGCCGGCCTCGAGGAAACCGGAGGTGAACAGCACAAACGTCGGCGGACGCGCGGTCGCTTGGGTGGCGAACAGAATCCTTGGCTGCTTACCGCCGCGCACCGGCGGCGGGGTGGCGGCCACGATCTCCTTGAAGAACGTGTTCAGCCGACCCGTGGACACCCGGGTGTCCCACGATCCCAGCGCCGTCTCCAGTGCCGGCACCAGCTTCTGCACCGCCCTGCCGGTCATCGCCGAGATGTTGACCCGGGGCGCCCACTTGAGGTTGGCGAGCTCCCGGTCGATCTCTTTCTCCAACAGGTAGTGGCGGTCCTCGTCGACCAGATCCCACTTGTTGAACGCGAGCACCAACGCCCGGCCGGCCTCGATCACCATCGCCAGCACGCGCTGGTCCTGCTCGGTCAGCGGCTGCGACGCATCGATCAACACGATCGCCACCTCCGCGGCATCGATCGCGCCGTGCGTACGCACCGAGGCGTAGAACTCATGCCCGCTGGCCTGACCCACCTTGCGCCGCAGGCCGGCCGTGTCGACGAATCGCCAGAGCTTGCCGTTCATCTCGATCAGCGAGTCGACCGGATCCACGGTCGTGCCGGCAACATCATGGACCACCGAACGTTCTTCTGCGGCAAGGCGGTTCAACAGCGAGCTCTTGCCGACATTCGGCTTGCCCACCAGCGCGACGCGGCGAGGGCCTCCCCCGCCCGACGACATCTCGGACACCGTCGGCATGACGTCGATCAACTGGTCGAGCAGGTCGGCCACTCCGCGGCCGTGTATCGCGCTGACAGGATGCGGTTCCCCCAGCCCCAGCGACCACAACTCTGAGGCTTCGGCTTCTCCTCGCTCCGAGTCAACCTTGTTGGCCGCCAAGAACACCGGCTTGCCCGACCGCTGCAGCAGCTTGGCTGCCGCCTCGTCGGCCGTCGTCGCCCCCACCACCGCGTCGACCACGAAGATGATTGCGTCGGCGGTACGCATCGCGACCGACGCCTGCTCGGCAACCAGCCGTTGCAAGCCCTCGGCGTCGGGCTCCCAACCCCCGGTGTCCTGCACGACGAAGCGCCGTCCCAGCCAGTTCGCGTCGTAGGACACCCGATCCCGCGTCACACCCGGAACGTCCTGCACCACCGCCTCGCGGCGCCCCAGGATCCGGTTGACCAGCGTCGACTTACCGACGTTCGGCCGCCCGACGACTGCCACCACCGGCGGCGGCGCGGCGGCCTCCTCGATCGCCTCTGCGACGTCCTCTGCCCCGAGCTCCCAGTCGCTCTCGTCGGCCCACGTACCGTCCGTCATCTCGAGACACCGGCGCGCTGCTGGGCAAGGTCGGTCAGGTGCGCGATCACCTGTGATTCGGTCATGTCACTGGTGTCCACCACCACAGCATCGTCGGCGGCGCGCAGCGGCGATACCGCACGAGTCGAGTCCAGATGATCGCGCCGCTTCACATCGGCCAGCACCATCTCGTAGTCGTCGTCGCGGCCGGTAGCGACATTCTGGTCGTTACGTCGCCGTGCCCGCTCTTCGGCCGACGCCGTGAGAAAGATCTTCAGATCCGCATCGGGCAGCACGACTGTGCCGATGTCGCGGCCCTCGACGACGACGCTGCCCGGTCCCGCCGCAAGCTCACGCTGAAGCCCGACCAGCCGCGCCCGCACCGCAGGCACCGCTGATACCGCGGACACCGCCCTGGTCACCTCGCCGCCACGGATCTCACGCGAAACATCCTCAGCGTCAAGGTAAGCCTTGTCCTCATCGGGGTCGTCACCAACCGACAACGGTACATTCGCCGCCGCCAACTCGATCGCCGGCGTGTCGGCCAGGTCGACGCCCGCCCGCACCACCGCCAGAGTGACGATACGGTACATGGCGCCGGTGTCCAGATAGCGCGCACTCAGCGACCGCGCCAAACCCCTTGACACCGAGGACTTTCCCGTCCCGGCAGGTCCGTCGACGGCGATCACCAGCGACGTGCTCACATGCCCACCGCCTTGTACAACGTACCGATCTCCTTTTGGGTAAGCACCCGGATGCTGCCCGGCCGCTGATCGCCCAACGACACCGGGCCGATATCAGTGCGCACCAACTCTTTCACCGGAAACCCGACGGCGGCCAGCATCCGTCGCACGATCCGCTTGCGGCCCTCGTGGAGCGTCACCCGCACCAGCGTCTTACCCGGCACGGTGTCCACCACCGCGAAGTCGTCGAGATGGGCGGGGCCGTCGTCCAGCTCGATCCCGTCGCGCAGCTTGCGGCCCAGCCCGCGTGGCACTGCGCCGAGCACCGTCGCCAAGTAGGTCTTGGGCACCTCGTAGGACGGATGCATCAGGCGGTGCGCCAACTCGCCGTCGTTGGTCAACAACAGCAGGCCTTCGGTGTCGGCATCCAGACGCCCGACGTGAAACAGCTTCTTATTGCCGCGAACCCGGTGCTCGACCAGGTCCCCCACACACGGGCGACCCTTATCGTCGGACATCGTGGAGTGCATTCCCTTGGGCTTGTTGATCGCCAGATGCACCAGCGTGTCATCGACGGTCACCCGTGCGCCGTCGACCCGGATCACGGAGACGTCAGGGTCAACGCGGGTGCCCAACTCGGTCACTATCCGATCGTCGACCTCAACGCGGCCGTCGAGAATCATCTTCTCGGCCACCCGGCGCGACGCAATTCCGGCCTGCGACAACACCTTCTGTAGCCGCACACCCTCGGAGTCAGCCATCTGCGTCTTGATCCACGTTGAAGTTCATCGGCGCTTCTGCGGCCGGCGCGGCACTGAGTTTCATGAAACGTGGCTCTTCGCTGAGCGTTTCGCTGAGATCATCGATCACGTCGACGTCAGGAAGCAGTGGCGCGATGTCCGGAAGGTCCGCCAACGATGTCAAGCCGAGCCTCTCGAGGAACAGTTCGGTGGTCGCGAACGTCACCGCGCCGGAGTCCGGGTCGACGCCCGCCTCGGTGACCAGCCCGCGCGCCAGCAGAGTCCGGATGACCGCGTCGACGTTGACACCGCGCACGGCGCTGACGCGCGCCCGCGTGACGGGCTGACGGTAGGCCACCACGGCCAGCGTCTCGAGCGCCGCACGCGTCAGCTTGGAGCGCGCTCCGTCGAGCAGCAGGCGCTCCACGTAGGGCGCGAACCGCGCCCGGGTGTACATCCGCCAGCCGCCGCCGGCTTCGCGCAGATCGATACCGCTGTCACGGGCCTTGAGCTCCTCGGCCATCAGCGCCAGCTTGGCTCCCACCCGGTAGCCGGGCTGCTCGGTCGCGGAGGCGAGCTGGTCGACCGTCACCGGCGTATCCACCACCAACAGCAGCGCCTCCAGCACCGCGCCGAGCTCGGAGTCCTCCAACTCCGGCGCGTTGGCGACATCCCCGATGTTGATGCCCAAACCGAAACCTGAGTCGAGATCGGTGTCATCGTCGGTCTGCTCGTCGAGGTCTGCCGGGACGTCGTTCTCCCGTGGCGTCTCGGCCGCGGCGTCGGTCCAGACGTCCGTTCCGATGTTGTCACTCATAGTGGTCTTCTTCCACCGCAAGGTGTTGATGGTTGGGCCGTTCGCCGGTCCACGAAATCTGGAGTACACCAAGCGCTTCTGGTTGTTCGAATGCTACTGCCCTCGCCCGGTACAGCTCGAGCAGCGCCAGGAATCGGCCGACGATCTCGATCGGTGCCTGGCAGTCGGCCACCAGGTCGCGGAACGACGCCCATTGGCCGATCCCGCGACTTTCGAGCAGCGCCATCAGATTACTGACCTGCTCAGGCACCGATACCGCCGCCTCGTGCAGGTGCTCGAGCCCGATGGTCGGCACCGGACGCGGTGTGAACGCCGCCGCCGCGATCTGGGCGAACGCTTCGGCATCGACGCCGATCATGACCTCGGGCAAAAGCTCCTGGTAGCGCTCGTCGAGCCCGACCGCCCGCGGATAACTACGCAGCGCGGCGGCCTCGAGTTCGGCGAACAAATCCGCGACATGCTTAAACGCCCGGTACTGGAGCAGCCGGGCGAACAGCAGGTCGCGCACCTCTAGCAGCGCCAGATCCTCCTCGTCGTGCACCTCGCCGGCAGGTAGCAGCCGGGCCGCCTTGAGATCGAGCAGCGTCGCGGCGATCACCAGGAATGTGGTGGTCTCTTCGAGTTCGAGTTGGCGGCCGATCTCCTTGGTGTAGGCGATGAAGTCGTCGGTCACTTGGTGCAGCGCCACCTCGGTGACATCGAGCCGGTGCGCGAAGATCAGCTGCAGCAGCAGGTCGAACGGACCCTCGAAATTGCTGAGCCGAACCTGGAAGCCCTGCTGCGACTGGTCTGAATCAGATGTCGCAGTTTCGTCGGCGCTGGCCTCGGTCACTGCCTCGATCACGCGCCGAACCGGTCGATGACCTCGCGCGCCAACGACCGATACGCTTCGGCACCAACCGATTTCGGTGCCCATGAGGTGATCGGTTCGCCGGCGACGCTGGTCTCGGGGAAGCGCACCGTCCGCGTGATGACGGTGTCGAACACGAGATCGCCGAACCTCTCCAGTACTCGGGCCATCACTTCGCGGGAGTTCACGGTGCGCGGGTCATAGCGGGTGATCAGGATGCCGCCGATGGACAGCTTCGGGTTCAGCCGGTCGTGCACCTTCTCGACGGTATCGGTCAGCAGCGCCAGGCCACGCAGCGAGAAGAACTCGCACTCCGTCGGGATGATCACCACGTCACTGCAGGCCAACCCGTTCACGGTGAGCAGCCCCAGCGACGGCTGGCAATCGATCAACACGTAGTCGTAGCGGTCCAGCACCGGGTAGATCGCGCGTGCCAGGGACTGTTCCCGGCCCACCTCGTTGACCAGCTGGATCTCCGCGGCCGACAGGTCGATATTGCTTGGCACCAGGTCCAGGTTCTTGACGCGGGTGCTGATCAGCACGTCATCGATCGACGCCCGCGGTTCGACCAGCAGGTTGTGAACGGTGCGGTCCAGTTCGTAGTGCGGCACCCCGAGGCCCGCCGACAGCGCACCCTGCGGATCGAGGTCGACCAGCAGTACGCGTCGCCCGTACTCGGCCAGGCTGGCACCGAGGTTGATGGTCGACGTGGTCTTGCCCACTCCGCCCTTCTGATTGCACATGGCGATGACCTTCGCCGGACCATGCGAAGTCTTGGGTTCGGGCGTCGGAATCTTTCGTGGCTGACGGCCGGTCAGGCCGAGCTCGGCGGTTTCACCGTCGTCGGTCATGCCAGACCGTCGCTGGACAGGCAACGCGGGGGCATGGCGGACATCCGGGCAAGTTTAACGGGAGGTGACTGCCTGGTCTGCCAGACCCGCGGGCAACTTTTCCGGCGTGATCACGCCTAGGCTGGCGCGCGTGAGCCTCAAGCGCCGCATCCCGTTCTTGCGTTGGTCGTTCTGGCGGCTGGCGATCGGGTCCCACAACATCACCAAGACCGGTCAGATCGGCGACGGACGAGAGGCGGCCGCCGCGGATTACGTGGTGGCCAATGCCCGTCGAGGCGACATCGACGACGTCATCGCCAAGATCGACCAGTTCGCCTACGAGAAGTCGTTCCTCATCAACATCGGCGACGAGAAGGGCGAGCTGCTCGACGCCGCCGTGCGCCGCGCGGATGCTGCGCTCGCATTGGAGCTGGGTACCTACTGCGGCTACGGCTCGCTGCGCATCGCCCGCGCCGCACCGACGGCCAGGGTGTACTCCGTCGAGCTTTCCGCCGCCAATGCCGGGATAGCACAACGCATCTGGCAACACGCCGGAGTATCTGACCGGGTGACGTGTGTGGTCGGCACGATCGGCGACGGCGGGAAAACGCTCGCTGAACTGGCCAGCGAGCACGGCTTCTCCCCCGGAAAGCTTGATCTGCTGTTCATCGACCATGACAAGGCCGCGTACCTGCCCGACCTACAGGCCATCCTGGACCGCGGATGGCTGCACCCGGGATCCATCGTCGTCGCCGACAACATGCTCATCCCCGGCTCCCCGAAGTACCGCGAATACATGCGCGAGCAGCAGGACAAGCTCTTCGCCACCGCCGAGCACAAGACGCACGGCGAGTATCAGACGCTGGCCCCTGACCTGGTGCTCGAGTCGGTGTACCTAGGGCGCTGAGAGTTCGTGCGCGATCCGTTTTGCCATCCGCTTGGACTGCTTGGCCATGTAACCGATCAGCGACGGCCGGACGTCATAGCCGATGAAGCGGAGCCCTTGCGCGGCAGCCCGTTCGCCCCAGACCACCGGTTTACCCCTTGCGTCAAGCACGCCGAGGTAGCCGACCAGCGGTTCCAGCCCGGGCCGGTAGCCGGTGGCAAGCACGACGGCGTGCGGCTCCAACCGCGAACCGTCGACGAGCACTACCGCGTCGCCGTCGAAGGACTCGACGGTCGCGACCACTTCAATGGACCGATTCCTAATCGCGCCGATGACCTCCATGTCGACCAGCGCAGGCACCTGCTCGTAGTGCTTCACGCGGGCCATAACGCCCTCTTCGGGGATTGGCAGGCCGAACTCCGTGAGGTCGCCGAGGTTCTTGCGGCGTGCGGCCCGGCCGATCGCATCGGCCATCCGGACCGGCAAGCGGTAGAGCGGTAGTGAAACGAGATCGCCGGGCAGCCCGCCGGGAAGTGACCGCAGCAAGATGTTCGGTGGCGTGCGCATCGTCAACCAGACCTTCGCCGCCCCGCCCGTCGCAAGGTCGTGCGCGATCTCCATTCCCGACGACCCGGAGCCGACCACCAACACCTTTCTGTCCCGATAGGGGTCCGGGTTGCGGTATTCCGACGAGTGCAGCACGTCTGGGATGAACCCGTGCGCTCCCGGAAATTGCGGGACGTGCGCAGTGTTCTGGTTGCCGGTCGCTACGACGACTTGCCGGGTATCGACGTCGCCCGTGGAGGTGCGGATGCGCCAACCGCCGTGTCTGCGCTCGATGCGCTGCGCCTCGCTTGCCAGCCGCAATTCGATGCCGTCTTCGCCGGCGTGCCGCTCGAGGTGCGCGACGACGTCGTCGCGGGTGGGAAACATCGCCGTGCCCTCGGGGTACGGACGGTTCGGCAGATGCGAGAACGGTCTGCCGGTGTTCAGTTTCAGCCGGTCGTACCGCTTGCGCCACGAGGAGGCGACGTGATCGGCCCGGTCGATCAGCAATGGACGTAATCCGCGGTCGCGCAAACTGAGCGCTACCGAGACACCTGCCGGGCCCGCACCGACGATTGCAACGTCATGCTCGGTCATACCCTCGCAACGAGCGCACGCGTCCGATTGTTCACTGCGCGCGCGGGTGGGCTCCGGCCCAGACCTCTCGCAGCGCGGTCACGGTCACCATCGTGTAGATCTGCGTCGTGGTGACCGACGCGTGGCCAAGCAGTTCCTGGACCACGCGGACGTCGGCGCCGCCGTCGAGCAGATGGGTGGCGAAGGAATGGCGCAGGACATGTGGCGACACCGCAGACGTGATGCCGGCCCGTTCGGCGGCGTCCTGCAGCACCTGCCACGCACTCTGGCGCGAGAGCCGTCCGCCCCTGGCGTTGAGGAAGATCGCCGGGGTGCCGCGCCCGCGGCGGGCCAGCTCGGGGCGTCCGCGCACGAAGTAGGCATCCAGCGCGCTGACCGCCGGTCGGCCGACTGGAACCAGCCGCTGCTTACCGCCCTTGCCTCGCAGCAGCACCGACCGTGCCCTGGTATCGATATCGTCGACGTCGAGGCCGACGGCCTCCGAGATCCTCGCCCCGGTCGAGTAGAGCAGTTCGAGCAGCGCCCGGTTGCGCAGCGTCAGCGGCCCGTCCGCCTCGCTGTCACCACCGGCGCCGTCCAGCAGGGCCAGCACCTCGTCGATGGTCAGGCTCTTGGGCAGTCGCCGGCTCGGTGTCGGCGGTTTGACCGCCGAAGCGACGTTGAGCGCGGTGAGACCCTCCGCCTCGGCGAAGCGGTGCAGCCCACGGACGGCGATCAGGGCGCGCGCCGCCGATACCGCCGACAGCGGGACGGTTCCCGCGTCGGGATCACCCCGGCGCAGGGCGACGAGGAAATCGCTGACGTCGGATTCGGTCACCTTCGCCAGGTCGTCGATGCCACGCGGCGCGAGGTGTTCGGAGTAGCGGCGCAGGTCCCGTCGGTAGGACGTCAACGTGTTGACCGCGACGCCGCGCTCGATGGTCAGGTGGTCGAGGTAGCCCTGGATCTGGTCATCGAGGGCCGACCGAAAAGCCGGTGAGCCGCTTGCGCGAAGAGGAGACGAAATCGTCATCGTGCGGCCTTGCGCTCCGCCAACCCGTGCGGCCGATCGGTCCACGGCGCGTCGACGGGCCGTAGCTCACCCGTGTTCGGCATTGCGTGCGCGGCCAGGATGCCCGCCACTGCAAGCGAATTGACGATCTCGCCGGCAAATATCATCCGCACCGCCTCGACCAGTGGAAACCACTTCAGCTCGAGATCGGCTTCCTCGTCGTGGGCCTCGGGTCGTGCGACCTCGGTCAGGCCGGTCGCCAGGTAAACCCGCACACTCTCATCGGTGAAGCCCGGTGTCGACACGAGATCGGCGAGAACGCGCCAGTCCGCGGCGGCGAGGCCTGCCTCCTCCTCCAGCTCACGGGCCGCGGTGAGATGGGGCTCTTCGTCGCCCGCATCCAGCAGGCCCGCCGGCAGCTCCCAGAGCCGACGGCCGATCGGGTGCCGGTACTGGTAGACCATCGCGATGTTGTTGTCGTCGTCCAGGGCGACGATGCCGACCGCGCCGTAGTGCTCGATGACTTCACGCTTGGCGGTCTTCCCGCCTGGCATGCGCACCTCATCGGCGCGTAGTGCAAAAATGCTTCCGACATAAATGATTTCGGAGTCGACAGTCTCGAAATCGTGGTCAGCCACGGGCCTCCGTTTTTGCCAACTCGGCCTCACGCAACTTTTGTCCGACCTCGTCGGCATGCTCCGATCCGTTCGCGTGCTCCGGAATGTCCATCCCGGGGAGTCGCTCCTCGGCCTTGTAGCTCAGCGCCGCGCCGACGAACGCGACGAACAACGGATGCGGACGGGTGGGCCTGCTCTTCAGCTCGGGGTGCGCCTGGGTGCCGACGAGGAACGGGTGAACATCGGCGGCGTACTCGACGAACTCGACGAGGTGACCGTCCGGCGACGTCCCGCTGAACCGCAGCCCGCTCTCGGCGATACGGTCGCGGTAGGAATTGTTGACTTCGTAGCGGTGGCGATGCCGCTCGGACACCTCTCTGGTCCCGTACGCCTGCGCCACAATGGAATTGGGCTCCAACACCGCCGGGTAAGCACCGAGGCGCATGGTACCGCCCAGGTCGGCGTCGCCGGCGACGGCATCGCGCTGATCCGCCATCGTGGAGATGACGGGATCGGGAGTATTGGGATCGAACTCCGCGGAGTTGGCCTCGGTGATCCCCACCGAGCGCGCCGCCTCGATGACGATGCACTGCAATCCCAGACACAGCCCGAAGACCGGCAGACCCCGTTTGCGCGCGTACCGGATGGCGCCGATCTTGCCCTCGATGCCGCGGATGCCGAAGCCGCCCGGAATCAGGATGCCGTGGACGTCACCGAGTGCTGCGGCAGCACCGCTCTCGGTTTCGCAATCGTCGGAGGCCACCCACCTCATCTCGACCTTGGCGTGGTGGGCGAAGCCTCCGGCGCGTAGCGCTTCGGCCACCGACAGATAGGCATCGGACAGGTCGATGTACTTGCCCACCAGCGCGATTCGCACCGTCTCGCGCGGCTCGTGCACGCGGTGCAGCAGGTCGTTCCACTGGGTCCAGTCCACGTCACGGAACGGCAGGTTCAGCCGGCGCACCACATAGGCGTCCAACTCCTCGCGGTGCAGAACCTTGGGGATGTCATAGATCGACGGGGCGTCCGGTGTGGAGATCACCCCGTCGATGTCCACGTCGCACATGAGCGCGATCTTGTTCTTCAACGGCTCGGGCACGTCGCGGTCGCAGCGCAGGATCAACGCGTCCGGGCTGATACCGATGCTGCGCAGGGCGGCCACCGAGTGCTGCGTCGGCTTGGTTTTCAGCTCGCCGGACGGCGCCATGAACGGCACCAGGGAGCAGTGCAGGAAGAAGCAGTTCTCGCGGCCGACCTCGTGGCGCACCTGGCGGGCGGCCTCCAAGAACGGCAGTGATTCGATGTCGCCGACGGTGCCGCCGATCTCGGTGATCACCACGTCGGGACGGTTGCCGGCGGGATCTCGCTCGGCCATCGCCAGGATGCGCCGCTTGATCTCGTCGGTGATGTGCGGAATGACCTGCACTGTGTCTCCGAGATACTCGCCGCGACGCTCTTTGGCGATCACCGACGAATACACTTGCCCCGTCGTGACATTCGCCGACCCGTACAGATTGCGATCGAGGAACCGCTCGTAGTGACCGACATCGAGGTCGGTCTCGGCGCCGTCCTCGGTCACGAATACCTCGCCGTGCTGGAACGGGTTCATGGTTCCAGGGTCGACGTTGAGGTAGGGGTCCAGCTTCTGCATCGTCACCTGCAGGCCACGCGCCGTCAGCAACTGTCCGAGGCTGGATGCGGTAAGGCCCTTCCCGAGGGAGGAAACCACGCCACCGGTCACGAACATGTGCTTGGTGGGGGCTTGCGGGTGCTTGCGTAACCGTGCTGGTTGGTCAGGCAACGGCAACCTCCGTGACGACGCGGCAGGGGCTCGCTGTGAATCGCTGGGGCCTGCCGACCCACGGAACCCAACCCTAACACCGACGCCGACAACCCGTCGCTGGCGCGCCGTGCGGAGGGGCCCCGCGTGCAAAGGGATTATTGCGGGATGGTTACCGACGCGGCGCCCTGGCCGATGCCGTATTGACCGGGCTTTCCGCCTGCGGCCAGATCGCCGAGTGCCAGCACCGAGGTGAGCCGCCCGGACTCCGAGTCGATGTCGTCGACGGTGCCGACCGCAGTACTCAGCGAGGCGTCGGACCTCACCACGGCCACCGCGGCGGTACCGGAGGCCGACCCATCGCGTCCGACCAGCACTGTGCCGGACCCGTGCGGAGCCATGCCGGCCGCGAACCTGGCGACCGTGGAGCCCTGGTTTCCGGCATCGTCGGGCAGCGCACCGCCGGTCACGATGAGTGCGGTGTTGGCCGCGCCGACGCGCTCGTTGCCGTAGGTGATGAAGCCGGTATCGCGCAGCGTCGCCAGCACGGTGTCACGCTGCGTGTCGTCGACGACCGACACCTTCGGGTCCCGGTTGATCAGCAGGCTGATGCCCAGCAGATCGCCGGCCTGCGAGCCCTGGTCCACCGAGGTGGTGCTCAGCTGTTTCCCCGCGGGCACGATCGGCGAGTTCACCACCGACAGCAGCTTCTCGGCCGAGTTGGCGTTGACGAACTCGGGCGTCAGCCCCACGGTTCCGGTGACCGTGCCGCCTGCCGCGCCGATCAGGCGTGTCAACGCTTCTACGTCGTCGACCGCCGCATCCGGCGTCCGAAACAGCACCACCGATTTCCCCGCAAGCGAGTCGCCCAAGATCCGGGGCGCCATCTGAGAATCGAAGTCCCCTGCGGCACTCAGCTTTTCATTGATGGCGTTCTTGTCGTCGGTGAGCGTGTTGATCTGGTCCTGCAACTCGTGCTTGTCGTCCTTGAGGCCGGACAGCACGGTGTTGGACAGCAGACCAGAACCCAGCGCGACGCCGATGGCCAAGGCGAGGAACACCGCCGCGAGTGAAATCGCATGTGAGCGCAGGGAGATCATCGCTAAGTAACCCAGCCCTGAACCCAGAGCGCGAACCGGTTCCAGTAGTCGACGACCCACTCCACCAGTGCGGTATCTGCGCGTGACACCCACAGCGCGACAATCACCGCAACCAGCATGGCGAGCACAAGCAGTGCGATGGCTCCGCCGGAGACCCGGCTGCGATACAGCGTGGCGACGGCCTTGGCATCGACCAGCTTCTCGCCGACCTTCAGCCGAGTGAGGAAGGTGGACGGATTGCTCTGCTGACGCGACCGGTCGAAGAACTCCTCGATGCTCGCGCTGTGGCCGGCGGTCACGATCAGCGACGCGCCGTGGTGGTCGCAGAGCAGCAAGGCCAGGTCGGCGGCGGAACCGGCAGCCGGGAACGTCATCGCCCCGACACCGAGGTCCTGGATCCGCTCGAGGCCCGCCGCGTGTCCGTCGGCGTCGGCGGGCAGCACGACCTGCGCACCGCATCGCAGCGCGTCGGCGCTGATCCGGTCGGGGTCTCCGACGATGAGCTGCGGGCGATAGCCGGCCTTGCGCAGCACGTCGGCTCCCGTGCCGACACCCACCAGCACCGGTTGGTACTCCTTGATGAACGGCTTGAGCGCCTTGAGGTCGACGGCCGAACTCGGCTCCTCGGCCACGATGACGACGTGGCGTCGATTCATGTCGATGTCGACGTCGGGAATGCCGATGCCGTCGATCAGCAGCGGGCTCTCGCTGCGAATGAACTCGATGGTGTTACCCGCGAACGCCTCGAGATGTGCCACGAGCCCGCTCTTGGCCTCGTGCATCAGCTCGTTGATCTCGTCGTCAGTCCGTTCGGCGCCCAGGATCAGCCGCCGGTCACCGGAGTAGACACCACCCTCATGCAGGCGCACCCGCGCACCGTCCTTGACCTTCTTGAACACCTCATCGCCGGTGTCGTCGATCAGGGTGACGCCGTTGGCGACCAGAACCTCTGGGCCCAAGTTGGGGTATCGGCCCGATATCGACGGCGACGCGTTCACGACCGCGGTGACACCGGCTTCGACGAGGGCGTCTGCGGTGATCCGGTCCAGATCCAGAGCATCGAGGACGACGATGTCGCCCGGGTTGATGCGTCGCAGCAGCCGATCGATGTCGCGGTCGACCCGCGCTGTGCCGGTGATGCCGGGTCGAGAGCTGGCATTACGGGATAGCAGCGCTGACATCTTCATAGGCCGATTCTGTCGATATGCATCCGGTGTCTGTCGGAGGCGCGCCGTAACATCTGCCTCAGAAGACACTTTTGTCACATCTGCAACACGGTTATGTGTAGGCCTCGAATAGCTCGACGAGGTTGCCCGCCGGGTCCGGCACGAGCGCCTGCCGCCCGCCCCTGCCGGTGATCACGTCGCCCCGCAAGTGCGCGCCGGCCTTTCGTAGATCGGCCACGGCCTCGTCCAGATCGTCCACTTGAAGCTGAAATCGGTTCCAACCTCCGGGTTCTGGTCGACTGCCGTCCGCGAGCGACTGGCCGGCGCCACCGCCGCCACCCGGCGAGTTCAGCAACAGCCGCAGCCCTGCGCGGCGGAGCATCGCAAAACCCGGCCCGGGCCGCATCGCCACCTCGAACTGGAAAAGGGATGTGTAGAAGTCCACCGCAGCATCGACATCGTCGACGATGTAGCGAACGCTGATATTGGTCATCTTTGCACCTCCTGACACTTATGATACATATATGTCCCAAAAAAGTCAGCCGGATCCTCGGGTCGAGCACAGCCGAAGGGCGATATGTCGCGCCGCCCTCGAGGAGTTCGCCGAGGCGGGATTCGCCGGCTTTCGGATGGAGTCCGTGGCTGCGCGTGCCGGTGTCGGACGCAGCACCCTGTACCGGCACTGGCCCGACAAGGCGGCACTTATCGCCGACGCGCTCGAGACCCTCAACGTGCAACCGAACCCGGACCGCGAACTCGCTTCCGGCACGGCCCGGCAGCGCGTCGAACTGCTGCTGGGCCATCTCGTGCGTGCGCTCACCGACTCGCCGGTGGCGGCCTGTGTCCCCGCCCTCATTCATGCGACGGAAACCGATGCGGCGGTCCGCGAGTTCTTTCACCGCTACTCGGCGGCGCGGCGCCATCGCCTGACCGACGCCATTGCCGCGGGCGTGCGCGATGGACAGTTTCCTGCCCGCATCGATGCCGAGGCCGCTTCAGTTGCGCTGTCCGGTGCGGTGTTCTACCGGCGACTGATGACGGCAGAGGTCCTCGACGAGGCATTCGTCGCCGAGTTGATCGACACCGTGCTGCAGTGACGCCCTAGCCGCTCGTCCCTCGCTCTTGTCGCGCCGCTTCCAGTAGCTCGCGGGCATGCGCTCGGCCGCTGTCCGACTCCCCCAGGCCCGCCAGCATGCGGGCCAACTCGGCCACACGTTCGTCGTCGTCGAGCCGGCGTACCCCGCTGGCCTTGCCCCGCCCCCCACTGTCGACCACCAGGTGGACGTCGGCGTAGGCGGCTACCTGGGGCAGGTGTGTGACGACGATGACCTGGTGGGTAGTGGCCAGCCGCGCCAGTCGTCGGCCGATCTGCACTGCCGCGCGCCCGCCGACTCCCGCGTCGACCTCGTCGAAGACCATCGTCGTTCCCTCGGTCGACGCGGCCAGCACGACCTCGAGTGCGAGCATCACCCGCGACAGCTCACCGCCGGATGCGCTCTTGTTCAGTGGCAGCACATCGGTGCCCCGGTGTGCCGCGAAGCCGAATTCCACACCGTCGACGCCGTACTGACCCGCGTGCGCCGTCACACCCGGGGACACAGTCAGCGGAGCGGTGTCATCGACGCGCGCGGCCAGCGGCGCCACCGACACCGTGAACTCGGCGTCGGCCATCGCCAGACCCGACAGCTCGGCGGTCACCGCCTTGGCCAAACCCTTGGCCGCCTTGGTCCTCGCCTTGGTGAGGTCATTGGCCGCGACGACAACATCGTCGTGCAGCGCGACGACCTGGCGTTCGAGATCGGCGAGCGCTTCTTCGGACACGTCGAGCTGCGCCAGGCGTTCGCGCGACTGCTGCGCCCATTGCAGGACACCGTCGATGTCGGCGGCGTACTTGCGTGTCAGTGTGCGCAGCTCGCTCTGCCGTAACAGCTTCGCCTCCAGCGTGCTCGCATCGCTGGGCAGCGCGGCCAGGTAGTCGCCGAGTTCGCTTGCCACATCACCGATCACGGCCAATGCGCCGTCGAGTTGTGCGGCCAGTGTGCGCAATGCGGAGTCGTCGGTGGCTTCCATTGCCGACTTCGCCTGCACCACAGTGCCGATCGCCGAAGCGATTTCGGGTGAAGGGTCGTCGTCGCCGGACAGCGCGGCACGTGCGGTTTGCGCCGCTTCCCGCACCGAGTCCAGCTCCGACAGCCGCTGGATGTCGCCGACGAGTCCGTCATCCTCACCGGGTTGCGGTGCGACGCCGTCGATCTCGTTGAGCGCGAACTTGAGTTGGTCTGCCTCCTGCGCAAGCTCGCGCGCTCGCTGCGTGCGGTCGACGAGATCACGACGAGCGGCCACCCAGTCTTCGCGCAGCTTTCGGTAGCGCTTCAGCTGCTTCTCGACGTCGACGAATCGGTCCAGTGCCGCACGCTGCTCGTCGGGACGCATCAGCCGAAGCTGATCGTTCTGGCCGTGCAGGGTGAGCAGTTCGGTGGTGAAGGTGCCCAATGACTTCGCGGGCACACTGCGCCCACCTAGGAAGGCGCGTGACGGGCCGTCGCGGGCCACCGAGCGCGCGGCGATGACGCTGCCGTCGTCGTCACGCTCCGCTCCCGAAGAATCGAGAATCTCATCGATCTGGGCGGTGACGTTCTCGCCAAGCGCACTGGTGGTGAACCGGCCTTCGACGACAGCGCGTGCGGCGCCCGAGCGCACGCGCGTGGCATCTGCGCGTGCACCGCCGAGCAGGTGCAGACCCGTGACCACCATGGTCTTGCCCGTACCTGTCTCGCCGGTGAGCACGGTGAGACCGCGATCGAACTCGGCGGTCGCAGTGCTGATCGCGCCCAGCGACTCGATACGGATCTCGGATAGCACTACTGCCCGCGCCACCCCGTGACCGGCAACCGGAACTTGCGCACCAGGCGGTCGGTGAACGGGGCGCTGTCCAGCCGCACCCATTTCAGCGGTGTGCCGCACCGGGTCACTTCCAGCCGGCCACCCGCGGGTACCACCATCTCGCGGCGGCCGTCGCAGAACACCAGGGCGTCCTGACCCCTCGCTTCGACCTCGATCGCGATGTTGGCATTGGGACTGGTCACCATCGGACGCGCGAACAGCGCGTGAGCGTTGTTGGGCACCACCAGAATCGCCTCCAAGTCGGGCCATACGATCGGCCCGCCCGCAGAAAACGCCCACGCCGTCGAACCCGTCGGTGTCGCCACGAGCACGCCGTCGCAGCCGAACGAGGAGACCGGACGCCCGTCCACCTCGAGCACGGCCTCGAGCACTCCCAGTCGTGGACCCTTCTCGAGGCTGGCTTCGTTCAGTGCCCAGCCGCGGTCGATGATCTCGCCCTCGGCACGAACGACGACATCGAGCGTCATCCGTTCTTCGACGCGGTAATCGCGCTTGATGATGTGCTCGAGCACGGAGTCGATGGCCTCGGCCTCCGCCTCGGCGAGAAAGCCGATCCGGCCCAGATTCACGCCCAGCACCGGGATCTCAACGTTGCGGGCCAGCTCGGCCGCGCGCAGGAAGCTCCCGTCGCCACCGAGAACCAGAACGAGCTCGCTGCCTTCGGCGGCCTGATCGTGGGCATCGACGATTTCGATTTCGGCCCCGAGGCCACGCATATCGTCGGCGGACAGATCCACCTGCCCGCGGTCGACGGCTTCGGCCGACAACACTCGCACTCGAATCCCGTTGTCGCCGAGTACTTTATGGACACGGCGCGCCACCTCCGTGGCTTCTCCTCGGCCGGTGTGCACCACCAGCAGGATCTTGCGTTCGGAACTCACTGCGGCCCCTCCGCAACAGCCTGGAGCACCGCCCGTTCGAGCGACTCCCCTTCTAATGGGTGGTCGGTTCGCGTCCGCAGTCGCAGGAAGTACTCGACATTGCCGGATGGGCCGGGTAGCGGGCTGGCGGTGACGGCGACCGTGTGCCACTGCAGTGCGGCGGCGCGGCGGGCGACGGTGAGCACCGCGTCGGCGCGCAATTGCGGATCGGCGACGACGCCGCCGGCACCCACGCGATCCTTGCCGACCTCGAATTGCGGCTTCACCATGGGAACGATATCGGCGTCGGCCTGCGCACACGACGTCAGTGCCGGCAGGACTGTGGCCAGTGAGATGAACGACAGGTCGGCGACCACCAGGTCGACCGGGCCGCCGATGGTGTCGGGCGTGAGTTCACGCACGTTGGTCCGTTCGAGCACGTTGACGCGTGGATCGTTGCGCAGTGACCACGCCAGCTGGCCGTAGCCCACGTCGACGGCGACGACCTCGCGTGCGCCGCGATCGAGTAGAACTTCGGTGAACCCACCGGTGGAGGCCCCGGCGTCCAGGCAGCGCCGTGCGTCGACGTCGATCTCGAAGGTATCCAGCGCACCGATCAGTTTGTGGGCGCCGCGCGACACCCAGCCCCGTTCATCGGAGTTCTCGACGGTGAGCGCGGCATTTACCGCAATCGCGGTGGCGGGTTTGGCAGCAGGCATGCCGTCAATGCTGACTTTCCCGGCACCGATCAGTTCGGCCGCCTGCTGGCGGGAGCGGGCCAGGCCGCGTCGCACCAGCTCGGCGTCAACACGTGCCCGCCGCGCCACTGGTAGTCAGCCCTTCTCGACCGATTCGAGTGCTCGGACCAGCAGATCATGGGCCTCTTCGAGCCGCGCGGCGATGACGTCGATCTCGGAGTCGGCGATCTCGACACCCTCCTGTGCGGGGTCGGGCACATCTGCCAGCAGCTCCGCGATCTGCGCGCGTATCTGGTCCGGGTCGGTACTCATATCGGTGTTCACGCTAGCCGATCGGCGGGGGTGAGTACGGACCATGGCTCCAGGGCCTGTCGCGCGGTGTCGTCGCCCGCGGAAATCGTGAAGGGCTGGCCGTCGAGGCTCGCATTCCAGACCGCGCTGGCGGTGGCGCGGACGACCGAGAGCGGGTCTCCCAGCTCCCTTCCGGTCGCATGAATGGTCACCCCGGAAGGGCCGATGTCGATGCGCCAGGCGGGATGCGGTCCGACCCGAAGGATGTCGGCGCGGGCATAGAGCGAGCGCAGATCGGGCCCGAGGTAGTCGGGCCGCTCCGACGCCGTCGCCCGGATCATGTCCTCCGCGGTGCTGACACCGGTCAGCACCATGAGACTCGGCAGGTCGGCGGCCTTGGCCCCGGCGATATCGGTATCGAGTCGGTCCCCCACGACCAGTGGTGCGGAAAACGTGCCCCTCGCCAACGCATCGTTCATCAGCGTCGGGTGTGGTTTGCCTGCGACTTGGGGTTCCTGGTTGGTGGCCGCACGCAGCGCCGCCACCATCGACCCGTTCCCGGGTAGCAGGCCTCGCTCGGACGGCAATGTCAGGTCGACGTTGGCCGCGACCCAGAGCGCACCACTTCGGATGGCCAACGCCGCTTCGGAAAGGTCAGCCCAGCCGGTCTGTGGGGAATGGCCCTGGACGACGCCAACCGGCTGATCGGAGGCCTGCCGAACGGGTTTGAGTCCAGCCTCCCGTATCTCGGCGGCCAACGCGTCGGTGCCGATGACGAGAACCGCTGCGCCGGGCGGCAATTGGGCCGCCAGTAGGTTCGCCGCGCTTTGGGCGCTGGTGACGACGTCGTCTGGTTCGGCCGTGAAACCCAGTTCCTGGAGGTGCTGGGCCACCTCGGCTGGGCTGCGGGATGCGTTATTGGTGACGTAGAGCGTGCGGGAGTTGACGGTGGACAGTGTTTCGACCGCACCTTCGGTGGCTTCATGCCCACGGAAGACGGTTCCGTCGAGATCGAGCAGCAGGCAATCATGTTCCTGCACGAGCGCAGTCACTTCAGCTCAGCTCCGTGACGCGGTCCTCGGCGTCGGTCAGTCCTTCGACATCGGCAGCAGTGGCGTTGATAAACCACTGCAGGGCCTCCTCGCGTCGCCCGAGTGTCAGCAGTGTCTCGGCGTAGACGTAGAAGAGACGGGCGGCGGTCTGGCCCGTTCGCTTCTTGTCCAGTTGCGGCGAGGACAGAATCGCGAGGGCCTGCTCATGCTGACCGAGGTCGGAGCGAGCGCCCGCCGCGACGATTCGCAGCTCGTCGGCATCATCCCCGATGAGCTGGGCAGCTTCGGGGCTGCGGGCCAGCTCGATGGCCCGTTCCGGACGTCCCACCCCGCGCTCGCAGTCTGCGATGAGCGGAAGCAAGGGTGACTTGCTGCCCATTCGGCGGGCCGCCCGCAGTTCAGCCAACGCCTGCGTCCAGTCGCCGCAGTGGTACGCGGCGATTCCGACGGCCTCGCGGACCGCGGCGATGCGTCCGGACCGGGCACGTGCCGCGCGGGCGTGAGCCAGTGCGGTTTCGGGATCCTCGTCGAGCAGCAGGCCGGCGGCCACCAAGTGGCGGGCGACCGTGTCGGCGGTGTGTTTATCCAAAGTCGTGAGCTCGCCGCGAATTTCGGGCGCCAGCTGCTTGGCTTCGATGTCGGCGGCGATTGGCGGGCCGTCGTCGCGCGACCCCTCGTCCGGGTGCTTCGGCTGAGCCCGACGGGCCCGATTAGGACCCGACGAGCGCGGAGGCGAACGACGGGGGTCGCGCCCGCGGTTGTCGCCTTTTCCGTCCTGGACCACGTATGCCTTTCTACCTGATCTCGCGACAATTGAGAATTCGAGAACAATTGTCGCAAATAGAATCACCCCCCACGCAATTGCGTGGGGGGTGATCCTAATTTGTGTTCGGCGGTGTCCTACTTTTCCACCCGGGTTGGGTAGTATCATCGGCGCTGGCAGGCTTAGCTTCCGGGTTCGGGATGGGTCCGGGCGTTTCCCTGCCGCTATTGACCGCCGTAACTTTATTCACTTTTCAAAGTGCCCCACTCTGGGTGGGGGGGTGTTATTTGGTGGTGGGGCGCAGTGGTTTGATGCGCGTGGATGTGTGTGGTTGCGGGCTTTGTGTGTAAGTTTTCGGCCGGTTAGTGCCAGTTCCCTGCATTCATTGCTGAACTTGTAGGTCTGGTCTATTGATCCCGTGGTCTGCGGGGGGCCTTATCCCACTTAATGGGTGAGAAGCCTGGTCTTGGAGGGGGTTTCCCGCTTAGATGCTTTCAGCGGTTATCCTGTCCGAACGTGGCTATCCAGCGGTGCCCCTGGTGGGACAACTGGTGGACCAGAGGTTCGTCCGTCCCGGTCCTCTCGTACTAGGGACAGGTTTCCTCAAGCTTCTGACGCGCGCGGCGGATAGAGACCGAACTGTCTCACGACGTTCTAAACCCAGCTCGCGTGCCGCTTTAATGGGCGAACAGCCCAACCCTTGGGACCTGCTCCAGCCCCAGGATGCGACGAGCCGACATCGAGGTGCCAAACCATCCCGTCGATATGGACTCTTGGGGAAGATCAGCCTGTTATCCCCGGGGTACCTTTTATCCGTTGAGCGACACCCCTTCCACTCGGGGGTGCCGGATCACTAGTCCCGACTTTCGTCCCTGCTTGACGTGTAGGTCTCGCAGTCAAGCTCCCTTGTGCACTTACACTCAACACCTGATTACCGTCCAGGTTGAGGGAACCTTTGGGCGCCTCCGTTACATTTTAGGAGGCAACCGCCCCAGTTAAACTACCCGCCAGGCACTGTCCCTGAACCGGATATACGGTTCGAGGTTAGAGGCCCAATACGATCAGAGTGGTATTTCAACAACGACTCCACACACACTGGCGTGTGCGCTTCACAGTCTCCCACCTATCCTACACAAACCGTATCGAGCACCAATACCAAGTTGTAGTGAAGGTCCCGGGGTCTTTTCGTCCTGCCGCGCGTAACGAGCATCTTTACTCGTAATGCAATTTCGCCGAGTCTATGGTTGAGACAGCTGAGAAGTCGTTACGCCATTCGTGCAGGTCGGAACTTACCCGACAAGGAATTTCGCTACCTTAGGATGGTTATAGTTACCACCGCCGTTTACTGGGGCTTAAATTCTCCGCTTCACCCCGAAGGGTTAACAGGTCCTCTTAACCTTCCAGCACCGGGCAGGCGTCAGTCCGTATACATCGTCTTGCGACTTCGCACGGACCTGTGTTTTTAGTAAACAGTCGCTTCTCACTGGTTTGTGCCACCCCCCACCGCTGCCCACCGTGAAGGTGTTGACAGTAAGGGGTCCCCCTTCTCCCGAAGTTACGGGGGCATTTTGCCGAGTTCCTTAACCATAGTTCACTCGTACGCCTTGGTATTCTCTACCTGACCACCTGTGTTGGTTTGGGGTACGGGCCGTGTATCTGCTCGCTAGAGGCTTTTCTCGACAGCATAGGATCACCGAATTCGCCTCACTCGGCTATGCATCACCTCTCAGGATTAACGACACCCGGATTTACCTAGATGTCTCCCTACAGGTTTGCCCCAGTATTACCACTGACTGGTACGGCTGCCTTCCTGCGTCACCCCATCGCTTGACTACTACCCAACCGGGTCCCACGCAGCCGGTGAACCCCTTTGACCCGAAGGTCTCCGGTGGTCCACCCTTTGGGTGGTTAGCAGATTGGATTCGTCAGGGACGCTGATACACGGGTACGGGAATATCAACCCGTTGTCCATCGACTACGCCTGTCGGCCTCGCCTTAGGTCCCGACTCACCCTGGGCGGACTGGCCTGGCCCAGGAACCCTTGGTCTTTCGGCGGGCAAGGTTCTCACTTGCCTTATCGCTACTCATGCCTGCATTCTCACTCCCACACCCTCCACCGCTAGATCACTCTGCGGCTTCACCGGATGCAGGACGCTCCCCTACCCAACGTCACCCCCAAGGGGGTGGTCGTTGCCGCGGCTTCGGCGGTGTGCTTGAGCCCCGCTACATTATCGGCGCACAATCACTTGACCAGTGAGCTATTACGCACTCTTTCAAGGGTGGCTGCTTCTAAGCCAACCTCCTGGTTGTCTTCGCGACTGCACATCCTTTTCCACTTAGCACACGCTTAGGGGCCTTAGCCGGCGATCTGGGCTGTTTCCCTCTCGACGCACGGAGCTTATCCCCCGCCGTCTCACTGCCACACTCTTAGACTTGTCGGCATTCGGAGTTTGGCTGACGTCAGTAACCTTTTAGGGCCCATCGGCCATCCAGTAGCTCTACCTCCAACAAGAAACGTGTAACGCTGCACCTAAATGCATTTCGGGGAGAACCAGCTATCACGGAGTTTGATTGGCCTTTCACCCCTACCCACAACTCATCCCCTCAGTCTTCAACCTAAGTGGGTTCGGGCCTCCACAACATCTTACTGCTGCTTCACCCTGGCCATGGGTAGATCACTCCGCTTCGGGTCCAGAACACACCACTACACCAATTCCTATGAATTGGATACGCCCTATTCAGACTCGCTTTCGCTGCGGCTACCCCACCCGGGTTAACCTCGCGACATGTCCCTGACTCGCAGGCTCATTCTTCAAAAGGCACGCCATCACCCCACGACAAGTCGAGGGCTCTGACGGATTGTAGGCACACGGTTTCAGGTACTATTTCACTCCCCTCCCGGGGTACTTTTCACCATTCCCTCACGGTACTAATCCGCTATCGGTCACTGGGAAGTATTCAGGCTTACCGGGTGGTCCCGGCAGATTCACAGCAGATTCCACGGGCCCGCTGCTACTCGGGGACAGTTCCACGAAAGCCGTCAGATTTTCGGTTACGGGGCTCTCACCCTCTACGGACAGGCCATCCCAGGCCACTTCACCTAACCCAACGGTTTATCACTTTCGCCCTCATCGGCGGATGAGAGAAGAAACGCCCCACAACACCGCACACACAACCCCCGCCGGGTATCACATGCACACGGTTTAGCCATCCTCCGCTTTCGCTCGCCACTACTCACGGAATCACACTTGTTTTCTCTTCCTACGGGTACTGAGATGTTTCACTTCCCCGCGTTCCCCCCACTACCTATGTATTCAGTAGTGGGTGACACGACATCACTCGTGCCGGGTTTCCCCATTCGGACATCCTCGGATCAACGCTCGGTTGACAGCTCCCCGAGGCATAACGCAGCCTCCCACGTCCTTCATCGGCTCCCAGTGCCAAGGCATCCACCATGCGCCCTTAAACACTTACAACACAAAACACTAAAAATAATTCTCGGAAGAATCAAAAATTGCATTATCTACACACACAACAACACCCACCCCCCACAAAGGAAGGGTGAGCACTCTCGCGCGCTAGATGCTCGCAACCACTATCCACAAATCAAACACCACACCCCACCACCAAAGCAGGGCAACAACAACCAAACTTCCTCGCAGGAAGCCGACCCCTAACCTCAGAGTCTGCCTACCTCCGGTATCCCAGGATCGGGACGAAGAGATAGCGGGCCTGTTGTCTCAAAGCCCAATAGTGTGTCCGATGATTAATTTCAGCCGGCGTCCGATTACTCGAAACCCGTACCAGCCAAGCGTTTGTTGTGCACCAGACCCCCACCCACTACAGGTGAAAAGGCCATCCACAGAATCGCCTGAGGTCACCGAACCCCCACACTCGTGGGCGGGCCTCAAGTCTCGTGGTGCTCCTTAGAAAGGAGGTGATCCAGCCGCACCTTCCGGTACGGCTACCTTGTTACGACTTCGTCCCAATCGCCGATCCCACCTTCGACGGCTCCCTCCCACAAGGGGTTAGGCCACCGGCTTCGGGTGTTACCGACTTTCATGACGTGACGGGCGGTGTGTACAAGGCCCGGGAACGTATTCACCGCAGCGTTGCTGATCTGCGATTACTAGCGACTCCGACTTCACGGGGTCGAGTTGCAGACCCCGATCCGAACTGAGACCGGCTTTGAAAGGATTCGCTCCACCTCACGGCATCGCAGCCCTTTGTACCGGCCATTGTAGCATGTGTGAAGCCCTGGACATAAGGGGCATGATGACTTGACGTCATCCCCACCTTCCTCCGAGTTGACCCCGGCAGTCTCTCACGAGTCCCCGCCATTACGCGCTGGCAACATAAGATAAGGGTTGCGCTCGTTGCGGGACTTAACCCAACATCTCACGACACGAGCTGACGACAGCCATGCACCACCTGCACACAGGCCACAAGGGAATACCTATCTCTAGGCACGTCCTGTGCATGTCAAACCCAGGTAAGGTTCTTCGCGTTGCATCGAATTAATCCACATGCTCCGCCGCTTGTGCGGGCCCCCGTCAATTTCTTTGAGTTTTAGCCTTGCGGCCGTACTCCCCAGGCGGGGTACTTAATGCGTTAGCTACGGCACGGATCCCAAGGAAGGAAACCCACACCTAGTACCCACCGTTTACGGCGTGGACTACCAGGGTATCTAATCCTGTTCGCTCCCCACGCTTTCGCTCCTCAGCGTCAGTTACTGCCCAGAGACCCGCCTTCGCCACCGGTGTTCCTCCTGATATCTGCGCATTCCACCGCTACACCAGGAATTCCAGTCTCCCCTGCAGTACTCAAGTCTGCCCGTATCGCCCGCACGCCCACAGTTGAGCTGTGAGTTTTCACGAACAACGCGACAAACCACCTACGAGCTCTTTACGCCCAGTAATTCCGGACAACGCTCGGACCCTACGTATTACCGCGGCTGCTGGCACGTAGTTGGCCGGTCCTTCTTCTACAGGTACCGTCACTTGCGCTTCGTCCCTGCTGAAAGAGGTTTACAACCCGAAGGCCGTCATCCCTCACGCGGCGTCGCTGCATCAGGCTTGCGCCCATTGTGCAATATTCCCCACTGCTGCCTCCCGTAGGAGTCTGGGCCGTATCTCAGTCCCAGTGTGGCCGGTCACCCTCTCAGGCCGGCTACCCGTCGTCGCCTTGGTAAGCCATAACCTCACCAACAAGCTGATAGGCCGCGGGCCCATCCCACACCGCAAAAGCTTTCCCCCACAAACCATGCAATCCATGAGGTATATCCGGTATTAGACCCAGTTTCCCAGGCTTATCCCGAAGTGCAGGGCAGATCACCCACGTGTTACTCACCCGTTCGCCACTCGAGTACCCCGAAGGGCCTTTCCGTTCGACTTGCATGTGTTAAGCACGCCGCCAGCGTTCGTCCTGAGCCAGAATCAAACTCTCCAAACAAAAACAACCCAACCCAAAGGTCAAGTGGAATTCGAATCAGAAAAATCCAATCCAACAAAAGACACCAAAAACTGGCATCAAAAAACATCCACCCCTAAACGGGAAAAAGAGGTGAACAAAAAAACAACAAACAAAAACCACCAAACACACTATTGAGTTCTCAAACAACACACCCGCACGACCGCGCAACTAGCCCGCGGCTTAAAGCCGCGTACTCGTTGTGCGGACGTTCAGGAACCCACCGAAGTGGGATTTCCCTCTGGGAGCCGCTGCGCTCGCCGGGCTTGGCCCGTGTCGCAGCGACGAATCAACAAGTTACAAGAGGGAAAACTTAGAGTCAAATGGGCTGATGGGGCGTGTCTTTCGAATCCGCATCCATCGTGCGCACAGGAGTGCGTCGACTGGTAGTTCCCAGGGTTCAACGCGCCACCCGCGAACTTTGTTCCCGGATGCCGACGTCAGTTCCAGCCGGGCCGTGACAGCCCGACGAACTAGCCAACGCGTTGGACGCCGGCGATATTCCGCTTGCCTCGGCGCAGCACCAACCAGCGGCCATACAGGAAGTCCGAGGACTGAGGCACCCATTCTTCGCTCTCGATACGGACGTTGTTGACGTACGCCCCGCCCTCGCCGATCGTGCGGCGGGCCGCACCCTTGCTCGCCGACAAGCCGCTGGCCACCAGTAGGTCGGTGATCGCATCGGGTCCGCCGGGTGCGAGCTCAGTGACGGATGTCTCACGCAACGCAGCCGCCAATGTCCGCTCGTCCAGTTGGCCGAGCTCGCCGCGACCGAACAGGGCCTGGCTGGCGTGCTCGACTGACTGCGTGGCCGCCTCCCCGTGCACGAGGTTCGTGAGTTCGCGCGCCAGTCGACGCTGACCTGCACGCTCGTGTGGACGGTCCTCCGTCGCCTCCTCCAACTCCGCCAACTCCTCCGGCGAAAGGAACGTGAACCATCGCAGATAGCGGACCACGTCAGCGTCGGCAGTGTTCACGAAGTACTGGTACCAGGCGTACGGACTCGTCATGTCGGGGTCGAGCCAGAGGCTGCCGCCGCCAGTCGACTTACCGAACTTCTGGCCTTCGGAATCGGTGACCAGCGGGGTCGTCAGTGCGTGCACCGTCGCACCCGTCTTCTGACGAACCAAACGAACCCCGGCGATGATGTTGCCCCATTGGTCGGACCCGCCGATCTGCAATCCGCATCCGTAACGCTGGTGAAGCTCCACGTAATCGTTGGCCTGCAACAGCATGTAGCTGAATTCGGTGTAGGAGATGCCATCGCCCTCGAGGCGGCGCCGCACCGTGTCCCGGTCGAGCATCACATTGACGGAGAAGTACTTTCCAACATCGCGAAGGAACTCGATTGCGGGCATCTCCGAGGTCCAGGTCAGGTTGTTCGCCACCACGGCGCCGATCGGCGAGTCGTCGAATTCGACGAATCGCTCCAGCTGCCCACGTATCCGGTCGGCCCACTCGGCGACGGTGTCGGCGTTGTTCAACGTGCGCTCGCCGACGTCGCGCGGATCGCCGATCATGCCCGTCGCGCCCCCGGCCAACACGATCGGACGATGACCGGCCCGCTGAAATCGTGTCAACGTCAGAAGCGGGATGAGATGACCCGCATGCAGGCTCGGCGCCGTCGGATCGAACCCCGAGTAGACGGTGGTCGGCCCCGCGGCCAACGCCTCGGCCAGTGCGTCGCGGTCGGTGGACTGCGCGATCAGTCCGCGCCACTCCAGCTCATCGAGGATGGATGCGTCCGTAGAAGTCACAGCACCGATCTTCTCGCACTAGTCGCTTTCACCGGGAGCCGGTGCCCGTGGGCTGCGGCGATAGAGCGACACCTCCGGACGCCCGGGAAGCCACATCCGCCAGGGTCGATCTGCCGCCTTGCTCACGCCGACGCGCGGACCGGCGACACCGTCACGCTTCCGCCCGAGCAGCACCTGGATCGGACTCTGTGAGTCACACAGGTCAATCCCGTTGTCCTCCATGGTGATCCCCATGGCCGAGCACAGATTACCGGGGCCTCGACCCAGCGCCGCCGGCCGGACCGAATCGCCACGACGGCCCTGGGCGACATCCAGTCCCGATTCAATCGCCACCGCACGCAGCAGTACGGCACCCGCTACATCGTCGGTGGCGCACACGACGTTCGCGCAGACGTGTATGCCGTGGCTGCGGTAGGTGTAGAGCCGTCCGGCGGGACCGAACATCACGGCGTTGCGCCCTCCGATGCCGCGATACGAATGCGCTGCGGCGTCGGGCCAGGGTTGGCCCTCGGGACCACCGTATGCCTCGACCTCCACGATCATGGCGCTCACACCGCGTCCGACCAGCGTCGCTCCGAGCAGCCGCCACGCGGCGGTAAGCGGATCCACGGATAACCGGCGCGCGCTCACTGCAGCGATTCTGCCCGCCCTCCTTGACACCGCTACCAGCGGGGAGCACTATTCATCGCATGATGAGTTCATCACAAGATGAATTACTTGGCGATGCCGGCGACATCGCGATAGACGTCGACAATCTGCGGGTTGTCCGGGGCAACCGAGTCGCCCTCGACGGCATCTCGGTGCAGATCGCGCGGGGCACGATCACCGGACTGCTCGGCCCGTCCGGATGCGGCAAGACCACCCTGATGCGCAGTGTCGTCGGGACGCAGATCATCGCGGAAGGCACCGTGACGGTGCTGGGACACCCGGCGGGGTCGGCTGAGCTGCGGCGACGGCTCGGCTATGTCACTCAGAACCCGACGATCTACGACGATCTGAGAGTCCTCGACAACGTCAGGTACTTCGCGGCATTGACCAACGCAGACGCGGCAAACGCAGACGAAGCCATCGCCACCGTGGGCCTCGACGATCACCGAACCGCGTTGTGCGGCAATCTCTCCGGTGGCCAACGTACTCGCGCCTCACTGGCCTGCGCGCTGGTGTCGCGCCCCGACCTGCTGGTGCTCGACGAGCCCACCGTCGGCCTCGATCCCGTGCTGCGCGTGGACCTTTGGGAACAGTTCCAGCAACTGGCCGCACGCGGCACGACGCTGTTGGTGTCAAGTCACGTCATGGACGAAGCCGATCATTGCGGCGACCTGCTGCTGATGCGCGAGGGCCACCTTCTCGCGCACACCACACCCACGAAGCTACGAGAGGACACGGGATGTCAGTCACTGGAGGAAGCCTTCCTGTCCGTCATCCGGCACAGCACCGCAGCCTGAAAAGAGGAAGCTCGCTGAGCCCGCAGGCGTTCGTGGCCACGACGACGCGAATCCTGCGCCAGCTTGCCGCCGATCACCGTAGCGTGGCGATGATCCTCGTCGTTCCGAGTCTCATCATCACGCTGATGTACTTCATGTTTCAGAACGCACCGCACCCTCCGGGCGCGCCCTCGCCGTTCAACAATGCTTGCCTGATCATGCTTGGCATCTTTCCCCTCATCGTGATGTTTCTGATCACGTCGATCACCATGCAGCGGGAACGGGTTTCGGGGACGTTGGAGCGGATCCTGACGACTCCCCTACGCCGCCTGGACCTGCTTGCCGCCTACGGCACCGCGTTCTCCATCGCTGCCGCCGCGCAGGCGACGCTGGCCTGCATCGTGTCGTTCTGGTTCCTCGGCCTGGACACCGCAGGCAGTCCGATTCTGGTGTTCGCCATTGCGATCATCAACGCCGTCCTCGGTGTCGGACTCGGCCTGTTGTGTAGTGCGTTCGCCCGCACAGAGTTTCAGGCGGTGCAGTTCATGCCGCTGGTGATCGTTCCACAATTGCTGCTGTGCGGCATCATCGTGCCCCGCGACGTGTTGCCCGATTGGCTGCAATGGATCAGCAACGTCCTGCCTGCCAGCTACGCTCTGGAAGCGCTGCAACAGGTTGGTGCGTACGCGGAGCCGACATTCATTGCGGTGCGAGATGTCGCCGTGGTCATCGGGTTCGCCATCGTGGCGCTTTGCCTGGCCGCGGCGACGCTACGACGAAGGACACCGTAACGGCCTTGACCACCAACGCAGAACGCAAGCGTCCCGGGCGGCCGCCCGGGACGTCTGACACCCGCGAGCGCATCTTGTCAAGTGCGCGGGAGCTGTTCGCCCGCAATGGGATTGACAAGACATCGATCCGGGCAATCGCGGCCGACGCCGACGTGGATCCCGCGTTGATACACCACTATTACGGCACCAAGACCCAACTGTTCGCCGCAGCCATCCACATCCCGATCGACCCGATGCAAATCATCGGCCCGCTACAGCAGATTCCCGTCGACGAGATCGGCCACACGCTTCCGATATTGCTGCTGCCGCTGTGGGACTCCGAGCTGGGTAAGGGGTTCATCGCCACGTTGCGATCGATTCTCGCCGGTAATGATCCCTCGCTCGTTCGCTCGTTCCTGCAGGACGTCATCGCCAAGGAAGTCGGCTCCCGCGTGGACAATCCGCCCGGCAGCGGGCCCATCCGCGTGCAGTTCGTCGCCTCCCAATTGGTCGGCGTCGTGATGGCGCGCTACATCCTCGAGTTGTATCCGTTCAAATCGCTGCCGGTCGAACAGATCGCCGAAACGATCGCCCCAAATCTGCAGCGCTACCTCACCGGCAAGCTACCTGGATTCCCCTGACGCCCGCTCGAGCAGCCGGTTGTGTTCGGCGTCGTCGGTCACGGTGACGGCTTCATCGATCAGCAGGACCGGAACGCCGTCGTCGATGCGATATGCACGTCGCAGTCGCGGGTTGTACAAAAGTTCGTCGGGCACCAAAAGAAGCGGTCCGCGGTCCTGGGGGCAGACCAGGATGGACAGAAGTTTTTCGTCGAGCATCAGCTGTAGGGGTTCTGGTCCCACTGTGGCGGGAGGAACTGGCTGTTGTCATTACCCGGTACCGGCGCCCACGCCGGCGCCTGTGGCGTTGAGCCGCCCTGACCGCTCCCGGCCATCGCCGTCTGCGTTTGCAATTTGCGCTGGTATGCGACGGTCGCCCTCAGGGCGTCGACCAGCGGAGTCTGGTTGGGCCGCTTATCCAGGGCAACCAGGAGCGCCTCGGCGTTCGCATTGGACGGACGGAAGCCCAACTGACGCAATTTCATCGCGTCATCGACCAGGACCGAGATCTGGCCGCCGCCGTCACCCTGGTTGTACTGCTGGTGGATCGCCATGAGGACCTGATCGGCGTTCACCCTTTTCGGCGCGTTCGCCGCGGCGGAGCACTTCGCGTCGTCCGGCGCACAGCCAGCCGCTGCGGCCTTCGCCGCTGCGGCCTGCCTGGAGCAATCGTCGCCGGTGCAGCTGCCTGGACCTGGCGGCTCCGCGGGCTGGGCGAACGCCGTCGACGCACCGAATCCGGACATGAGGCCAACGGCCAGCACGCCGCCGACAATGGCGCGACGCCAGTCGACGCGAGCTTTACCGGTCTGCGATGCCATCAATCCTCCAGCGCGATTAACCATTATTTGCCCCGCCCCGGCAGCGACTAGCCGCCAGCGGGAGCCTAACAGCGCGGCGACCGCACGGCACGGTCGTCACGTTCACCCACCGGCGATCTCGGCACGTACCGCGACGGTCAAACGCTTGTACCGATTCGTATCGACATCGAGGTACCAGGCGTTACGGGACGGTTTAGGCACCCCGGCGTCGCGAAGTGGGCGGACGAGCGGCCGGCACGAAGCGCTTAGCGCCATCTCGGGTACCACGTGCACGATGTCGGGGGGGTTACCGACCGGCACATCGGCGAGCGCTTCGGACAGGTCCGCCGACGCGATGGTGCCGCCAGGTCGCAGCGTCAGTGCCGTCACGGCGAGGCGCTGGCCGTCGGCATCCACCCCGTAGGTGACGGCGAGATCCACCGCGTCGAGACGGCTGACGGCATCGTTCACAGTGGAGGCGTAGACGACACCGCGCGACGTATGGATCAGCGTCCCGCGGTTGTCGACGAGCCAATAGTCGCCGTCGTCGTCGCGTCGGAAGAGATATTCGGTCGACACCCACGTATCGGCGGGCGCGAAGACACCGCGCTTGACCGACGCCGTCGGGTCGACGGGACCGCGCGGACGGGCCAGCAGGACTCCGACCTCGTTGGTTTCCGCCCGGCGCACGAAGCCGCGCTCGTCCTCCAAGATCAGGTCGTCCTCGGGGTCGTAGGCGGCCAGCGCGAGCTCTCTCCCACCGGGCAGTGGCCTGCCCTTGCTGCCGATCTTCGCGCCGGACACGTTGGCCAGCACCGCCTGCCCGTCCGAGGTCGCGAAGAACTCGACGACGTGTGCGGGAGCGAACACCTCGACGACGCGCTGCCACAGTCCGGTCGGCATGCCCGAACCGATGAACAGCCGGACCGGGTGGCTTCCCGTCAAGGAGAACGACGGATCGTCGATGACGTCGCGCAGCATCGCCCACGTGTACGTCACCACGGTGACGCCATACTGGCGGATCTCCTGGAGGAACCGGTCCGGCCGCAGTCCCCGCGACAGCGCGATGCGGGAGCCGCCGACCACAGCACCGCCCAGCGCGACCAGGAGCCCCGATTGGTGGTGCAGCGGGGTCAGGCAGTACACCGTGTCGCCGCGCCCGAGGTTGGCCGCTGACGCAGTGCCGAACGCCGAGATAGCCCAGCGGGCGTTGGTGATCTGGCGGGCCACCAACTCGCCGCCGATCGAGGTGAAACCGATGAAGGCCAGGTCGCGTGCGAGGCCGGGGTTGGCGCGGTACCAACCGGGCAGATCGACGACGTCGGGATCGATCTTCTCCATGTCAACGACGTCGGCGCCCTCGGGTTGGTGCAGGTCGCGCGACTCGCCGCCCCCGAGCACCAGGACTCGCGTGCCGAACCCTCGCGCCGCTTCGAGATGGGTGGGATCGGCGATGATCTCCGAGACCGCGCCGAGTCGCGCGGCGGTGGCCAAGTCGACGTCCGGCGGCATCAGCACCGCGACCGCCCCCAGTCGCGAGAGTGCGGCGATAGCGACGAGCGCGCTGGGCCGGGTCTCCATCAGCACGCCGACGTGGGCGCCTTGGCGCACCCCGACCTCGATGAGGCCGCGCACGACGTTGTTGATACGGCGGTCCACTGCCTCGTAGGTGTGCACCCGGCCGTCGAACAACAAGGCCTCACCGTTGGGCGCGTTGCGAGCCTGCTCAGACATGATCCGACCGAGCGAAATCCGGGTGTGCTCGTTGATCTGGCCGAGCCGGGCAAGGCGGGGCAGGGTGCGATATGTCTCGACGACCATTGCGCGCGCGGACTTGTTGGCGCCGACGAGCGCCTCGGCCGTCGACCGGGCCAGGCTGAACGCCATCTCGGTTGCGGCGTTGGTTCCGTGGGCCAGTCGTGAGCTCAACGAGACGCCGCTTTCGCTGCGCTCCTCGGGCTGAAGCGGCATCGGCGTAATGCCCTCGGGCATATCCCCGGTGCTGTCGATCCACTTGACCCACCCAGCGACCGCCGGCCAGGTCTGCGTCGATGCCTTGGAGCCGACGACGAGTCCGAAATGCCCTGCGCGAATCAGAAATTCATAGACATCTGCCTTCGGTGCGGCACGCTTGATCCCGCGAACCGACGCCGGCTGCCCGATGTCGTCGACCTCACCGATGACGGCCAGCACAGGGCAGTCGATGTCCGAAAGGGTGACCAGATCGCCATGAATCGAGAAGCCGCCACTCATCATTCGGTTGTGCGCGATGAACTGCTTGAGTAGTTCGGCGATAGCAGGACCCGACCAGGCGATCCAGCCTTCTGACTGAAGAAATCGCCGTTGTTGTTCGCGAGGCAACAGGGCTTCGCGGTCGTGCAATTGGCGCAGGAAATCGATGCGCGACTGCGCGGTCTTGATCGGATCGAGCATCTGGAAACCGGTGCGCGCCAGCCAACCGGGGATGTCCATGCGGCTGAATACGTGGTCCGCCATGAAGTCCGCGGCGGCGGGCGCGATGCTGGCAGGCAAGTTCATCGGCAGGCCTGCGAGGGTATCGACCGGCGAGCCGAACGCGACGATGCTCGCCAGATCTTTCGACCTGCGGTAGGCGGCGGTTTGATAGGCGAACATGCCGCCCTGTGAGTATCCGGTCAGATGGACGTCTTTGCCGGTCACTTCTTTGACGGTGTCGATGGCTTCACTCAGCGCGACGACGTGATCGGCGAGATTGCGGTCCATACCGCCCTCGACCTTGTCTGGGGACCCGAAGTCGATGACCCACGGATCGATCCCCGCCTTGTGCAGGATGCCGACCGCGCCTTCGTCGCGAGTCACATCCCACATGTCGGCCGACATCATCATGGGGTGCACCATCAGCACGGGCGGTCCGGGCTGTTTTGCTCCCGGCCTGGAGTCAGGTGGGAAGTACCGCCGCAGCCGGTACATCGGCACGCTCTGGATGAGCTGGAACGGTGACGGCACGGCACCGGTCTCCAGGCCGCCGTAGCGCAGAACTTCCAGCCCGTTCTGCGCGGTGGCCACCAACCGCTCGACTGGCCTGGTCAATCCCGACAGGTCCAACGCACGCTCCCCTAGCTGCCAATCCCCCGATTGCTGTCTCGATCATGGCATAGGGGCCCGAAACGGCCGTCAAGATCGGCGGGTGCGCTCACGTAACAGCTCGGCGCAGCTCGGCTCATTGCGGGCCACCTATCATCGGGCGCGATGGCGAATCTGATCAATGTGGAGCGCGCGAGCGTTGCATACGGCACCCGCACACTGCTCAACGCCGTCAGCCTCGGAGTCGACGAGGGCGACGCGATCGGGGTGGTGGGACGCAACGGCGACGGCAAAACCACGCTGTTGCAGATGCTGACAGGCACTCGCGAGCCCGACTCCGGCCGGGTAACGCACACCTCGGGGCTGTCGGTGGGCTACCTGCACCAGGCCGACGACTTCGCCGCGGACGCCACGGTGCGCGACGTGATCTTCCAGGGCGAGCGGAGCGACGGGGATGGGCAGGCAGGACGTGCAGACCACATCTGGGCGGCGGAGGCAGAGACTCGGTCTGTAGTCGAGAACCTGCTGACCGAAGTTTCGCTCGACCGTGCGGTGAGCAACCTGAGCGGCGGTGAACGGCGACGCGTCGCGCTCGCCGCGGTGCTGCTCGCCGGTCACGACGCGCTGGTGCTCGACGAGCCGACCAACCACCTCGACGTCGAGGTGATCGCCTGGCTGGCAGGGCGCCTTGCCCAACAGCGAACCAAGGCGCTGGTGGTCGTCAGCCACGATCGCTGGTTCCTCGACGCGGTATGCACCAAGACGTGGGAAGTCCACGACGGTGCCGTCGACGCCTATGACGGCGGGTACGCGGCGTATGTCCTGGCCCGCGCGGAACGGATGCGGGTCGCCGCCGGAACCGAGGCTCGACGGCGCAATCTGATGCGCAAGGAGCTGGCGTGGCTGAGACGGGGACCGCCGGCGCGCACATCGAAGCCGAAGTTCCGGATTCAGGCCGCCAACGACCTGATCGCCAACGAACCGGAACCGCGGGATTCCCTTGCCCTGCAACGCTTCGCGACAGCCAGGCTGGGCAAGGACGTCTTCGATCTGCATCGCGTTCGCCTTGAGGCCGGCGAGAAAGTGATCCTCGACAAGCTGGACTGGTCGATCGGGCCGGGCGATCGCATCGGGCTCGTCGGCGTGAACGGCACCGGCAAGACGAGCGTTCTGAAGCTATTGGCCGGCGAGCTCGCTCCGGTCGCGGGAACCTTCAAGCAGGGAAAGACGCTGAAGATCGGCCACCTGAGCCAGGCGCTGGTAGAGCTGGACCCCACCGACCGCGTGCTCGACGCCGTCGAGCGGGCCCGTCGGATCACGGAATTGGCTGGCGGCAAAGAGGTCAGTACGTCCACGCTGCTCGAGGACTTCGGCTTCACCGGAGACAAGTTGACGACGCGGCTGGCGGACCTGTCGGGCGGTGAGCGACGGCGATTCCAGTTCCTGCGGCTACTACTCGACGAGCCCAACGTGCTACTGCTCGACGAGCCGACAAACGACCTCGACATCGACACCCTCAACGTGATCGAGGACTACCTCGACGGCTGGCCGGGCACGCTGATCGTCGTCACCCACGACAGGTACTTCCTCGAACGGGTCTCCGACGTCACGTACGCGCTCACCGGCGGCGGGCGGTGCGACATGCTGCCGGGCGGTATCGAGCAGTACTTGTCCGACCGGGCGACCGCAGGAGCTCCCGAACCGGCACGGGTCGAACCGCAGCGCGGCGAGTCAGCCTCGGCGCGGGAGCGGCGGGCGGGCAAGGAGATGGCGCGCATCGAGGGTCAGTTGGAGAAGCTGGACAAGCAGATCGCCGTGCTGCATGACTCGATGGCCGAGGCGGCCGCCGATCACGTGCGCGCGGGAGAACTCAACGCCGAACTTCAGGAGATGCTGACACGCAAGGAATCTCTCGAAGAGGCCTGGCTGGCCGCCGCCGAAGACTGAGCGCTCAGCGGCGCAGCCGCAGTCGCAGCCGATCAGCTGACTCGCGCACGACGCCGAGCTGTTTGGCGACCTGGATCGGGGCGGTGCCTCCCCTGGAGTCTCGGGAGTTCACCGATCCGTCGATGGTGAGTACGTCGCGCACCTGCGGCGTCAGCTCTGGGTGAATGTTCGCGAGCTCGGCGTCCTCCAGGTCTTCGAGGCCGACGCCGCGAGCCTCCGCAGCACGTACTGCGGCGCCCGCGGCCTCGTGCGCCACCCGGAACGGCACGCCCCTCTGCACCAGCCACTCGGCGACGTCGGTCGCCAGGGTGTAGCCGAGCGGGGCCAGTTCAGCCATCCGGTCAACGTCGAAACGCAACGTCGCGACGAGGCCTGCCATTGCGGGCAGCAACAGTTCCAATTGGAGAACAGAATCGAATACCGGCTCCTTGTCCTCCTGCAGGTCCCGGTTGTACGCCAGCGGCTGCGCCTTGAGCGTCGCCAGCAGACCCGTCAGGTTGCCGATCAGGCGACCCGACTTGCCGCGCGCCAACTCCGCGATGTCGGGGTTCTTCTTCTGCGGCATGATCGAGCTGCCGGTCGACCACGAGTCGTGCAGGGTCACATATCCGAATTCGGTTGTGCTCCACAGAATGATGTCCTCGGCGAGCCGCGACAGATCGACGCCGATCATCGAGAACACGAACGCCGCCTCGGCGGCGAAGTCGCGCGAGGCGGTCGCATCGACCGAGTTATCGGCCGCCGCGTCGAATCCGAGTTCCTCTGCGATCGCCTCGGGATCAAGCCCGAGCGACGATCCCGCCAGTGCTCCGGACCCATAGGGCGACACCGCAGCGCGCTTGTCGAAGTCAACCAGGCGTTCGACGTCGCGGAGCAGCGGATGCGCGTGGGCCAGCAGGTGATGCGCCAACAGGATCGGCTGTGCCGACTGAAGGTGTGTCTTGCCGGGCATGATCGCCGTCGGATGAGCCGCGGCCTGCGTTGCCAACGCGGACACCACCTCGAGCGCCCCGTCGGCGACCCGTCTGATCGCGTCGCGCAGCCACATCCGGAACTGGGTGGCCACCTGATCATTTCGAGACCGGCCCGCCCGCAGCCGACCGCCGAGATCCTCTCCCACGCGATCGATCAGCCCACGCTCCAGCGCACCGTGGACGTCCTCGTCGGTCACCAGCGGTGCGAAGCTGCCGTCGGCGACATCGGAGGCCAGGTTGTCCAGGCCCACCAGAAGGCCATCGCGCTGCTCCTCGGTGAGCAGCCCCGCCCGAAAAAGCACTCGCGCGTGCGCCTTTGACGCGGCGACGTCGTACGGTGCGAGTACCCAGTCGAAGTGGGTCGACTTGCTCAGGGCGGCGAGCGCGTCCGACGGTCCGTCGGCGAACCGGCCGCCCCACAGCGAGCCCTCGTTGGTACTCACTCAGAGCACCGCCGTTCGGTCGAGCGTGCGGTTTCGTTCGCGACGCGCCGCGGAGGCGTACGAAACCGCACGCTCGACCGCAGCACGAGCGTGCGCAAACTCTGGGCTGGTGCTCATGCTCACTGGCCCGCCAGGTCCCGCTGCGCGGAGATCTTCGACGACAGCCCGTGCACATGCACGAACCCCTTGGCCGAGGACTGGTCGAAGGTGTCACCCTCGTCGTAGGTCGCGAGGTTGAAGTCGTACAACGACTCGGCGCTGCGTCGGCCGTTGACCGCAATGTGCCCGCCATGCAGCACCATTCGGATCTCGCCTGTCACATGCTCCTGAGTCTTGGCGACGAACGACTCCAGGGCCGCCTTCAGAGGCGAGTACCAGAGGCCGTCGTACACCAGCTCGCCCCACTTCTGGTCGGTGCCACGCTTGAACCGTCCGAGTTCGCGCTCCAGCGTCACATGCTCGAGTTCGGTGTGAGCGGTGATGAGCACCATGGCACCCGGAGCTTCGTAGATCTCGCGGCTCTTGATGCCGACCAGCCGGTCCTCGACGACGTCGAGGCGGCCGACGCCCTGTTCGCCGGCGCGACGATTGAGTTCCTCGATGGCCTGCAAAACGGACGTCGGGCGTCCATCTATGGAAACCGGAACGCCGCGTTCGAATCCGACGATCACCTCGTCGGGCGTATTCCAGTTGACGGTCGGATCCTCGGTGTAGTCGTAGACATCCTTGGTCGGCGCATTCCACAGGTGCTCGAGGAACCCGGTCTCTACCGCACGGCCCCATACGTTCTGGTCAATGGAGAACGGCGAGCGTTTCGTGACGTTGATCGGGATCGCGTTCTCCTCGGCGAACGCGATCGCCTTCTCCCGGGTCCAGGCGTAGTCGCGGACCGGTGCGAGCACCTCGAGATCCGGTGCCAGCGAGGCGAATCCCACCTCGAAACGCACCTGGTCGTTGCCCTTGCCGGTGCAGCCGTGCGCGACGATGCCGCCACCGTGCTCCCGCGCAGCCGACACGAGATGTTTGACGATCAGGGGCCGGCTCAGCGCCGACACCAGCGGGTAGCGATCCATGTACAGCGCATTCGACTGAATGGCGGGAAGGCAGTACTGCTCGGCGAACTCGTCCTTGGCGTCGACGACGACCGCCTCGACCGCGCCGCAGTCGATGGCCCGCTGGCGCACGACCTCCATGTCCTCGCCGCCCTGCCCGAGATCGATGGCGACCGCGACCACCTCTTGGCCGGTCTCCCTGCCGATCCAGCTGATGGCTACCGAGGTGTCCAGACCGCCGGAATACGCCAGGATGACGCGCTCGGACATTAACTGATCTCCTTTTGTTGAATGCTTTCGAGTTTGGCCGCCAGCTCGGCGCCGGTCATCGGCTCGCGTGCGATCACCAAGATGGTGTCGTCGCCGGCGACGGTACCGACCACATACGGCAGCGCAGCGCGGTCCATGGCGCTGGCAAGGTAATGCGCAGCTCCCGGCGGCGTCCGCAGTACGGCGAGGTTGGCGCTGGAGTCGGTGGACACCAGCAGGTCGGCCAGCAGTCGCGACATTCGCTCGGTGCCACCGGATACGCCGCGTACCGGGCTGCCGTCTTCGGGGACGACGTAGACGCCGACGCCGCCGTCGGCGCCGCGCAGCTTGACCGCGCCGAGTTCCTCGAGGTCGCGCGAGAGCGTCGCCTGGGTGACGTCGATGCCCTCGTCGGCGAGTATCGCGGCGAGCTCGCCCTGGCTGTGGATCGATTGCGACGACAGGATCGACACGATGCGGGCCTGCCGACCGGCTCGGGTGGCCGCCGACGTCACGACTCGACTCCCGAACGCTCCAGCAACCACACCAGCAGCGCCTTCTGCGCGTGCAGCCGGTTCTCGGCTTCGTCCCACACCGCGCTGTGCGGACCGTCGATCACGTCATCGGTGATCTCGTCACCTCGGTGCGCCGGAAGGCAGTGCAGAACAATCGCATTCGGCTGCGCACGCTCGACGAGACTGCTGTTGACCTGGAACGGTCTGAACGGTCCCACCCGGTCCAGCCCGTCGTTCTCCTGACCCATCGACGTCCACGTGTCGGTGACGAGTACGTCGGCGCCGTCGACGGCCGCGTCCGCATCGGCCGTGACCGTCACCGAGGCGCCCGTGTCGGAGCAGCGTTTTCTGGCGGCCGTGACAAACCGCGGGTCTGGCTCGAAACCGGCGGGGGCGGCGACGGTGACATGAACGCCGGCGGTGACCCCGCCCAGCATCAAGGAGTGCGCCATGTTGTTGGCACCATCGCCGAGGTACGTCAGCCGCAAGCCGTTCAGGGTGCCGACGCGCTCGTCGAGTGTTTGCAGATCGGCCAGCACCTGGCAGGGGTGGAATTCGTCGGAGAGGGCGTTGACGATCGGCACGCTCGCCCCAGAAGCCATGGCGGTCAACCGGTCCTGCCCGAATGTCCGCCAGACGATCGCGTCGACGTATCGCGACAGGACTCGCCCGGTGTCCTCGAGCGTTTCGTCGCGACCGAGCTGCGTGCTGCGGCCGTCGACCACGACCGCGTGGCCACCGAGTTGAGCGATGCCCATCTCGAACGAGAACCGCGTGCGCGTCGAGTTCTTGTCGAAGATCACGGCGACGCCACGCGGACCGTCGAGCGGGCGGCGGCTGAATGGTGCCTTCTTCAGCTCCGCGGCCAGTGCCAGCACCTCGGCCTGCTCGTCCGGAGTGAGGTCGTCGTCGCGCAGGAAGTGACGTGTCATTGTGAAGACCCCGTGGCCTCGGCCAACACCTTTGGCAGCGCGCCGAGGAAGTCGTCGACCTGCGCATCGGTGAGGACCAACGGCGGGACTAGGCGAATCACGTTCGGGGCGGGGGCGTTGACGAGGAATCCGGCGTCCCTGGCGGCGATCTCGACCGGCTTGGCGACATCGGAGGTGAGGACGACGCCGAGCATGAGCCCGCGACCGCGAACGTGATCGACGAGCGGATGACCCAGTGACTCGATGCCGTGGTGCAGCGTCTTGCCGAGCACGCCGGCATGACCGACGAGGTCGTCGTCGGCCAGCACCCGCAATACCGCGAGTGCCGCGGCCGTGCAGACCGGATTACCGCCGAAGGTGCTGCCATGCAGGCCGGGAGTCAGCAGCCCGGCCGCCTCGCCGGTCGCGATACAGGCACCGATGGGCAGGCCGCCGCCGAGTCCCTTGGCGAGGGTGACGATGTCGGGCGTGATGCCGTCGTGCTGGTGGGCGAAAAATGCTCCGGTGCGGCCCATTCCGGTCTGCACCTCGTCGAGGACCAGCAATGCGCCGCGCTCCGCGGTGATCTCGCGGGCCGCCACCAGGTAACCCGCGGGCGGCGTCACCACGCCGCCCTCCCCCATGATCGGCTCGAGGAACACTGCCGCAGTCAGATCATCGACCGCGGCTCGGAGCGCCTCGACGTCGCCGTACGGGACATGCGTCACGTCGCCGGGCAGCGGCGCGAACGGCTCCTGCTTCGACGGCTGACCGGTCAAAGCCAGCGATCCCATCGTGCGACCGTGGAAAGCGTTCTGGGCCGCAACGAGTTTCGTGCGTCCGGTGAGCCGCGTGATTTTGAACGCGACCTCGTTGGCCTCCGCACCCGAGTTGCAGAAGAACACTCGCGCACCCTCGACACCGAGCAGCCCGACCAATGCCTCAGCCAGTGCGATGCCCGGTTCGGTGGCATAGAGGTTCGAGGTGTGGCCCAGTGTGTTGAGCTGGTGGGTGACGGCCTCGATGACAGCGGGGTGGCGATGGCCGAGGATGTTGACCGCGATACCGCCGACCAGATCGAGATACGACTTGCCGTCGACGTCGGTCACCACGGCGCCGTCACCGCTGACCAATGCGAGTGGCGGAGTGCCGTAGTTGTCCATCATGACGGCTTCCCAGCGCTGTGCCATGGTCATTCCCCGGTCGCGCCCGCCGAGACTCATGCGCTGACCACCTTGGTTCCCGTCCCCTCGTCGGTGAACAATTCGGCCAATACACAATGTTCGACACGCCCGTCGATGACGTGTGCGCTCGGCACACCTCCCGACACCGCGCGCAGGCAGGCCTCGATCTTCGGCACCATGCCGGTCTCCAGCCTGGGCAGCAACTGAGTCAGTGCGGCGACGTCGATCTCGCTGACCAACGAATTGCGGTCCGGCCAGTCGGTGTAGAGGCCCTCCACGTCGGTGAGCATCACGAGCTTCTCGGCACCCAGCGCCTCCGCGAGCGCGGCCGCCGCAGTGTCGGCGTTGATGTTGTGCACCACACCGTCGGCGTCGGGTGCGATGGTCGAGACCACCGGGATGCGGCCTGCGTCAATGAGATCGAGCAGCGAATCCGCGTCCACGCGCTCGACGTCACCGACCAGGCCGATATCGGTGGCCACCCCGTCTACCGTCACGTCGCGCCGCACGGCGGTGAACAGGTGCGCGTCCTCCCCCGTCACACCGACCGCGTACGGACCGTGCGCATTGATCAAGTTGACCAGTTCGCGGCCGACCTGTCCGAACAGCACCATCCGGGCCACGTCGAGAACCTCGGGCGTGGTGACGCGGAAGCCACCCTTGAAATCGCCTGCGATGCCGAGCTTTTTGAGCATCGCGCTGATCTGCGGGCCGCCGCCGTGCACGACAACCGGGTGGATGCCGCAGTTGCGCAGGAACACCATGTCGGCGGCGAACGCAACCTTGAGGGTGTCGTCGGTCATCGCATTACCGCCGTACTTCACCACCACGATCTTGTCGTGCAGCTGCTTGAGCCACGGCAGTGCCGCGGCAATGACCTGCGCCTTGAGTGGCGTCGTGAGCCTCATGAGCTGTACGCCGAGTTCTCTTCGACGTAGGCGTGGGACAGGTCGGTGGTCCGGATCGACGCCGAGTCGTTGCCGACGCCCAGGTCGATGGTCACGTCGATCTCCTCACCGGACAGGTCCACGTCGCGGGCACCCGGGGCGCCGACACCGTCCACGCACACCGCAGAGCCGTTGAACGACACGCTGATTCGGTCGGGCTCCAGCGCAACCGGCGCCATGCCCACCGCGGCCAGCACACGACCCCAGTTGGGATCGGATCCGAACAGCGCGGTCTTGACGAGGCTGTCGCGGGCCACCACCCGGGCCGCGGTCAGCGCGTCTTCCTCGGATGCGGCTCCCGCGACCGTGACGACGACACGTTTGGTGACGCCCTCGGCATCGGCCTGCAGCTGTGCGCACAAGTCGTCGCAGACCCGCAACACCGCATCGTCGAGATCGTTTTGGCTCGGTGCGATCTCGCTGGCTCCCGAGGCCATCAGCAACACCGTGTCGTTGGTGGAACAGCTGCCGTCGACATCGAGCCGATCGAATGTCATCGCGGTCGCCTTGCGCAGCGCCTGATCGAGAGCTTCCGAACTGGCAACGGCGTCGGTGGTGATGACGCACAACATGGTCGCCAGCGAGGGCGCCAACATCCCCGCGCCCTTGGCCATGCCGCCCACCGTCCAGTTGTCACTATGGTGCAGCGCAACCTGTTTCGGCACGGTGTCGGTGGTCATGATGGCCCGCGCGGCCTCTTCGCCACCGGTGAGCCCGCCGGCCATCTCGTGGACGATCTCGGTGACACCTGTCAGCACCTTGTCCATCGGCAGCCGGTCGCCGATGAGCCCGGTGGAACACACGGCGACCTCGATTGCGCCGGTCTCGGTGCCCCAGTCAGAAAGCGCCGCGGCGACGGCCTCGGCGGTGGCGTGGGTGTCTTGAAAGCCCACCGGCCCGGTGCAGGCGTTGGCGCCGCCGGAGTTGAGCACGACCGCACGCAGACGTCCGGTGGTGAGCACCTGCTGCGACCACAGCACCGGCGCGGCCTTGACCTTGTTGCGGGTGAACACGGCCGCGGCGGCGTGGTCGGGACCCTCGTTGAACACCAGCGCGAGGTCGAGCGCACCGGAAGCCTTGATGCCCGCGGCGATTCCGGTGGCCCGGAAGCCGGCTGGCGCGGTCACACCCTGGGTGCGGATGAGCCGCCCGGTCTCGGTGGTACTCGTATCGGTCACGGCGCCACTCCCACGATCGAAAGCCCTTCGGTCTCCGGCCAGCCCAGTGCGAGGTTCATCGACTGCACCGCAGCCCCACCGGTGCCCTTGACGAGATTGTCGATCGCGGCGATGCCAATGAAGGTCGAAGCACCTTCGTCGACGGCGACCGCGAGTTGTGCGGCGTTGCTTCCGATCACCGCGCCAGTCTTCGGTAGCTGGTCTTCGGGCAGCAGATGGATGAAAGGTTCGGCGTCATAAGCCTTCTCGTAGGCCGCACGGATCTGCGACAGCGGCGATGCGGTCCTGGCGGTGCAGGTGGCCAGGATGCCGCGCGACATCGGAATCAGCACCGGGGTGAACGACACCGTGACGTCCTTGTCGGTGACGGCTTTCAGGCCCTGCGCGATCTCGGGAGTATGCCGATGCTTGCCGCCGACGTTGTAGGCCCGCGCCGACCCGATCACCTCCGAGCCGAGCAGGTCGGTCTTCGCGGCGCGTCCGGCGCCGGACGCCCCACTGACCGCGACGACGGTGACCGCAGGCTCGATGAGCTCCTCGGCGATCGCGGGCCACAGCGCCAGAAGCGCCGCGGTCGGATAGCAGCCGGGGACGGCGATGCGGGTGGCACCGCGCAGCCGGTCTCGCGCACCCGGCAACTCGGGCAGCCCGTAGGGCCAACTGCCCGCGTGTGACGACCCGTAGAAGCGTTCCCATGCGCCCGAGTCGGTGAGGCGGAAGTCCGCACCGCAGTCGACGATGACGGTGTCGGCGCCCAGTTGATCGGCGAGGGCCGCGGAATGACCGTGCGGAAGCGCCAGAAAGACCACGTCATGGCCCTTGAGAGTGTCGGTATCGGTGGCATCCAGCGCCCGGTCGGCCAGTGGCAGCAGGTGGGGGTGGTGTTCACCCAGCAGAGTGCCCGCGCTGGCGGCCGCGGTGAGCGCACCGATCGTCAGCCGTCCATCGGCGTACGCGGGGTGCCCCAGGAGCAGCCGCAGGATCTCTCCGCCTGCGTATCCGCTGGCACCGGCAATTGCCACAGAAATCATGCCGCCGATTCTGCATGGTTATGCAGAGCGATGCAAACTCATTACGCCCGGGATCGTCGTGGTCGAACGCAATCAGCGGCGCTGCTGTGCTCCGACCCGATCGGCCGCCGCCTGAACTGCCGCGACGCGAGCGGCGCTCGCCTCGTCCTCGGTGAGCGTGCGGTCGAAGGCCCGGAACCGCAGCGCCAGCGCCAGCGATTTACGCCCGTCGCCGACCTGCGGCCCGGTGTACACGTCGAACAACCGGACGTCTTCGAGCAGCTCGCCGGCGCCCTCGCGGACAGCGTCGACCACGTCCTGCGCTGCGACGTCCTCGTCGACGATCAGGGCGATGTCCTGGAACACCGCCGGGAACGGCGACACGACGGGCGCGGGAAGTGACTCGGTGAGTGGGATGGCGTCGAGGTTCAGTTCGACCGCACACGTGCCCGCGGGCAGACCCGAGCGTTCGACGACGGCGGGATGAAGCTGACCCGCATATCCGACGACGGTGTCGCCGACAGCCACCGCGGCGCAACGGCCGGGATGCCACGGCAGGTGCCGGGCGGGCCGCAGCGTCAGCTCAACACCGGCGGCGCGGCCGATGACACGGACCGCCTCGAACGCATCGCTGGCCTGTACTCCCCTGCCCTTACCCCAGGGACCGGCGGGTTCGGCCAGGCCGGTCAGCACCGCGGCGACATGCTGCGGCTGATGCGGCAGTGACGCATCGAGTGCCGCGATCTCGTCTGAGGTGGGGCGTCGGTCGGTCGGAATACGTTCCACCGCACGAGTTTCCGACGTCGGCTCGAAGACCTGGGCGATCGCGAACAAGGCGGTGTCGACGGCTCCGCGGGACACGTTGCGAACCAAGGCCTCCAGCAGTCCGGGCAGCAGCGTGGTGGCCAATTCGGGCCGGTCGGCTTCCAACGGATTCATCACCTTGGTCGTGGATCGCCGCTCGTCGTCGGCAGGCAGCCCCCACTGGTCGAAGACACCCGCGGGGAGGAACGGCGTGGGCAGGATCTCCACGTAGCCGCCCAGCGCCAACGACTTTCCGATCGCGCGCCGCCGCTTCTGCGTCGGGCTCAGACCGCGGCCCGCAGGGGCGAGCGGCAGCACCGATGGGATGACCTCGAGGCCTTCCAGCCGCATTACCTCTTCGACGAGATCCGCGGGCTGGCGAAGGTCGGGGCGCCAACTCGGCGGCGTGGCGGTCACCTGACCGTTGGTCACGACGACGTCGGCGCCGATTTGGGTGAGGCGTTTTTCCGTGGCGCCCTTCGGGTAGTCGACGCCTGCCATCCGATCGGGCAGATCGACCGCCATGCTGACCGGCGCGTGCGACCAGTCATCGCGGGGTGGATCGCCTCGCCAGTCCGTCAGCGTGGGTTGGACTGTGCCACCGGAAATCTCAGCCAGCAGCGCGCTGCAGCGGTCGAGCGCGGCGACGGATATCGCCGGATCGACGGTGCGCTCGTAGCGACGGCCCGCCTCGCTGGCCAGATGCAGGCGCCGTTGCGTGCGCGACACGGCGGCGGGGTCCCAGACCGCGGCCTCGAGCAACACATCGGTGGTGCTTTCGCGCACCTCGGTGGTGCCGGCGCCCATCACACCACCGATCGCCGCAGTGGCCACATCGTCGACGATGAGGACGTCGGCTGGATCGAGGCGGCGCTCGATGTCGTCGAGGGTGACCACCGTCTCGCCGGGTTGCGCGAATCGCACCCGGAAGCCGCCGGTGATCAGGCTGCGGTCGTGTGCGTGCATCGGATGCCCGAGCTCGAGCATCACGTAGTTGGTCACGTCGACGGCCGGCGAGATGGCCCGGATGCCCGATAGCAGCAGCCGGCGTTGCAACCACCACGGCGACACCGCATTTGGATCGATGCCGGTGACGGGACGCAGCCCGAATCGCAGGACTCCGGTGCCGGGATCGATCGTCACTCCCAGCGCCTCGCCCTCGACAGGCAGAGGGGCGATATCCGCCGGATCGACGTAGTCGAGGTCATAGGCGTTGGCGATCTCGCGGGCGATGCCGCGCACCGAGAGGCAGTAGCCGCGGTCCGGCGTGATCGCCAGGTTGAACACGACGTCGTCGAGACCGAGCAACTCGGCAGCCGGCGTGCCCGGTTCCGCAGTCCCCGGCGGCAGCACCAGGATGCCGGAATGGTCCGTGCCGAGGTTGAGTTCCGCGGTCGAACAGATCATGCCGTCGCTGGTGCGGCCGTACGTCTTGCGGGACGCGATGGCGAAGTCGCCGGGCAGCACCGACCCGGGCAGCGCCACCACGACGAGGTCGCCGACGGCGAAGTTGGTTGCTCCGCAGACGATGTCACGCAGCTCGGTCTCGCCGGTCTGTGAACCCACGTCGACTTTGACCGCGCGGATGGGCTTCTTGAACTCTTTCAGCTCCTCGATCTGGGCAACCCGACCGACGGTCAACGGACCGCTGACGGGTCCCACCGGGATGATCTCTTCGACCTCATGGCCGATCCGGATCAGAGTCTGCTCGAGTTCATCGGCGGACACGTCCCAGCCGGGAGCGCCCGCTTGAACGACTTCGCGCAGCCAGCTGTAGGGCAGGCGCATCAGGCTCCCACCCCGAACGGCAGCGAGAAGCGGACATCTCCCTCGACCATGTCACGCATGTCGGGGATGCCGTTGCGGAACTGCAGAGTGCGCTCCAATCCCATGCCGAACGCGAACCCGGAGTACACCTCGGGATCGATACCGCACGCGCGCAACACATTCGGGTTGACCATGCCACAGCCACCCCATTCGACCCAGCCCGGGCCGCCCCTCTTGTTCTCGAACCAGATGTCGACCTCGGCCGACGGTTCGGTGAAGGGGAAGAAGTGTGGACGGAATCGGGTCCGACCCGCCGGCCCGAATTCGGAGCGGGCGAACGCGTCCAACGTGCCCCGCAGGTGGGCCATGGTCAGGCCCTTGTCGACAGCCAGCCCCTCCACCTGATGGAAGACCGGTGTGTGGGTGGAGTCCAGTTCGTCGGTGCGGAAGGTGCGCCCGATCGAGATGATGTAAACCGGCAGGTCGCGCTCCAGCAGCGCACGGATCTGCACCGGTGAGGTGTGGGTGCGCAGCACCTGCCGCGACCCTTCCTGGGCGAGCGAAGCGTCGGGAGACGGCACGGGAGCGATGTGGAAGGTGTCCTGCTCGCTGCGCGCCGGATGGTCGGGCGGGAAGTTCAGTGCGTCGAAGTTGAACTGCTCGGTCTCGACCTCGGGTCCCTCGGCGAGCTCCCAGCCCATGGCGACGAACGTGTCGGCGACATGCTCGGCCAGGATCGTGATCGGGTGGCGGGCGCCGACGGGCCGACGGGTCGAGGGGAGAGTCACGTCGATGCGTTCGGCGATCAGCACTTCGGCGTCGCGTTCGGCGCGCAGGACCGCGAGGCGGTCGTCGTAGGCCTGCTGCGCCGCCGTCCGCGCCACGTTGACTCGCTTGCCCGCGTCAGCACGATCGGCCTTCGGCAGCGACCCCAGCGCCTGTCGAGCGAGGGCGATGGGCGAACGATCGCCCAGTTGCTCGCTCTTGGCACGGGCCAGCGACTCGAGGTCACCCGCCGAGTCGAAGGCACGTCGAGCAGCGCTGACGGCCTCGGTCAACGCTTCTTCGGATAGGTCTATTGGCTGATCAGCCACCCGGCGATCATAAAGCGTTGCTCGGGCCTACTCCGCCGACGGGTCGCCGTCCTGGTCGACGTCAGCCGGTGACGGCCTGCGAGTTTTCAGCCGGTACATCACGAAATCGGCCGGCACGCCGTCCTGCTTGGGGGCGAAGACCTGCTTGCGAAGTCGTTTGGCCTCCACGCCGAGCGATTCGAAGTCTTCGTCAGCGATTCCGTTCAAAGTCGCCTGCGACACCACCAGCTCACCCCTGGTCGCCCGCTCCATCACCCGTGCCGCGATGTTCACGTCGATGCCCAGCCAGTCCGAACCGATGCGCTGCGGCCTGCCGGTGTGGATCCCAACCCGCATCCGCGGCGTGTAGCCGTCCACGTCAAGGGATTTCACCGCTTCGCGAGCCTTGATCGCGGCGGCTACCGCCGTCACCGGCTGAGAGAACACCGCCATGATGCCGTCGCCCATTCGCTTGACGATCTGGCCGCCGGCCTCCAATAGCGGTGGCTCGACAACCTGCGAGACGCGGCGAAGGAGTTTCAGCGTGGCGTCGTCGCCCGAACTCAGCGACCACGACGAGAAGCCCACCAGGTCGGTGAAGACGATCGTCGCCTCCTGGTAGGCAGGCTTGCCGGACACGCGCTCGGTCAGCGCCTGCCATACCTGCAGGGCACCCAGGCTGACTTCACGCGAGACGGCCTCGCGATGCAGCAGACGATCGGCGGCGCGCGCAGCCGCACTCGGGCCACCGTCGCCGGACGCCGACAGCGGATCGCCGAACTCGGGATCACCGGGGAGCGCGCGTCGTGCGCGGCGCAGGAGGGCGATGACGGACGGGCTGTGGTTGGTGCTCTTCAGCCACGCCACGGGCCCGGATGACTGTCTGCCAGATCGTTCGTCGATCGACTCGACCTCATCCACAGGCGCCAGCCTAGTTTGAGCGTCATTACGGCCGACAAACCGGCTGGTCACAGGCGAGTGGAGGGCACGTGGAGGCTGAGTAACACTGTGCCGCCACGCCCCCGCAAATCGTAGACAACGCGCGTTGTCAACATTATCGTGATTCCAACTGCGGGTTGGATTCAGCGAGGAACCAAATGACCCTGAGATCGACATCGAACGATGCGAAACGGCGTGCGGATCGCGACGCCGATCCGCTCGGCCCTGATTCATTGACGTGGAAGTACTTCGGCGACCTGCGGACCGGCATGCTCGGTGTCTGGATCGGCGCGATCCAGAACATGTATCCCGAACTCGGTGCGGGCGTCGAAGACCACTCGATCCTGTTGCGCGAGCCGCTGCAGCGGGTCGCGCGCTCGGTGTACCCCATCATGGGTGTCGTCTACGACGGTGACCGCGCCGCCCAGACCGGTCAGCAGATCAAGAGCTACCACAACACCATCAAAGGCGTTGACGGCGAAGGCCGGCGGTATCACGCGCTGAATCCCGAGACGTTCTACTGGGCGCACGCGACCTTCTTCATGTTGATCATCAAGACCGCCGAATACTTCTGCGGCGGACTCACCGACGCCGAGAAGCGCCAACTGTTCGACGAACACGTTCAGTGGTACCGGATGTACGGCATGAGCATGCGGCCTGTTCCGGAAACCTGGGAAGAGTTCTGCGAGTACTGGGACGCCAAGTGCCGCGACGAGTTGGAGATCAACCGCGCGACGCTCGACATCTTCACGATCCGCATCCCCAAGCCGTGGTTTGTGCTGATGCCGACGCCAATCTGGGATCAGCTCTTCAAGCCGATGGTCGGCGCGCAACGCTGGATCGCCGCGGGCCTGTTCGACCCGGCGGTGCGCGAGAAGGCCGGCATGCGGTGGACGCCGGGCGACGAGGTGCTGCTGCGGATCTTCGGAAAGCTCGTCGAGTTGGCCTTCGTCGCGGTGCCCGACGAGATCCGGCTCCATCCGCGCGCGCTGTCCGCGTACCGCCGCGCACAGGGGAAGCTCCCCGAAGACGGGCCGTTGGTGGAGGCGCCCGCGTTCATGGCGCCACCGCGTGACCGCCATGACATGCCCATGCACTATGTGCCGCCGCGCAAGTCACTGCTCGACCGAGCAGGGTCTTTGGTGCACACCACGTTCTCCTTGGCGGGGCTGCGTCCAGCGCGTGGGCGCGGTAAGGCAGCCTAGAGGGCATGCTGGAATGGACAGACGTTGATCTTGCCGTGCGCGATGCCGTACGGGAGTTCGTAGATAAAGAGATTCGCCCCCATGTCGACGCCCTCGAAAGCGGCGAGATGGAGCCTTACCCCATTATCCGCAACCTGTTCACGACGTTCGGCATCGCCGAGATGGCGCGCGACTCACTGAACAAGCGGCTTGCGAAGCTGCGCGACGGCGACGAATCATCCGGGAAGTCCTCGGGCGGCGGCATGTTCGGGGGCGGCTCCGGCGGCATGGGCTTCGTCGTAGTCAGCGAGCTGTGCAAGGTGTCGATGGGCATCGTCACGGGAATGGGCGTCAGCCTCGGGCTGACGGTGCCGACGATCCAAGGTCGCGGCACGCTTGCCCAGCAGGAGCGCTGGTTGCCCGATCTGGTCACCTACGACAAGATCGGTGCGTGGGCGATCACCGAACCCGACTCGGGCTCGGATGCGTTCGGCGGCATGAAGTCCTACGTCGTCCGGGATGGCGACGACTACGTCCTCAACGGCCAGAAGACGTTCATCACCAACGGCCCAGACGCCGACGTGGTCGTGGTGTACGCGAAACTCGACGATGGCGACGGCACCGACAAGCGCGACCGCAAGGTGCTGACGTTCGTGCTCGACCGCGGCATGGAGGGTTTCGTCCAGTCAAAACCGTTCCGCAAGATGGGTATTCACAGCTCGCGCACCGGAGAGTTGTTCTTCAACAACGTCCGCCTTGGGCGTGACAGGTTGCTCGGTGAAACCGAGGACAGTGCGGCAGGCGACGGACGCGCCAGCGCGCGGTCGAACTTCTCCGCCGAGCGCATCGGCGTCGCGGCGATGTCGCTGGGAGTCATCGAGGAATGCCTGCGGTTGTGCGTCGACTACGCGAAGACCCGAAAGCTGTGGGGTCAGGAGATCGGTCAGTTCCAGCTGATCCAGCTCAAGCTCGCGAACATGGAAGTCGCCCGAATGAACGTGCGCAACATCCTTTTCCGAGTGATCGAGTCGGCCGAGCAGGGTCAGCCAATTTCGCTTCCCGAGGCGTCGGCGATCAAGTGGTACTGCTCGCAGGCCGCCACCGATGTGGCGATGGAGGCCGTGCAGGTGTTCGGCGGCAACGGCTACATGACCGAATACCGGGTAGAACAACTCGCACGCGACGCCAAGTCTCTGATGATCTACGCCGGCAGCAACGAGGTCCAAATCACCCACGTGGCACGGGGCCTGCTGAGCGGCAACTAGGCGGCCGGCTCCCCCGGTTGGTGTTGCGATCGCCGGACTCTGCGCGCCATCTCAGCGACCTGGTCATGTAGAGCAAGCACGCGCATATGGATCCGGTGCTCGGTTGCCCGAGGCATCGATGCGGGGCAGTAACGGCCGCGCCGCATTCGCAACACCCTGCCCTGGGCGACCTCCCAACGAAGCGCGTCCGACACCGCCTTCGGCGGACGTCCCGCGGTGTGGAAGCCGTGGTACGTCAGCGCGTCGACCAGTTCGGCGATGGTGGAAGGCCCGTGGTCGAACAGGTACGCCGTGAGCAGGTACCGAAGGTCGGTACCGCTCACCTCGAGCGAGTCGGTCATGGGCAGAGAATGGCACGGAGGTACGACAACGACGGCTGACGGTGCGACGCGAGTAGACACAAATGCTGCTCGCGGTCACAGGTGTGGTCTCGACCCACGGCGAAAGCCGACTAGCCTGCTCGCGTGGACCTGAAAAGCCAGACAGCGTTGATCACCGGATCCAGCGGAGGAATCGGCGAGGAGTTCGCCGTTCAGTTCGCGAAGCGCGGAGTGAACCTCGTGTTGGTCGCACGTCGCGCCGAGAAACTCGCTGAGTTGCGCAAAACGCTGACCGCCCGGCATCCCGACCTCACGGTCGACGTGATCGCCGCCGATCTCGCCGAGCCGGGATCGGGGCCCGACCTGGCGTCGAAAGTCTGTGACCTCGGCAGGACGGTCGACATCCTGGTGAACAACGCCGGCGTCGGCCTGCACGGCCAGTTCGTCGGGCAGGACGCGGCCGCGAATTCAGCGCAGATTCAGCTGAACTGCGGCACGCTGGTTGACCTGACGGCGTGCTACCTCCCGGCAATGACGGCGGCCGGTCACGGCGTTGTCATCAACGTGGCTTCGACCGCGGCTTTTCAGCCGACACCCGGCATGGCGGTCTACGGCGCTACGAAGGCATTCGTGCTGTCGTTCACCGAAGCGCTGTGGCAGGAGTGCAAGGGAACCGGGGTGCGTGTGCTCGCGCTGTGCCCGGGCGCCACGGAGACGGAGTTCTTCTCACGCACCGGAGAAGAATTCCTCACCGACGGCAGGCAGACACCCAAGCAGGTCGTCGACACCGCGCTCGCGGCGCTGGACAAGTCCACCCCGACCGTGATCTCGGGATGGCGGAACGCTCTGCTCGCCACCGGTTACCGGATTACCCCACGCAGGTTGATGGTCCAGATCTCCGAGCAGATGATGAAAGCCAACTAGACCCGAAATGCCCTGGCGCTCTGATAGAGGCAGATCGCGGCCGCCGATGCCACATTGAGGCTTTCGGCGTTGCCGGGCATCGGGATTCGCACGCGCTGAGTGGCCATCGCAGCCAATTCTGTCGACAGGCCGTGCGCCTCCGGTCCGAACAGCCAGGCCGTCGGGGTGGCCAAGTCCGCGTCATCCAGCGATATTTCGCCGTCGAGCGTCGTGGCCAGAATTGCGAGACCGGCCGCCCCAATGGCCGACACCGCCGCGGCGGCATCCGCCTCGGAGACGACGGGGATCGAGAAGATGCTTCCCGCCGAGGCGCGCAGGCACTTGCCGTTGTACGGATCGACACTCTGGCCGACGAGCACGACGGCGTCGGCGCCCATCGCATCGGCGACACGAATCAGAGTTCCCGCATTGCCGGGCTCGGAGATCTCCGCGGCGACGGCCAGCAGCCGTGGCGACTCGGCGAGCACATCGTCAAGTGAGGTCTCGGGCACCGAGCACACCGCGACCAGGCCGACCGGAGTCACCGTCTCCGACAATGCCTTTGCGGCCCGCTCGGTCACGAGGTGCACCTGCGCGCCGGCCAGAAGCGAACCGAATCGGTCCTGCGCGGCTTCGGTGGCGAAGACCTCGGAGACGAGTCCGCGCCGCAACGCGGCCTCGACGAGATTAGGACCCTCGGCGAGAAAGCGGGCGGCGCGGCGTCGTCCAGCGTGGCGGTGCAGCTTGATCGCTGCGGCCACCCGGTCTGCGCGTTCGGTGAGCGTCAGGCAGCCTCGCCGGAATCAGTCGATGCTGACGGTGCATTGACATCCTCGGGCAGCGCGCCCTTGGCAACCTCGACCAGCGTGGTGAACGCGGCGGGGTCGCTGACGGCGATCTCGGCGAGGTTCTTGCGGTCCACCTCGACACCGGCGGCCTTGAGGCCCTGGATCAACCGGTTGTAGGTGATGCCGTTGGCGCGGCCCGCCGCGTTGATCCGCGAGATCCACAGCTTGCGGAAATCGCCCTTGCGCGCCTTGCGGTCGCGGTAGGCGTAGGTCAACGAATGCAGCTGCTGTTCTTTGGCTTTGCGATACAGCCGCGACCGCTGACCGCGGTAGCCCTTGGATGCCTTGAGTACTGTGCGGCGCTTCTTCTGCGCGTTTACTGCGCGCTTAACGCGTGCCATGGGGGTATTCCTCTTCGTTCAGGTCCGTTCAGGTCCGGACCGGGTGTGGGGCTGCAATCAGCCGTTCAGCAGCTTCTTGACGCGCTTGACGTCGTTGGCGGCCACCTCGGTGCGGCCGTCCAGCCGACGGGTGCGCTTGCTCGACTTGTGCTCGAGCAAGTGCCGCTTGTTGGCCTTCTGGCGCACGATCTTTCCGGTCCCGGTGGCCCGGAACCGCTTGGAAGCGCCGCTATGGGTCTTCGCCTTTGGCATGTGTCCTCAGTTCAGTTCTGTGGTGTTTCGGTCGGTGCGCTCTCGGGCTGCGCGCGTTGCGCGGTCGGAGCGTCGGCATCGTGCGCCGCCTTGGCACGAGTCTTCGCGCCGCGGTGCGGTGCCAGCACCATCGTCATGTTGCGGCCGTCCTGCTTGGCCGACGTCTCGACGAAGCCGTAATCGGCGACGTCGGCGCCCAGCCGCTGCAGGAGTCGGTAGCCCAGCTCGGGCCTCGACTGCTCGCGTCCGCGGAACATGATCGTCACCTTGACCTTCGACCCCGCTTGCAGGAAGCGGACCACGTGGCCCTTTTTGGTCTCGTAGTCGTGCGGGTCGATCTTGGGTCGGAGCTTCTGTTCCTTGACGACGGTCTGCTGCTGGTTCTTGCGAGACTCGCGCGCCTTCTGCGCCGTCTCGTATTTGAACTTGCCGTAGTCCATGATCTTGCAAACCGGGGGTTTGGCGTCTGGGGCTACTTCGACAAGGTCGAGATCGGCATCCGCGGCGACGCGGAGAGCGTCTTCGATGCGCACAATGCCTACTTGCTCGCCGCCTGGTCCGATCAGACGGACTTCAGGTACGCGAATGCGCTCGTTGACGCGGGTCTCAGTGCTGATGGGGCCTCCTATGTTGTCGTCTAGGAACCCCACCCATCAGCCCTCTGTTCAACGAACAGAAAAGCCCTGCTCAAAGCAGGGCCCATAGCCGACCAGGACAGGCATCGGATGCCTGTGACCGGACCGCTGTACCGGTATGGTCAGCGGTGGGAGTGGGACTCCACTTGCTGTCCCTGGCGTACGCCGGGACGGTCGCGCATGCCATCCTATCAGGGATGACCCAGGATCCCGCATCCCATGACCCGGTGGCAGAGCTGCCGACCCGCGAGCTGGCCGATATCCCCGCTGTTGAGGTGATCACCAGGTCGGCCGTCATGTTGATGAGTGCCGCGGCGGAGAAGATCGGGCTGTCGGCCGAGGATCCCGAAGAGAGCCCGCACCGCGATCTCGACGAGGCGCGTCGACTGATCACCGCGCTCGCGGGACTGGTGACGGCCTCCGCGGAATACCTCGGCCCGCACGCCGGACCGGTCCGCGATGGGCTGAAGAGCCTGCAACTCGCGTTCCGCGAAGCCAGCGCCGCGCCGGGGGAACCGGGTCACGGTCCAGGGGAGAAATACACCGGCCCGGTCTGGTAGCCAGTCACACCAATTTGACCGGGCGAGCGCATATCCTCGCGCCTTATGACCGTCACTAGTCCGGCCGCCTCAGCTACCACGGCAAAGGCCCGCCGCACCTCCGCGTTCAGGTGGGTGCCCGCCGCGGCCGGCTGGACCGTCGGGATCATCGCCACGCTGTCGCTCTTCGCGAGCGTCTCGCCGTTCTTCCGGTCGCTGATCAAGGTGCCCCGCGAGTTCGTCAACGACTACATCTTCAACTTCCCCGACACCAGCTTCGCGTGGGCTTTCGTGCTGGCGCTGCTGGCGGCGGCGCTGGCAGCGCGTAAGAGCATCGCGTGGTGGATCCTCGTCGGATACCTGGTCGCCGCGGTCGGCTGGAACGTCGGCGACATCATCTCCGGCGAGGAATCGTGGCTGGAGGAAAGCGGCGAGATCATCGGCCTCGCCTTCCACATCGCCGCCATCGCCTTCCTTGTCCTCGCGCGCAAGGAGTTCTGGGCGAAAGTGCGCCGGGGTGCGCTGATCAAGGCGGCGGCAACCCTGGTCGCCGGGCTGGTCGTCGGCACCTTGATCGGGTGGGGCCTGCTCGAGCTCTTCCCTGGGAGCTTGGCCCGTGAGGACCGCTTCTTCTACGCATTGAACCGGGTGGGCGCCTTCGCAGGCGCCAGCTCCGACTCGTTCACCGGTCACCCGCACGTCTTGGTCAACGCGCTCCTCGGTCTCTTCGGTGCGCTGGCACTGATGGTGGCGGCGATCGTGTTATTCCAGTCCCAGCGTGCGGAGAATGCGCTCACCGGTGAAGACGAGTCGGCGATCCGGGGACTGCTCGAGTTGTACGGCAAGAACGACTCGTTGGGCTACTTCGCGACGCGTCGCGACAAGTCGGTGGTGTTCGCGCCGACCGGCCGCGCCGCCATTACCTACCGCGTCGAGGTCGGTGTCTGCCTCGCCAGCGGCGATCCCATCGGGGATCCCAAAGCCTGGCCCCAAGCCATCGAGGCGTGGCTGTTGCTATGTCAGGCCTACGGCTGGGCGCCCGGGGTGATGGGCGCGAGTTCGACTGCGGCCGAGGCATTCCGCGCGGCCGGTCTCAATGCCCTGCAGCTCGGCGACGAGGCGATCCTGTACCCGGACAGCTTCCGGCTGTCGGGCCCGGACATGCGTGCGGTGCGGCAGGCGGTGACCCGGGCGCGACGCGCGGGTGCCACGGTGCGGATCCGCAGGCACCGCGATCTGGACGCCGACGAGATGGCCAAGGTGGTGCAGCGAGCCGATACCTGGCGCGACACCGACGACGAACGTGGCTTCTCCATGGCACTGGGCCGACTGGGCGACCCGGCCGACGGCGACTGCCTGCTCGTCGAGGCTGTGCAGCCAGGGGCCGGCGGCGACCAGGTCGTCGCGATGCTCTCCCTCGTACCGTGGGGCGCCAACGGAGTGTCGCTGGATCTCATGCGCCGCTCCCCGCAATCCCCCAACGGAACCATCGAGCTGATGGTCAGCGAACTGTGCCTGCAGGCCGAAGGCATTGGGGTCAGCCGTATTTCGCTGAACTTCGCGATGTTCCGATCGGCGTTCGAACAAGGTGCCCAGCTCGGCGCCGGCCCGGTCGCGCGGCTGTGGCGCGCCCTGCTGGTGTTCTTCTCCCGCTGGTGGCAGCTGGAGACGCTATACCGCTCGAACATGAAGTATCAGCCCGAGTGGGTTCCGCGCTATGCGTGCTACGACGACGCGCGGCTGGTCCCCCGCGTCGGCGTGGCGTCGGTGATCGCAGAAGGCTTCCTGGTGCTGCCGTTCTCCCGCAGGCATGAGCAGCCGCACACCGGACATCACACCGCGGTGCCGCAGAGCATCGTCGATCGGGGCCTGTTGCATCCTGACGGCACGGCCCCCGACGTCGACGAGCTCGAGGTCGGGCTGGACGAAGAGGAACGGTCCCGGCTGCCCGAACAGGTCCGGGTCCGGATGGCCAAGCTCAAGACGTTGCAGGACAGCGGAATCGACGCCTACCCCGTCGGCGAGGCACCCAGCCACACCATCCTTGCCGCGGTCGAATCGGAGGGGGTGGGCACGGTGACCGTCGCCGGGCGGGTACTGCGCATCCGCGACTACGGTGGCGTGCTGTTCGCGCAGCTGCGTGACTGGTCCGGGGAAGTTCAACTGCTGCTGGATAATTCGCTGCTCGAAGAGGGCACGACGGTGGATTTCACGCACGCCATCGATTTGGGCGACCTGATCGCTGTGTCCGGGACCATGGGCTTTTCCAAGAAGGGCACCCGATCGCTGATCGTGCTCGGCTGGCGGATGATCGGCAAGTGCCTGCGTCCGCTGCCGGACAAGTGGAACGGGCTGACCGATCAGGAGGCGCGGGTGCGCGCCCGATATGTCGACCTGGCGATCAACTCCGATGCCCGCGACCTGATCCGGGCACGCAGCGGTGTTCTGCATGCGATCCGCGAAACCCTGTTCCACAAAAGGTTTTTGGAGGTCGAGACGCCGATTCTGCAGCAGATCCACGGCGGCGCCAACGCCAGGCCGTTCCTGACCCACATCAACGCCTATGACCTCGACCTGTACCTGCGGATCGCACCGGAGCTGTACCTCAAGCGCCTGTGTGTCGGCGGTGTCGAGCGGGTCTTCGAGCTGGGCAGGGCATTTCGCAACGAGGGTGTCGACTTCAGCCACAACCCCGAGTTCACGCTGCTGGAGGCCTATCAGGCCCATGCCGACTACAACGTGTGGATCGACGGCTGCCGGGAGTTGATCCAGAACGCCGCGCAGGCCGCCAATGGGGCCCAGGTGTTCATGCGTCCCCGCGATGACGGCACGCTGGAACCTGTCGACATCTCGGGCGCCTGGACGGTCAAGACCGTGCACGACGCGGTGTCGGAGGCGCTGGGAGAAGAGATCGGTCCCGAAACGGACCTGACGACGTTGCGCAGGCTGTGCGACGGAGCGAAAATCCCGTACCTGACGCACTGGGACACCGGTGCGGTAGTCCTCGAGCTGTACGAGCATCTGGTGGAGGACCGCACCGAGGCGCCGACGTTCTACAAGGACTTCCCCACGTCGGTGTCACCGCTGACGAGACCACACCGCAGTATCGGAGGTGTCGCCGAGCGCTGGGACCTGGTGGCGTGGGGCGTCGAACTGGGCACGGCCTACAGCGAGCTGACCGATCCCGTCGAGCAGCGCAGGAGGCTGCAGGAACAGTCGCTGCTCGCGGCCGGGGGCGATCCGGAGGCCATGGAGCTCGACGAGGACTTCCTGCAGGCCATGGAGTACGCGATGCCGCCGACGGGTGGCCTTGGCATGGGTGTGGACCGCGTCGTCATGCTGATCACCGGACGCAGCATCCGCGAGACGCTGCCCTTCCCCCTGGCCAAACCTCGTTAGGCGCGACGGAAGCGCCGAAACTGAACTTATGCGCGAATTTTCGGCAGTTTTTCGAGCACAAGCTCAGTTTCGAGCGGTGTACGGTGACGGCATGCCGGACGAACCCTCCCAAGAGCCGGAAGTAACCGCCGACCCTGTCGTCGAAGCGGAGTTGGTTGTCGATCCGCAGCCAGCTGCAGCACCCGCCGAGCCGGTCGACACGGGCTACACCGCGGGCGGTGTCCCAACGTTCGATTCGGTGCGAGAGAAGATCGAAACCCGCTACGGCACGGCACTCGGCGCGGCGGAACTCGATGCCGAAACACCGGAGGGTCGCACGGTCGAGGAGCAGTACGACGCCCGACAGCGTGCCGCCGCCGAACGGCTGGCACAGATTCGCGAATCGATGCGCAAGCCCGAGTCTCAGTAGTCGGATTCGGCCGCCAGAACCTCGGCCAGATAAGCGTCGGCTGCGGGCGAGGCAAGCCGCGACCGCGCGAAATCCCGGATGCGATCTCGCGTCTGCGCAGGCTCCCCGGCCTCCGCGCCGATAGTCACGGTGGATGTGCGCCAATCATGATCCCACGCAATCGATTCCGATACCGCCTGCTGTTCGGAGTCGACGACGGGGAAGGTCGCACGCCCGTCGGCGCCGAGCACGCCCTCACCACCGAAGGGAGCGGAGCGCAGCCGAACGGAGACGCCGGCGGGTGAGCCCAACCCCGACAACGCCACTCGCACAATCGCTGTCACCGTGTTGTCGAGGGATTCGACGCTCCAGTCGACGGTGTTCTCGGCGGCGTCGAATATTCCGGAAGGTACGGCGGACCACTGGACAGTTCCGACCCCCGTCGCAACAGTCGTCGAGGTGGTTCTAGCGGTCTCGCCGCCCGCTGCCAGCGCGAAATCGTCGCGGCGGGCGGAGGGCGCCGGTGTGTCGAAGACGATGCCCACCTCGTCGGCGAGATCGGTGCACTTCTCGACAAGCTCGACGATGCGCGGGTCACCGTCTCGGACATGGGCAGCCAGCGCCGCGACATGCGGCCTCAGCACCTCGGCTACGTCGGAGTCGAACGTGTCGTCGGTGAAGAAGTCCTCCGCGCCCGCGGTGAGGATCGCGATCTCCGCATCCAACAATGCGGCGTCGAGCGCCGCGATGCCGTCTCGCTCACTCGCCGGCCACCACCGCCGGAGCCAATATCCGAAAGCCAACCGTCGCAAGGGGTCCAGCGATCCGGGACGCACATCGACCCCGGTCAGGTCGATGGCGTGAGCTTCATCGGGTGGGATCTGGTCGACCGTGGAGGCGACCGAACGGTGCCCGGCCTCGCCGAGCACCCGCCAAAGCCAGTCCGCCCTGGACGGGTCGGTGAACGTGATCTGAGGATCCGCACCACGATCATCGACGGTCCACGACAGCACCGCGCCGCTGACCTCGAGCACAGCCTGCAACGGGGAGGGCGCCACAGCGGGGCCCGTACTCCACAAACCGGAATCTGACATCAACTTCATCCGGCCACCTGCAATTCCAGCATCGTCTTGATGCGCTGCCGGTGATCGAGACTCACCGAGCGCGCAACGCCGTCCAACAGCGCCCGGACGTCGTCGACGTCGGAGCACGGCTCCTGCCATACGTCGCGCCCGTGCAGACGCGCCCACAGGCGACTCAGATACGGCCGGGCGAATGCCGCGAGATCATCGATCACCTGCTGCTGACGCGGATGGACGGGCCCACCCTCGGCGAGGTAACGACGCGCGTGCAGCACATACGCCTCCTTGCGCAGCCGCGCCTGGATCTGCCGGGTGAGGTCGTAGCGGGGCCTCGCGGTTTCGGACAGCGGAGCGAGGTCGACGGCCACCTCGATCCCGGCGACGAGGGTCGCCTGTTTGTCCTCGGCCATCAGTCCCCACGGCGCGCAGCACCGGTCGACCTCTTCCTCGCACAGCATCGGGACATCGGGCAGTTCTTCGCGATCCATCGCGCGGCGAAGTGTCGCGCGCACCCGGTCGATCACGGATCGGTTGAGCGGTCGCTCGCCGTCGGTACCGCCGATGACAGCCGGCGGCATCTGGGGTTCAGCGGAACTGAGACCCAGTCGCACGATCGACCACGGCAGCTGCGAGCCGTCTTGATGCGCCGCCGCCCCGAGGTTGTAGGGCGTCACGTCGGCGATCAACGCATGCCAAACCCGTTGTCGCGCCGCTGCGGCGGCGTGCGAGTCGGCCGAGCCGAGCACCGTGGTAAGTCCCGACAGGAAGGGGCGGGTGATCTCGGTTCCGGCCCGGACATCGCTCCAGCTGGACCGAAGCTGATCCGACAGTTCCGCGATGACGAGGTGGTCGGATGAATATGTGTTCAGCACCTCGATTGCGGTGCGGTCCCGGTCACCGTGGATATCGCGCAGCACCGATTCGGCCGCGCCGGAATCCGGCTGGGCGGGTGGACCTTTCGTGACCGCAAGCTCGAAACAGACTGGGAAGTACAGCTCTTGGGCGTTTCCGCTGGTGATCCGGAGCCGGCGGCGTTCACGCTTGAGCAGATCGAACCACGCTGCCGCCGCACGTAACTCGTCTGCTCGGCTGACAATGACGTCATGCATGGCTTCGGCCACTTCGGCCGCCACGAACGGTGCCGAGAACTGGGCGTTCGAGCGCAACCGCAGCACCAACGGGTCGAGGATCCGCTTCACGGTGCGCCGCAAGGGGCCGCCGTCGTCACCGCTGAGCACCTCCACTCCGGGCCCGATCGCGCGCCATGCGCGATCGATCACCGCCCGGCGCGGACGTGCGACGGCGATGGCCGTCTCGGCGGTGCTCATAGGACCAGGATAGGAGGCGGGCATTGGAGAAAGTTGGGTTCGGTAGCCGATGAGGCGTCAGAACCTGGTGGCATGTCCAGCGCGTATTCGATCGCATTCGTGATGTTCCTGCTCGTCGCCATGTCCCTGGCCTACCTAATTCCCGACCGCGACGGCCCAGCGGCCGCCTCTACCGACGCTGACGTCGACGAGGCCGATGAGCGGCTTGTCACCGACGACGACATGGTGGCCATCCGGGCCGAGTTCGATCGGATGCTGATCGCGAAGGGCCTGGTCACAAACGGTCAGATCGAACTGATCAGGCACGGCACCAAATCCCGCGCCGTGGTTACCGGCATGCGGACGACGGGCCATGCGCGTGAGGATTTTCGCGAGGTCGAACTCGATGTGATGGTGAATCGGCCCGGCGGCGGACAGTTCGCGGCTCATGAGAGGGCCCTGATTCCCGAATCGGCGATCACGAAGGTGGCCCCTGGCAGCATCGTCGATACCTATTACCGATCCAGCGACGAGTCCGCGGTCGCCGTCTGTGTGTCGCCACGCTGATCACCGGGCACCGTCGACGGCGAATGTTGCCAGCGCTGCCCAGTAGAGCGGGCTCGCGGTCAGGTCGCCGTCACTCCACCGACGCATCTGTTCCCGCTGCCAACTGTTCACCGTGCGTCCGGCGTCGCCGGCCTCGTGTGCGCGGTCGACGGCGAGGATCGCCTCAGCCATCGGATCGACGTCCGCGGTGGTCGGCGCGAACAAGCGATAACCGGCCGCGGTGGGAAGCGACCAGAGGGTGGCCGTGACCAGCTCCGCACCTCCGAGAATCATCGCAGCCACCAGTCCGGTTGCTTCGTCGAATCGGTAGTCGCCGCCGGATGCGCAGGCCAGCAGGCCGACGCGCGGGGGCAACGGCAGCTTCAGTGACATGAGATCCGACGCGGTGAGCGGGCGATCGTCAGCCAGGTGAAGCGCGGCCCGGTCGGCGTGGCCGACGTCGCCGTCCGCCGCGGTCGCGTGGCCCACGTAGAGCAGCCGACTCGGACCCTGAGCCAGCAGCTCCTTCAGCCAGGCCCGATCGGCGTCGGCGCGCCGGAATAGATCGACGGAGGTCGCTACGTCGGGAAGTACGTCCCGCACAGCCATCAGCTCGCCGAAGTGCTTGGCCAACGGCGTATCTGACGACGGGCGTCCGAGCACCGACCCGAGCGCTGAGTCCGGCCGCTGGCCGGGCACCCGGGGATCAAGCACCAGTAGTGGTGGCTCATTGCGCCTGCCGCCCCAGCCGGCGGGTGCGCGCGGGGAATGGACGATGTTCGGCGGAGCCGCCATCAGGACGTCGACCAGCTCGATGAGTCGGTGGCCGTCGTCGCCCGGCATCGCGATGAGGCCCCACGGCACCCGGGCCAGTCGTGCACTCGGTGATACGAACAACGCCGCCGTTGGCGAGGAGACGGAGTCGACGAGCAATTGCCAGGCCTCCGGCGCGATAAGATGCGTTCCCAGCGCACACGCGATCGTCAATTCCGTTGCGGGCGAGGCGAAGGCGCCTTTGGTGATCGCACGTTCGAGCGCGTCGCGCCGATTCTCACCGTCGATCGGATCGGGCAGTGCGCGGGTCAACTCCTCCAGCGCTGCGTGCAGCGCCGCCTCCTCGATCACCCACGTCACCGTCTTGGACGGCTCCCCCACGACACGCAGGCTGACGTACGTGGCGACTCCGACGTCGGCGAATCGCAGAACCAGGGTGGCGCTTTCGGCCTGGAGTTCGGCCCGGGGGTCGGTGAAAGTCACGGCCACGTCGCCCATGTCGCGCCACGGGCCGTCACGTCGCGGCCGTACCGTTCGGCGGCCAGCGCTCGGTAGCGAGTCAGGATCGGGGCAGACGTCGGGTCCATCTGCAGCGGCGGCAACGGGCCCAGCCGTGTCAGCCCCCCGCCACCAGCCGACGACGACTCGCCCGCCGCGACCAAGGCGTACTCGTCGATGGTCTCCAGCGGCACCGTGGCGGTCGCGGTGCCCGTCAACTCGACGGTCTCCCCATCCGGCTCCGCACTGAATGTTCCTCGTGCACTGTGGTACTCGACCAGCTCGCTGACCAGTTGGGTGTTCTCCCACTCCCAGGCGACCGCGAACGCGCCGGCCAGCATGCGAGCGGACACATGCGTGGCCCACCGCATTCTGGCGTCGGCGTCGGCGATCGCATGCCGTACCGAGTCCACCGCAAGCGCGGCGGGCACCTTCAGTTCGGCGGACCGCTCGAGCTTGACCGCCGCGTTCAGCGGGTCGGCCAACGCGTCGGCGCGCCAGATACTGCCGATGTGGTCGTGCAGGCGGGCGTATTGCAGCCAGCTGTGTCGCGGCCACGAATCGAGGAGTTCCTGTGCCTCTTCCGTGCGCCGACGGGCGGCGTCGAAATCACCTCGGAAGATGTCAACCCAGCTGCGCTGCAACAGGATGCGATGGATATGCAGCGGCTTCTCGATCTCCCGCCAGTGCCGCTCGGCGTGGCCGAAACGCTCGTCGGCGTCGTCGAGCTTCTCGATGGACAGCGCGATCAGGCCGAAGTACAGCCAGCATCGCGACACATCGTGCGCCCGCAGGCCCTCGGCGATCGCCGGATAGGACTCGTGCGCAAGGACTTGTGCCCGCGCGCGATCGCCCACCGCCCAGGCCGCTGTCGCCAGTTCGAATTTCGTTCGCGCCGTATCCAACGCCCAGCCGCGGGCTTCGGCGCGGGCACCCGCCCGTCGCAGCCACGGCTCGGCCTGGGGCAGCCGTCCCGTCTCGATGCAGAACCTGCCGTATGACGTCGCACCGAACACGAAAAGGTAGTCGTCGAATTCATCGCTGCCGCGCGTGCCGTCGATCGTGTCGATCACTTTCTCCCACAAGTGAACCGACTGCACGTGCAGATCGTCGTCGCAGAGCGCGTTGGCGCACAGGATCCGCGCGAAGGTGATGAAACGCGCGTGCTCGTCCGCGAGATCCGGATGGTCGGTCGTGTCGTCCGTCAGCACGAGCAGCGCAGCCTCGGCGGTCTCGTGTTCGCCGTGCGCCGCGGCCAGACCCGTCTGGAGGAATTGCGCCCGCCGCGAGTACCGGCAGATCAGATGGTCGACCTGGGCGTCGGACATCGTCACCTGCGAAGCCAAATCTGGCCGGGCACCCGCCCGGATCTCCGCATAGGTGGCCAGGCATTGACGGATACGACGGACGGACTCCTCGGTCCCGTCATAGGCGGTGCGGACGAGATAGAGCTGGCCGAGCTGCGCGTAGACCTCCAACATCCAGTCGTCGCGGTCAGCTGCTTCGATCGCGGGAAAGAGCGAGAGCAGCAGATCCTTGGCCGCGTCCTCGTTGGCGGCGAACACCAAATGGCGCGCCCGCTCGAGGTCGGCCTCGATGGTCATTTCACCAATCATAGGAAGCGGCGGACGTGGAGGGTACGTCCGCCGCTTCCGGTCGCGGCCGATCAGCTGCAGGTCACCTTGATCGTGAACGGCTTGGTGATCATGCCCGCCATCGGGTTCGCCATATCAGCGCCGGTGGCTTCACCGGTGATGGTGTAGGTGCTGCCATCAGCCTTCACCTCTGCGGAACCGGTCTTGGCGCCCATCATGTTGGTGACACCGAGCGCGTTGCCGTCCACCGACATGGCCAGCGACTCGACGGTCGGGGTGGCCTCGTCGGTCATGACGACGGCGAGCCCGGACTGGCCGTTGATGGCCGCGCTGGCGACGTTGATCTTCCCGCCCTGCTTGACGCAGGTCACCGAGTTGAGATCGAGACCGGACAGGTCACTGCCGCCGACCTTGACCTCGGTTGAGCCGCTTGTGCTCACTTGCGTGTTTCCGGCTGCCGGGCTGACGGGTGCGGCTGCCGGCTTGTCATCCGAACAGCCCACCAGTACGGCCGCGCCGAGAGCCAGCCCGACCACACCCGTGACAACTCGATTCATCGATCTTCCCTTCGTCATACGCCGCCCCACTGGCGTCGTCGTGGTGTCAGTCAAGGCGGCGGGTGCGGCTACCGATCCCAAACTTTGTCGGTATCCGCAGGTACCGTTCGCAGTCGTGCGGTCATTCACGGTTGCCGAGCGGCGGGCCCGGCTCGCACGCCGTCACTTCCTCAGCGCCCACGCACAATCGCAGGCCCACGTTGTAGGCGACGTCGTCGGTCTGCACGCCACCGATCCGGCCACGCCATATCTATCGCTGTGGGCACGGGTCCCCGGCTTTTCCCTTGCTGACTTGGACGACGAGCTCTACCAGCGCCGCGGACTGATGAAACACCTCGCGATGCGGCGGACATTGTGGGTGATCCGCACCGAGGATCTACCGCTCATCCAGGCCGGGGCCAGCGACAGGGTGGCCGACAACGAGCGCCGAAAGCTGGTCGCCGATGCCCTGAAGGCAGGCATCTGCGTCGACGGCGATGCGTGGCTGGATACCGCGTCGGCCGCCGTACTGACGCATCTCAGCACGCACGGGCCGACCAGCGCCAGGGACTTGCGCGCTGCGCTGCCCGAGCTGGCGGGACAACACGATCCGGCGCCGGGCAAGCGGTGGGGTGGCGAAACACCGCTGGCACCACGGATTCTGACCGTGCTTGCGGTGCGCGGCGACATCGTCCGAGGGCCGAACGATGGATCGTGGACGGTGTCGCGGCCGCGATGGGCCCCGATGTCGGGCTGGCTGCGCTCGACGCCCGATGCCGCTTCTGCCGAGGTTGCGCGCACCGCATCGGTGCGACGGTGGCTGCGGGCGTTCGGCCCGGCGACGGTCACCGACATCAAGTGGTGGTTCGGCAACACGCTGACGTGGGCGCGCCAGGCGCTCGTCGACATCGAGGCCGTCGAGGTGGATCTCGATGGCACACCAGGTTTCGTGCTGCCCGACGATCTGGAGGTCGAACCGGACGCCGAACCGTGGTGTGCGCTGCTGCCAGGCCTCGACGTCACGACGATGGGATGGTTCGACCGCGACTGGTATCTCGGCGGGCACCGCAGTCAGGTGTTCGACACGAACGGCAACGGCGGCCCGACGGCATGGTGCGACGGCCGCATCGTCGGCGCGTGGGGCCAGGATGCCGACGGCCGGGTCGACTTGCGTCTGCTCGAGGATGTGGGCCGCACGGCACAGAAGGCATTGCAGCGGCGCGCCGACGAGCTGACCGAATGGCTGGCCGGCGTTCGGGTCAGCCCGCGCTTCCCCTCCCCGCTGTCGAAGGCCCGAAACTGAAGATATGCACGGAATTTCACCGAAAACTCGTGCATAAGCTCAGTTTCGGCAGACCTAGGCGCTGATCTTGGTACGTTTGCGCTTCTTCGGCTTCGGCCGCGACACCCCGAGCGACTGAGCCAGGAAGTGACCCGTGTAGCTGTCGGTGTTGACCGCGACGTCCTCGGGGGTGCCCGTCGCGACCACCCCGCCACCGCCCGCTCCGCCCTCGGGGCCCATATCGACGATCCAGTCGGAGGTCTTGATCACGTCGAGGTTGTGCTCGATCACGATGACCGTATTGCCCTTGTCGACAAGGCCATTGATGACGGCGAGCAGCTTGCGGATGTCTTCGAAATGCAGCCCCGTGGTCGGCTCGTCGAGGATATAGATGGTGCGGCCCGTGGACCGCTTCTGCAGTTCGGAGGCCAGCTTGACGCGCTGCGCCTCGCCGCCGGAGAGCGTCGGTGCGGGCTGCCCGAGCCGGACGTAACCAAGCCCGACATCGACCAGTGTCGCCAGGTATCGATGGATTGACGTGATCGGCGCGAAAAACTCCGCCGCTTCCTCGATCGACATGTCGAGAACCTCGGCGATGGTCTTGCCCTTGTAATGCACCTCGAGGGTCTCGCGGTTGTAGCGCGCGCCATGGCATACCTCGCACGGCACGTACACATCCGGCAGGAAGTTCATCTCGATCTTGATGGTGCCGTCACCCGAGCAGGCTTCGCAGCGGCCACCTTTGACGTTGAACGAGAACCGACCGGGCTGGTATCCACGGACCTTCGCCTCCGTGGTGGCCGCGAACAGCGTGCGGATCTTGTCGAAGACGCCGGTATAGGTCGCCGGGTTGGACCGCGGCGTCCTACCGATCGGTGACTGGTCTACGCGCACGAGCTTGTCCAGCTTGTCCAGACCCGTCACGCGGGTGTGCCGGCCGGGCACCTGTCGGGCGCCGTTGAGCTTGTTGGCCAGCACCGAGGCCAGGATGTCGTTGACCAGCGTCGACTTGCCCGAGCCGGAGACGCCGGTGACCGACGTCAGCACGCCCAGCGGGAACGCCACGTCGATCTCGCGCAGGTTGTGCTCGCGCGCACCGACGACAGTCAGCTGCCGCTTACGGTCGGTCGGTCGCCGGATGGCGGGGACCTCGATCTCCTCCTTGCCCGAAAGATAGGCACCGGTAATGGAATTCGTGTTGGTCAGCAGCTCTTCGTACGTGCCGCTGTGCACGATCTGACCGCCGTGTTCACCTGCCGCCGGACCGATGTCGACGACCCAATCGGCATGGGCGATGGTGTCGAGATCGTGCTCGACGACGATCAGCGTGTTGCCGAGGTCCCGCAACCGAATCAGCGTTTCGATGAGCCGCCTGTTGTCGCGCTGATGCAACCCGATGGACGGTTCATCGAGGACGTACAGCACCCCGACGAGGCCAGAGCCGATCTGGGTGGCCAACCGAATGCGTTGCGCCTCACCGCCGGACAGCGTGCCTGCCGCCCGCGACAGCGACAGATAGTCGAGTCCGACGTCGAGCAGGAACCCGAGCCGCGACTGGATCTCCTTAAGGACCTGGCCCGCGATGGCCTGTTCCCGCGATCCGAGGGTCAACGCGTTGAGGAACTGCGAACAATCGGCGATCGACAGTTCGGCCACCTCGGCGATCGACTTGGCGCCGTACTCCCCCGCCGTCATCGTCACCGCAAGGATCTCCGGCTTGAGCCTGGTGCCCTCGCACTCCGGGCACGGCACGTCGCGCATGAAACCCTCGTAGCGCTCTTTCATCTGCTCGGAGTCGGTCTGCTCCATGCGACGCTGCAGAAACGCCATCACGCCCTCGAAATCGGCGTAGTACGAACGGGTTCGGCCGTAACGGTTCTTGTACCGCACGTGCACCTGCTCGTCGCAACCTTCGAGAATCGCCTTGCGCGCCTTGGCGGGCAACTTCTTCCACGGTGTGTCCACGTCGAACCCGAGCGAGTCGCCGAGCCCGGACAACATCCGGGTGAAGTACTCGGCGGTCTGCCCCATGGACCACGGCGCGATGGCTCCTTCGGCGAGCGTCAGGTCCGGGTCCGGGATGACGAGTTCGGGGTCGACCTCCTTGCGGATGCCCAGCCCCACGCATTCCGGGCAGGCGCCGTACGGCGAGTTGAAGGAGAAGGATCGCGGTTCGAGGTCGTCGACGGCGAGCGGGTGCCCGTTCGGGCATGCCAGCTTCTCGGAGAACCGCTGCTCGCGGTGCGGGTGGTCGTCCTCCCGGTCGACGAACTCCAATACGACGATGCCGTCGGCTAGATTCAGGGCCGTCTCCACCGAGTCGGTCAGCCGTTGTTTGGCGGTGGATTTGACCGTGAGCCGGTCGACGACCACCTCGATGTCGTGTTTTTCCTGCTTCTTCAACGTGGGCGGCTCGGTCAGCGGATAGACCACTCCGTCAACGCGTACGCGGCTGTAGCCCTGGCTGTTCAGCTTGTCGAACAGGTCGACGAACTCACCCTTGCGGGTGCGCACCACCGGTGCGAGCACCTGGAAGCGCAGGCCCTCGTCCATGGCGAGGACCTGGTCGACGATCTGCTGCGGTGTCTGGCGGGCGATGCGCTCACCGCACACCGGGCAGTGCGGGGTGCCTGCGCGGGCATAGAGCAGGCGCAGGTAGTCGTACACCTCGGTGATGGTGCCCACGGTCGACCGCGGGTTGCGGTTGGTCGACTTCTGGTCGATGGACACCGCAGGTGACAGGCCCTCGATGAAGTCGACGTCGGGTTTGTCCATCTGGCCGAGGAACTGGCGGGCGTAGGCGGACAGCGACTCGACGTAGCGGCGCTGCCCCTCGGCGAAGATCGTGTCGAATGCCAGCGACGACTTGCCCGAACCGGACAGGCCGGTGAACACGATCAACGCGTCGCGTGGCAGGTCGAGATCGACGCTTTGTAGGTTGTGTTCGCGCGCACCCTTGACTATCAGGCGATCAGCCACGGACGTTCTCTTTCAACGACGAAATCCTCCCGAAGACATAGTTGAAACCCATGCTAGGTGCCCGCACCGACAAGTCCCGGGTCGAGCCCGAGTCAAGCCAGATACCGTGAGGACATGACCGTCGTCGACGACAACTACACCGGCCATGTCGAAGCGCAGACCGCAGCCCGGCGCACCCTTCCTGCTGCATCGATCGTCAAGGTTTCGGTGGGCCCGATGGACAACAACGCGTACCTGGTGACGTGTTCGGCGACCGGCGAGACGCTGCTCATCGACGCGGCCAACGATCCCGAGATTCTGCTCGAACTGATCGAGCGCTTCGCGCCGAAACTGTCCCTGATCGTCACCAGCCACCAGCACTTCGACCACGTGCAGGCGCTCGAGCAGGTAGCCAAGTCCACCGGCGCACCGACCGCAGCGCATGAGCTCGACGCCGAGGCATTGCCGGTCACACCCGACCGGATCCTGGCCCACGGCGAGACCCTCGAGCTCGGCGAGCTGTCCTTCGACGTCATCCACCTGCAGGGTCACACCCCCGGATCGGTGGCGCTGGCGCTCAACGGCGCCGACGACAAGACGCACCTGTTCACCGGCGACTGCCTGTTCCCCGGCGGTCCTGGCCGGACAACACGCCCAGAAGAATTCGACTCACTGATGACGGACCTCGAAACCAAGGTGTTCTCACAGTACGGCGACGAAACGGTCGTCTATCCCGGCCACGGCGACGACACAAAGCTGGGCAACGAGCGACCCCATCTCGCAGAGTGGCGCGAACGAGGCTGGTAATTCCAGCCCGGGCTGCCATCCCACTAAGCAGGCAACAGCCCCGAGCGCGACTCCCAGCAGCACTGCCCACACAGCAGAAGTGAAGGTGCACTGCAAGAGAGCCACCTTCAACTAGGCAGGACAGTCCTCCAGATCCAGATCCCAGTCAGTCGTGACAGTGAGAAGCGGACCGGGCGCGGGGTCCGTCAGCGGAATGATGTCACCGATCAGGTCTGCATCTCCGCGGCCCTCGAATAGGGCCACACAAGGTTTAGCGTCGAGCCGAGACAAGAATCGCACGCCAGCTACACCGCCGTCGTAGAGGTCACCAGCAATCGTCTGGGTAACCACGCGCCGACTCGTCGTAACTTCGTGCAGATCAAGGTGTTCCATGCCATTTTCGACCAGAAGTGCGGCGTGTCTATCTTCTATCTGTTGACGGACCGCAACGTCGGTCAGGTCAATCAGCGGGCCTTGAATTCTTAATAGCGCTGGAACCAGTACGTTCTGACGGCGCCAGCTTGCAGTCACCGGCTCGGAGGCGAAGTCTTCAGCCGCTTCAGGCCCGTATCGCTCGATATGCCTGAGCTTGGCATCAAGATTTGGCCGAAGGTCCGCCAGCACTTCGCGTAGGCAGGTTTCGGGCAAGTCCGCCAGGTAGAGAGTGCGGAAGCGGTGGCAGATATCGTCGAACCGATGGCTGAAGCTGTATAGCTCAAGCGGCGTGAATTCAAGTGGACTTGCGTGGTAGCCAACTCGCCACAACAAAAGTTCGGAGCCGACTTTGCTCACGCCTGAAAGCTAGCGACCTGTCTAGCCGCTTGCACGACCATCGCGAAATCACCCGTCTCCGACGCGCCGCCGAGAACTTCGACCGGCGCACGATCGTCGAGACGTGTGTTCGTGCCGAACAACCAGGCCCGCGCAGTCTTGTCGTCGTACGCATCTACAAGCATTCGGACAACTTTGTAGCCCTCTCGCAACCTACGTTCGGTTATCTCGTGTGGTTCCGGGCCGCCGACTCGCGCGTATCGGCCGATCTGTTTTGCATCGGCAAGGCCTGCGAGGGCTGCGGCGATTCGTTGTCCGACCGTTTCCTGCAGGTAGCTGGCGATTTCACGAATTGGGCGGGTCGTTGCCTCGACATCGAGCTTCTCAGCGGCACTGGCTGTCAAAACGGACATTTTTGGGACCTCCGGACGGGCTGTATCCACCACAAGACTACCATTATGCCACCGTCAAACAACACCACAAACAACACCACATAGTTGCCACACGAGGTGCTTGGTGAAGTCTCGCCCGATACCTATCGAGATTTTGCCCGCTGCCGGATGAGTACTTCACGGTGTTGGTGACATTGCGGCTGTTGTCGGTGTCGACGGTATTCCCCGGCGGCGTCGGCAAGACCTGGCAGGACGGCGACTTCGAGAAGCTGCTCGCCGATGTGTCCAGCCGGGTGTTCGACGTCTACGGCGACTCGACGGTCGTCTACCCGGGCCACGGCGACGACACGACACTTGGCACCGAACGCCCTCACCTGGGCGAATGGAAGGAACGCGGTTGGTGAGCAGCACCGATAGGCCGGTCGTGTCGCCACGGGCGCCAGCGGCGGCGCCGGCCTCGGGATAGCGCGTGCACTCGGCGCCCACGAGTGCACGGCTCGGTGGTGTTCACGTCGGCACCGGCGCCACCCGCTACGCTTTCGGCCCGGCATACGGCGTGCACAAGGCGGGGATGGACTAATGGCCGCGAACATGGCCGTCGACTTCAAGGAGTTCGGCATCGCAGCGGTCCTCCATCTGGATGCTGCTGACGGAGCTCTTAAGAACATCGTCGCCAGCACTCCGGAAAAGTTGAGCCACCTCACGGACGACGCGGAGACCTCCGAGCTGACGGGCCATCTCATGTGGGCGATTCTCAACCATCCCGATCTGAGCGAAAGAGTCAGACGCTGATCGGTGCGGAGCCGGCAGTCGAGTACGGCATCAAGGACGACAGAGACGGCCAGCCGCCGTCGTATCGCGACCTACACGGAATACATCCGATCAGCCAGTTCGATCGCATCCTGAGGTGACAATGATCGCGTGGACGACACACGATGCGGATCGTGCGGCAATGAAGTAGCCGCGGCGGCCAAGTTCTGCAGCGAGTGCGGCACTCCCCTTGCTCGGGTCACGCGATCGGCGGAGTACAAGCAGGTCACCGTGCTGTTTGCGGATGTCGTCCATTCGATGGACATTGCGCGAGCCGTGGGTGCGGAGCGGCTGCACGCGATCATGGCGGAGCTGGCAACCGGCTGCGCCACTGTGGTCACGGGGTACGGAGGCACGGTGGACAAGTTCACCGGCGACGGCATTATGGCGGTATTCGGTGCGCCGGCAACTCTTGAAGACCACGCGACCCGAGCTTGTCTTGCCGCTCTGAAGATCCAGGACGGGATCAGGCCGCTCGCTGACGACATCAACCGGCGCGACGGCGTCGAATTGCAGCTGCGGGTCGGCCTGAACTCGGGCCAGGTGATTGCCGGTGAGATCGGTTCGGGGACTTTCGGCTATACCTCGATCGGCGAACAGGTCGGCATGGCACAGCGGATGGAATCGGTCGCCCCTCCAGGTGGCGTGATGGTCAGCGCATCTACCGCGCGCTTGGTCGAAAACGTAGCTCTCCTAGGCGAACTTGAGATCGTCCAAATCAAGGGCGCAGCTGAAGGTGTGCCCGCGCGCCGCCTGCTGGGCATGGGGAATCAGCATCGCGCGATCAGGCGGGCCGCGTCGACTCTGGTCGGTCGGCGATGGGAGATGTCGACAGTTGAGGGTCTGTTGGACCGTGCCATTGCAGGCCATGGTGGGGTCGTCGGGATCATGGGACAGGCGGGCATTGGCAAGTCCCGTCTGGTGCGCGACGTTTCGACGACAGCTGCCCAGCGCGGTGTCGAGTTGTTCACCTCCGCCTGCGAATCGCACGCGAGCAACATCCCGTTCTACACGGTTGCACGCTTTGTGCGCGAGATCACCGGTGTCGGTGATCTCGACGGAGACGCGGCGCGGACTCAGGTGCGTGCCGCACTCCCTTTGGCAGATGAACAAGACCTGTTGCTGCTGGACGAACTGCTGGGCATCCGCGAAAGTGCGGCGCCACTGCCCCTGATCGCTCCCGACGCGCGGCGTCGGCGAATCATCGCGATGATCAACGCGGCCTTGAGGGCCCGCCGGCAGCCGGGGATGTTCGTTATCGAGGACGCGCACTGGATCGATGAGGTCAGCGAGTCGATGGTGGTTGAACTCCTCGCGGCGATCGCGCAGACATCATCGCTGGTCGTCATCACTTACCGCCCGGAGTACCGCGGAGCCCTGGCTCGGGCGGCAAACTTCCAACAGGTCAACCTCGCACCCCTCAATGCCTCGCAGACTGACCTGCTGGTCGCTCAACTCCTCGGTGTTGACGCATCGGTTGGCGGCCTTCGTGCGCTGGTCGCCCAGCGAGCTGCGGGGAACCCATTCTTCGTCGAAGAGATGGTGCGTGATCTGACCGAACGCGATGTCGTGCAAGGACACCCGGGTGCGTACCTACTCCGTGGACGCTTCACCGATGCCGCGGTACCGGCCACTCTGCAGGCCACTATCGGAGCGCGCATCGATCGCCTCGGGGCGACCGCCAAGAAGACCCTCAACGCGGCGGCAGTCATCGGAACACGATTCGCCCCAGCTCTTCTGAACAGGCTGATCGACAGTTTGGAACTGGAAGCACTTACCGTCGGTGAGTTCGTCTCCGAGATTCCGTCCTCCGGGAGCGGAGACTATTCGTTCTGCCACCCCCTGATTCGTACAGTGGCTTACGAGTCCCAGTTGAAAAGCGATCGTGTGCAACTCCACCGGCTGCTCGCCGCTCACCTTGAAGGACCCGATTCAGCTGACGAGAACGCGTCAGTGATCGCTGGACATCTGGAGTCCGCAGGCGACTTCTCGACAGCATTCGCCTGGTACATGCGTGCCGGAGCTTGGTACAACCACCGCGACGTCTTGGCCGCGCGCACGAGTTGGCGGAGAGCGCGGCACGTCGCCGATCAACTGGCTGAAGATGCTCCGCACCACATGCCGATGCGCATTGCGCCGCGTACGTTGTTGTGCGGCACAGCGTTCCGGGTGGAAAGCGGCCTCGCTGAAAACGGGTTCGACGAGTTGACGCAGCTCTGCACCGCGATCGGCGACCAGCGGTCACTGGCGATAGGCACGGCCGGAAGAGTCCTAGCCCAGAATTTCGCCGGTCGGTGTCGCGAAGCGTCCAGAACGGCGACTGAACTCATTGAGCTCATGGAGTCCATCGGTGATCCGAATTTGACGTTGGCGCTGACATTTTCGGCGATCATCGCCAAGCATGAAACTGCCGAGATGGCCGAGGTTCTGCGGTTGTCTCAGCGCATCATCGATCTTGCTGACGGTGACGCGACGAAGGGCAATGTCATTCTCGGTTCGCCGCTAACCTTCGGCATCGTGTTGCGGGGCGTGGCGCGGTGGTGCCTTGGGGCAGCAGGATGGCGCGACGATCTCGACCAGGGTGCCAGTATGGCGAAGTCGTCCTACCCGACGATGCTGTCCGGGATGATGTGGCGCAAGTACGTATTCGCCATCCCCTACGGAGTACTTCTCCCCGACGCGACCGCCTTGCGCGACACAGCTGAGACCCTCGCCACCGCAGAGCAATCCGGCGATGATCTTGCGCTCGATCTGGCGCGCACCGCACGAGGAGTCACGCTCGTCCATCAAGGTGGCCAGCAGCGTGAAGATGGCCTCGCCCTCTTGACGACAACACGCGAAAGGGCCAAGAACGCGCACTTCGCCCAGACCGCCCTGCCGATAGTGGACCTGCACATCGCGATGGCAGAGCTTCGGCTTGGTGATGTCGACGGCGCCATTGAGTCGGCCCGAACAGTCGTAGCCGACGTTCGGGAATCGGGTGCGGAGATCTGGTCAGCGTTTTCGACGAGTGTGCTGGTGGAAGCACTGGTGAAACGGTCTGAAGAAGCTGATCTTGACGAAGCACAAGCGGCGGTGGACCGATTGGCGGCAGAGCCGACGGCCCGCGAGTTCGTAGTGCACGAGACTTCTGTGCTGCGACTCCGCGCACTGCTTGCCGGGACTCGCGGCGATCAAGCCGTCTATCGCGAGTATCGCGACCGCTATCGCTCGCTGGCGACAAAGCTCGGTTTCGAGGGACAGAAGAGGTGGGCCGAGGCGATGCCTTAGCGGCGTCCGACACCGACGAGGCTGACGCCGGGTAGTTCGTAACCATCGGAGGTTGCAAAGGCCGCCAGCGTCTGGGCAACGCGGGCACGAATCGCCGAGTTCACCTCGGCGGGAAGTGACTCCAGAACTCGCGAAATGGGTCCTGCCAACGGTGGGACAAGCGACCAATAATCGTCGACCGACAGAGCCTTCATCGGCTCAGAGATCTCGCGGACGTCGGTACGCGAGAACCCCGCGCCGACCAGCAACTCACCGAGCACGCCGGATGATTCTAGTGAGAAGGGTCCGGGAATACCCGGGGGCGGGACTGGCAACCCCGTCTCGGCCGTGACCGCGTCGAACAGGAGGCCTAGCCATGGATTGCGTTCGCGCGGCCCCCAGACCGCGAACACGGCGCGGCCGTTCGGCCGCAGAACCCGGTAGCATTCGCCCACTGCAATTGCCGGATCCGGCACCAGCATCAAACCCTCACGGCACAGCACCGCGTCGAAGCATGCGTCGGGGTAGTCAATCCGCTCGAGGTCAACTTCGCGGGTCGTGACGTTCTCCAGCCCTGCCTGCAAGGCACGCTCCGCGGCGATCGCCGTCATCTCCGGCGCGATGTCGGAAAGAACCACCTCACCTTCCGGTCCCACGATCGCTGCCGCGGCGATGCCGACGCCGCCCGGACCGCAGGCCAACTCAAGCACGCGCTCCCCGGGCGCAAGGTGCGCTGCATCGAGCATCCCGTCAGCGACAACGGCTCCTCGGGTGTCAACGTAATCGGCGTGCTGACCCCACGACGGTGCTACCGATGCCCACATAGCGCGCAGCGACGCGCGCAATCCCCCGTCTTCCATATGACCTCCGAACCGCGTTGCGAGTCGCCGCGGGTTTTCTCTCATTTCGGGATCAGGCGCTGTGCATGTAGCTCAGCGGACATTGTCCCCCGAACCTCCGCCTTTTCGATATAGCTCACGCTGCCTTGCCGGCAGTGACTACATAATCGGCTGTGGGCGCACAACTCGTCGATCAGGTCACCCTTCGGCGACATCTTTCAATAACCCCTGATTCGCGCGACGGACACATGCAGTGGGCCGAGGCAAACCTGTGAACGCGCTGTCCTACGCTGATGCGCAGAACTCGTCGATGAAGACCGCAGGAGATCAGGTGAACCAGGATCAGTTGAAGAAGGCTCAAAGCGGTGCCGGCTTCATCGCCGCACTCGACCAGAGCGGCGGCAGCACCCCCAAGGCGCTGAAGCTCTACGGTATTTCCGAGGACGCCTACTCCGGCGACAATCAGATGTTCGACCTGGTGCACGAGATGCGCTCCCGCATCATCACCAGTCCGGCCTTCAACGGCGACCGCATCATGGGCGCGATCCTTTTCGAGATGACGATGGACCGCCAGGTCGAGGGTCGCGCGACCGCCGACTACCTGTGGAACGTCAAGAACGTCGTTCCGTTCCTCAAGATCGACAAGGGACTGAACGACGAAAAGGACGGCGCGCAGACCATGAAGCCGATGCCGGGCCTCGATGATCTGCTCGACCGCGCGGTGGCCAACGGCGTCTTCGGCACCAAGGAGCGCTCGGTCATCAAACTGCCCGGCGCCGGCCTCGACGCCGTCGTCGCCCAGCAGTTCGAGATCGGACTACAGGTCCTCGCGAAGGGCCTGGTGCCGATCATCGAGCCCGAGGTCGACATCAACAGCCCGAAGAAGGCCGAGGCCGAGGACCAACTCAACGCCGCGCTGCTCGAGAGCGTCAACAACCTCGGCGACGACCAGAGGGTCATGCTCAAGCTGACGCTGCCCGACACCGACAACCTCTACAAAGAGCTCGTGGATCACCCGAAGGTGCTGCGGGTGGTGGCCCTGTCGGGCGGCTACAACCGCGAGGACGCGTGTGAGCGGCTGGCCCGCAACACCGGCGTCATCGCAAGCTTCTCGCGTGCGCTGACCGAGGGGCTGAGCGCGCAACAGAGCGATGAGGAATTCAACGCAACGTTGGATCAGGCGATCGCAAGCATTGCCAAGGCCTCCGCTACCTGAGGCCGCCTGAGCGTATTCGCGGGGCCGCGGCGGCGCTGGTCGCCGGCGCCCTGCCTGCTCTGGCCTTTCCCGCCCCGTCCTGGTGGTGGCTGGCGTGGGTCGGGCTGATTCCGCTGCTGTTCGTCGTCCACGCGGCACCGACCGCGGTGCAGGGCGGCGGACGCGCCTGGTTGGGCATGGCCGGTTTCCTGCTGGCGAACCAATATTGGCTCTTTGCGAGCGCGGGGCCGCTGCTGGCCGTGTTCGCGGTCGTCATCGGCGCGCTGTGGTTTCCATGGGGATGGGCGGCACATCGACTGCTCACCGGCGAGCCGACGGTCCGGCGGATGCTCACCGCGGTCGCGGTACTCCCTTCGGCCTGGGTGCTCGCCGAAAGTGTGCGGTCGTGGCACCGCCTCGGCGGACCATGGGCGCTGCTCGGCGGCTCACAATGGAATCAGCCGGCGACGCTCGCACTCGCCTCGGTGGGCGGCGTATGGCTCGTCGGCTTCCTGGTGGTCGCCGTCAACACCGCGATCGTGGGGGCCATCCTGCTGCGGTCGTGGCGGGTGGCGGCGCTGGCGGTCGTCCTCGCGGTCCTCGGTCCGGCGTGGTTCTGGTGGGGTCCGGCGCCCGTGCCGGGATCCTCGGCGCGGGTCGCGCTCGTTCAGCCAGGCGACATCGACGACGGGGCGGCGCGACAGAGGGCCAGCGACTCCCTCACCCAAGGTTTGGGGGGCCAGCGGATCGACCTCGTGGTGTGGGGTGAGAGCAGCGTGGACGTCGATCTGACGGTCCACCCGGACGCGCTGGCCCGCCTGGTCGAATTGCGCCGACAGGTCGGGGCGGACCTGCTGGTCAATGTCGACGCACGGGCCGCCGACGGCGGGATCTACAAGTCGTCGGTGCTCATCGGCGCCGACGGCCCGCGCGGTTCATATACGAAGACGCGGCTGGTGCCGTTCGGCGAGTATGTGCCGCTGCGGTCCCTGCTGGGTTGGGCCACTCGTCATACCAAGGCAGCCGGCGAGGATCGCCGACGCGGCGACGGACCCGTCGTGCTGAACACGGGATCTTTGGCCATCGGACCGCTGATCAGCTTCGAGACCACTTTCTCGGATCTGCCGCGGCGCCTGGTCCGCCTGGGGGCCGAGATACTCGCATTCCAGAGTTCGACATCGAGCTATCAAGGCAGCTGGGCGCAACCACAACTGGCGAGCATGGTCGCGGTCCACGCCGCCGAGACCGGCCGTCCCGCTGTGCACGCCGGGACATCAGGTGTCAGTTCGGCATTCGACGCGCGCGGTCGTGAACTCGGCAGGCTGCCCGCGTCAGACCGCGGCGTGCTGGTGGTCGACGTGCCGCTGGCGTCTGGCGTCACCGTCTACGATCGGCTCGGCGAATGGCCGATCCTGTTGTCGCTGTTGATATTCGGCGCGTGGTGCGTTCAACAGGGAGTCAGCCGCGTCGCGCAACGGCGACGTGGGTGATGCCGCCGATAATTACGGCGTGGTGTGCACAATCAGCACGTCGGTCTTGGACCGGCGCGCGACGTTGGCGGGTACGGAGCCCAGCAGCCGGCCGGCGATCGTGGAGAGGCCGACGTTGCCGACCACGAGGAGGTCTGCCTTGATCTCTTCAGCGAGGTCGACGAGGGCGTCGACGGGTGCGCCGACGATCGCCTTCTCCTCGACGGTCTTGGCGCCCGCTTGCTGCGCACGTTCCTTGGCCTCACGCAGAATCGCGTAGATGGGGGCGTTGCCCGACATCTTGTAGCCCTCGTCCTTGAGCACGTCGGCCGCGCGCTGATCTTCGCTCTGGGGGAAGTACGCCGTCGCGACGACCACCGTCGCGCCGGACCCGGCGGCGATCTGGCCGGCTTTCTCCACCGCGCGCAGCGACGAATCCGAACCGTCCGTGCCGACCAAGATGGTCGTGTAGCCGCTCATTCGTGCCCTCCCAATGTAGGTTGCAGCGCCACCCGAGACAGTAACCCGTCGTCCGGCGAACATGGGTGCGAATGACCACACATGACTGGCATCAGCCTGGTCTTTCGCCGTTTTGCGCCAGCAACATCACCCCGACCGTCCCGACGTGATCCCGCCTACACACCCTTGTCGGGCGGGTGCCGTCAGATGCCGTGGCCGGCCGCGTCGCCGCGCGCGTACTCCCGGGGGGAACAGCCGCTCACCCGGGTGAACGCCGTGGTGAATGCACTCGCGGATTGGTAACCAACCCTGCCCGCCACCTCCGCGAGCGAGGGCCGCTCTCCGCGCAGCATGTCCTTGGCCAGCGCCACCCGCCACTCCAGTACGTACTGCATCGGCGGCATTCCGATCGTGCGAGTGAACCGTTCCGCGAAGACGGCTCGCGACATATTCGCTGTGCGTGCCAGCTTCTCCACCGTCCAGCCCCGCGCCACGTCGGCGTGGATCTCGCGGAGCGCGCCGGCCAGGCCCGGATCTGAGAGTCCGGCGATCAGGCCTTGTTCTCCCGCCGCTGGACGTTCGGTTCGGAACCGGCATGCCTCGATCAGCAAGACCTCGACGAGTCTCTCCAGAATCAACTCGCGACACGGGTGTTGGGTAATCGCCTCCTCGGTGATCAGATCCACGATCCGACTCAGGCGGGCCGAGCCTGGTTCGCCGCGGCGAACGAGAACCGTTGGCGGCAAAAGCTTTACCAGAAGCATGGCGTTGGCACGGTCGAAGCGGAAGTAGCCACCGAGCATTCGCATCGGGGCCGAGCCATCCGGGGGGCCATAGTGCGCGTCACCCGCGGGATAGAGCTCGACATCGACCGGCTCGAGGGTCTGCTCACTGGCCATGACGAAGCTCGGTGTCTCGGGGAATAGCAGAAAATCGCCTTGGCGGAGCTCCAGGGGGGCGATCCCGTCCGGATCGAGCCAACAGCTTCCCTCGATCATCAGGCAGAAAGACGGATCGGCGTATCGCGGTTTGCGGACGCTCCAGTCCCCGGCGCCGCTCACCACTTTCGACAGCACGACCTGCGGGCGCAACAACGGAATGATCGCTTCGAGCGGATCGGCGGCGGCCGCGATATCTGTCGGCGAGACAGCTCCGGTGTCCCGGACGTGCATGCCGACAAGGTATCGCCGTGCCGACGCCGGCGCCTAACGCGCCCCGGCGCTCGCCAGCTCCACCGCATCCGCCCCGGCAGGGAATCGGAGCTGGCCCGAGGTGTCGGTAGCGGCACAGTAGACGGTCTCGGCCACGTCGGACTCCGTGGTAAAGACGGTCGCGTCACCGAACGCCTCGAAGATCGGCGCCGCGAAGGCCTGATACGGCTCGGGAACCAGGCCGTCCATCCGGGACACACCGTTGCTGGTGAAACTCGTCGACGGCCCGTAGCCGGGCTCGACAAGTTTGGCGGTGACGTTCACGGCGTCGAGTTCGAGTGCGAGTGATGCGGTGAACCCTTCGATCGCCATCTTGCTCGCCGTGTACACGGCCGCCAGCGGCATCGCCGTCAGCGTCACGCTCGACGTCACGTTGACCACCACACCCGAACCACGCTCGCGCATCTGGGGCAGGACAGCCTGCGTCATCGCCATCACCCCGAAGGTGTTGGTTTCGAACACTTCCCGGATGGTTTTCATCGGCATGGGCTCGAACGCGCCGACAACCCCGATGCCCGCGTTGTTGACCAGCACGTCGATCGGGCCGCTCGCCTCGATCGCCGCGGCAATGCTTTCGGGCTTGGTCACGTCCAGTGCAAGCAACTGGATTCGGTCCGATTCCGGTAGGAGGCCTTGGCGCGGTGTGCGCATCGTCGCGATCACCTTCCACCCATTCGCGTGGAAGTGGCGCGCGGTCTCGAGTCCGTAGCCTGACGAGCAACCTGTGATGAGAACTGATTTCATGACATCGACGCTAAGGCCGCTGGTCCAGACGATCAATGCCGTAAGGTCCGTAAAACATTACAGATCGTCTTGGTGTGATCGGCGCATCGCCGGGTAACCGGATGACATGGCAGCGCACACCGCGGCCGAATTCGTTCCCGACAGCCTCAAGTTGGACGAACTCGCGCACGCCGCGCACGACTGTAAAGGTTGCGACCTGTACCTGGACGCCACCCAGACGGTGTTTGGCGCCGGATCGGTCGAAGCCGACCTCATGTTGGTCGGCGAACAGCCCGGCGACCAGGAGGACAAGAGCGGCGCGCCGTTCGTCGGCCCTGCCGGCAGGCTGCTGGACAAGGCGCTTGCGGCGGCAGGCGTGGACCGCGACCGGCTCTATGTCACCAATGCGGTCAAACACTTCAAGTTCACGTTTGGTGAGCGCGGTAAGCGCCGCATCCACAAGACTCCGAGCAGGACGGAAGTGGTGTCGTGCCGACCCTGGCTGCTTGCCGAGTTGGACGCGGTGCGACCCGGAGTGCTGATGCTGCTCGGCGCGACGGCCGCACAGTCGTTGATGGGAAGCACTTTTCGGCTCACGGCCCATCGTGGCGAGGTGCTACGTCTGCCCGACGCAGAGGAATTCAAGTTCGATCCCGCCGTGGTGGTGACCGCGCACCCGTCGTCGGTGTTGCGCGGCCGCCCCGCGGACCGCGACAAGGCGTTCGACGCACTGGTGTCGGATCTGCGGTTCGCCGACGGTCTTCTGGCAGGTGGACGATGATCAGCCCATGCAGGACACCGGCGATCACGTCATTCGGCTGAGTGACGGCCGATCGCTTGGCTACGCGGAATATGGGAAGCCTGACGGCCTCCCGATCGTCAACTGCCACGGCGGACTCGCCTGTCGGCTCGATGTGGCCGCAGCGGATGACGTTGCCACCGAAGCCGGTGTCCGGCTGATCTCACCCGACCGGCCCGGCGTCGGTCTCTCGGCTCCCAGTCCGGGTCGCACCTTGTCCGGCTGGGCTCAGGACGTCGCCGAGTTGGCCGACCAGCTCGGCGTGGAGCGGTTCGCCGCCATGGGCTGGTCCATGGGCGGACAGTACGCGGCAGCCGTCGGGCATTTCCTGCGTCACCGGGTGACCGGGGTGGCGATCGTCGCCGGGGCGCTGCCGCTGACCGAACCCGGCGTATTCGGCGAACTGCCCGCGATGGATCGATACTTCACCCGCGTATCCGAGCGTGCGCCGTGGCTGGCACAACAGTGGTTTCGGGTCATGGGCCTTGCGCCACGACTCGCCCCAGTGCTGTACGGCCGCATGGCCGCACGCGACCTGGGACCGGCCGACGCCGCCGTTATCCGCGGCGAGGGATTCCCCGCGTTCGCGCGGATGTCACGCGAAGCGATGCGCCAACCGGCCGGTGCCGTCGAGGAATACCGCGCCTGGATGCGGCCGTGGGGTTTTGCACCCGAAGACCTCGACGTTCCCGTCGACGTCTGGACGGGAACACTGGACCAATTGCTAGACCCGACCTGGCCGCACCGACTTGCGGCACGAATCCCGAATGCCACGTTGAACATTCGCGACGGCGGACACTTCGTCGCGCACCTGCACTACCGGGAGATATTCGACTCGCTGCGCCGCTAGCAGACGGCCGGCGGCACCCATCCGGAGACGTTCGGTGGCACCCATCCGCAGGGGCCGCCGTAGCGAGGACCGTCCCACCTGGACTCACGCCAGTACCGGTCATCGTCGTGCCGGTGGTCATGCCACCGGGGCTTGTTCAGCTTCAACGTGATTCCGGGTGAATTCGGCGCTGCCGGTTCCGCATTGGCTACACCCGCACTCAACCCAACCGCCGTGAAGCCCACAACTAACGCCACACCGGCGCCAAACTTCGTCATATTCACGATCAAACCTCTGCAAGATAGCTATCCGACCCGATCCAAATCCTAGTCGGATCGCCAGTCGGCCGCGACGTCCGCCCTGGGGTTTACGCGCGCCGGAAGATTCAGCAAAGAGGATGGCGTTTCGCGGGTAGAGTGCGCTGAACGTCGTTCTGCTGCAGGACTATTGATCCAGGCGATTTGCGACCGACGCGTCCGTAAATACGTACCGCAAAGCTCCGAACAACTCACCCGTACAACGACTCGAACTTGCGGATGGAGCGTTCGATGTCACCTTTGACGGCACGCACTGCCGCCATACCGATCGGACCGAACAGGGGCTTGCCGCCCAGGTCGATGTTCACCGTGAAGGAGCATCCTTCTTCTGTCGGCGTCACCGTCATCTTCAGCGCGTACTTCGTCCCGCCGACGCCGTCACCGGTGATGCCGATCAGTCGCGGCGGATCCAACTCACGGATCGTCCATTTGACCCGGTTGCGCATCCCCTTCGCACCTGCGACGCCGACGATCGTCGTGCCGACGGTCAGTTCCGACGGCAGCTCGCTGCGCCAGCCCTCGTGCATCTGCAACCAGTCGCCGAGCGTGGACAGGTCCGATACGTGTGCCCACGCATCCTCAGGGCTCAACGAGAGGTCGCGGGAGAGTTCGAGCTTGGCCACGCCGAAATACTAGGACTACGAGCGAGTGACGGGATTCGAACCCGTGTAAACGGCTTTGCAGGCCGGTGCCTTGCCTCTCAGCCACACCCGCAGCGGAAACGACGATGCCACCGCACCGGGCACCGGCCCACCGTTGAAATCGTCGTGATGCGAATCGACGGCGCGCCGAACATCATCACGCAGGCCCCCCAGGGCTAATTTGTCCGCATGGATGTCTTGTTGGCCGCGGATCCGCCCTTCTTCGGCGGCCCGGGCCAGGGCACCCGCCAGATCGTCGAGTTGTTCGTCGCATTCGGGCTCACGGCGCTGATCGGACTCGAGCGAGAACTGCAGGGCAAGAGCGCCGGAGTGCGGACGCAAACCATTGTCGGCACGGCCTCGGCACTGATCCTGCTGGTCAGCAAGTACGGCTTCAACGACGTCCTGCAGGCCGGACTCGTCGAAGTCGACCCGTCCCGCGTCGCCGCCCAGATCGTCTCGGGCATCGGCTTTCTCGGCGCCGGCATCATCATCTTCCGGCGGGGCTCGGTGCACGGTCTGACGACGGCGGCCGCGGTCTGGGAGTCCGCGGCCATCGGCATGGCGGCAGGGTCTGGTCTGCTGCTACTGGCCGTCACCGTGACCGCGATGCACTTCCTCGTCGTTATCGGCTTCCTGCCTCTGGCGCGCTGGCTCACCTCCCGGTTGAGCGGATCGGTCACCATGCACGTCAGCTACGAGGAAGGCCAAGGTGTGATGAGCCGCCTTCTGCAGGCGTGTGAGCGGCGCCAATGGCAGCTCACCGACCTCGCGAACGACGCGGCGGAGGCCGCGGGCGCGGGACAGGCGGGGGTGTTGCTGACGCTGTCGGGCAGAGGGATTGTGAATGCGGCAGTGGTCGTGGCGGGAATCGCCGGCGTGACCGGGGTCCACCAGTACGACGACGACCCCGACTGATGACCATCGGACTCATCTGCGCCGTCCCGCAAGAACTCGCAGCGCTGCAAAGTGACCTCTCGCAGACCCACGCCGAGGCGGTGGCGCACACGCAATTCATCACCGGAGTCCTCGACGGCCACGAGGTTGTACTTGCCGGGTCCGGGATGGGCAAGGTCAACGCCGCAATCGTCACCACGCTGCTGGCCGACCGGTTCGGTTGCCGCACAATCGTTTTCTCGGGCGTGGCGGGCGGACTTGATCCGGCGTTGTCCATCGGTGATGTCGTCGTCGCCGACCGCATCATCCAGCACGATGCCGGTGTCCTCGAGAACGAGAAGATCCGTACCTACCAGCCGGGGCACGCGCCCATCATCAACCCCACCGATCGCCTCGGCTACCCGGTCGACCCGGGACTGCTTGCCAGGGTCAAGGACCGACTCGAAGGTATGCCCGTTCCGGGCCAAATCGTCTACGGCACAGTCCTTACCGGCGATCAGTACCTGAACTGCGACTCCACTCGCGAGCGTCTGCTCTCCGAACTCGGCGGCCAGGCGATCGAGATGGAGGGCGGTGCGGTCGCACAGGTCTGCGAGGCCTTCGGGCTTCCCTGGTTGGTCATCCGCGCACTATCCGACCTCGCCGGCGGAAATGCCCTCTTCGACTTCACCGCTTTTGTCGAACAGGCATCTGCAACGTCGGCAACCATCCTGCGGCGGCTGTTGCCCGTACTGTGACCCCACAGCACGCTGCAGGAGTTCTACTTCGGGCCCGACCTGCTACCACTTCTCGTAGAGGCGACGACCCCGACGACAGCCAGCACCGCGAACGTTGCGAACATCCAGCGTGCCGCCGTCGCATCGCCGCGATCGGTGGCGTTGACCACGATGCCCGCCAGCCCTGCTCCGAACGCTCCGAAGATCAGCTGCACGGTGTTGATCGCCGCCGCCGCACGCCCGCCCTCACTCGCGTCGTCGACACAGCCCATCGCCCATGCCGACAGATGTGGCCACGCCATGCCGACTCCCATTCCCGTGACCGCCAGCGCTGCCACCCAGACCGCGATCAGCCAGCCTGACGCGTCTTCGAACTGACTGACCGCTGCCAGCGCCAGGCCCACCGCCATTACCAGAGGCGCGACGGCCACGATGCGTACAACCGCCTTCGTCCTGCTCACCGATGCGCTTGCGATCTCGCTCATCGTCCAGCCGACCGCCAGTGCCACCCCGAGAAAGCCCGCCGCCACGGGGGCCAGGTGCGCAAGCCGCTGGCCGAAGAACGGCACATACAGATCGACCATCGTCGCGGCCATCAACATGCCGAGGGTGAGATAGATCCACTTCAGCGGGCCGGGTCGAAAGGCCGTGGGGGGCAGGACCGCCGCGCTCGTACGGCGATCGACGACCAGGAACACACCGACCAGAGCTGCGCCCAACGCCACCAGAGCGACCGTCCAGACCATGTTTGACGGCACACCCGCGACGCTGATCGCCAACGCCGCTGACCCGAGCAGCAGCAGCGACCACACCGGGATCGGGTCACGCGCGGGAGCAACGCCCGTTCGAGCGGGCAACGCGAACGGCACCAGCACGGCGATCGCCGCGGCCAACACCACCAGCACGCCGAATGCCCAACGCCACGAACCGTATTGCGCGAACAGGCCCCCGGCCGCAGGACCGATCAAGGTTCCGACGCCCCACATCGCGGAGACGAGGGCCGACGCCTTGGTCCACAGAGACGGCGGGAGCGTGGAATTGATCACCGCGTAGCCGAGCCCCGCGAGCAGTCCGCCCGCCGAGCCCTGGACAACCCGGCCGACGAGCAGCAGTTCCATCGTCGGCGCCAGCGCGCACAACAGGCTGCCCACGGCGAACACCGCGAGGCCCGAAAGGTAGGCCCACCGCGGCCCGGTTCGCGCCAGCACGGAGCTGACGGTGGTCGCCGCCACCACCGACGCGACCAAGTACACCGTGGTGACCCAGACGTAGAGGCGCTGCCCGCCGATGTCGGCGACCGTGCTCGGCAGCAGGCTGATCGTGAGGAACTCGTTTGTGGCGTACAGCGCAACGCCGCCGGCCAATACTGTCGAGGCCCCGAGGTGCTTGGGGCCCAACAGCTCACGCCAGCCGCCGGAGGCAGTCGTTGCGCTTACCGTCACGCCGCTCACGCTAAGAGCTCAACCGCCATTGAGGTCAAGTTATTTCGAAGGCGCAGGCATCGCGGCCCGTGAAGATCAGCCGGGGCTTCCTGGTGCCCCGCCTGGGCTGCCGCCCTCGCCGCCGGCCCCGCCGGTGCCGGTCTGGCTACTGCCGCCGTCCCCTCCCCGACCGCCGGAGGTGTTTCCGGTGGTGCCACCGTCCGACGCCCCCGCATTACCACCGTCACCGCCGGCGCCACCAGTGCCGCTGGTGGTCGAGCCGCCGGTACCGCCGGTGCCACCCGTCGGATGTCCTAATGCGCCGGGCCCGCTGATCGTTCCGCTACCGCCATCGCCACCCTGGCCGCCGTCGCCAGAGACGCTGGAGCCACCGGTGCCGCCGCTGCCGCCATAGGCCATTCCGACGCCGGTCACGATGGCATCACCGCCTTCACCCCCGGCGCCGCCGGCGCCGCCGGCGCCGCTCGTATTGTTACCGCCGGTGCCGCCGGTACCGCCAGTGACCGTCCCGGCGCCGGTCATAGTGGCGCTGCCGCCATCGCCGCCGTTGCCCGCGACCGTGCCGTCGCTGCCGCCGACGCCGGGCGTTCCGGGGTTCGTTCCCGCCCCGCCAGCGCCGCCGCCGGCACCGGTACCGACGTCGCCGCCATCGCCTCCACGACCGGCGGTGGGTTGCCCCGAACTTCGGATGATATCCGCGCCGGTGGCACCGTTGCCGCCGTTGCCGCCGTTGCCGCCGTCGCCGCCGTCGCCGCCGTCGCCCATCGTGCCGGCTTGGCCGCCAAGGCCAGTCACACCACCGGTTCCGCCGGTTCCGGCCGCACCACCACTGCCCGCTGCCCCGCCGCTTCCGCCGTCGCCGCCGTCGCCGCCGGCCACCCCGTCTCCACCATCGACCCCGCGACCGCCGGCGGTAGTGGCGTTCGCCCCGTTACCGCCATCGTCGCCGTCGGCGCCATCGCCGCCGTCTCCGCCCGCGGCGCCGTTGCCGCCCGCACCGCCGTCACCGTTGACCCCGGCCGAACCTGCGGTTCCGGACGGTCCGGAAGCACCACCGGCGCCGGCGTTGCCGCCCGCCCCGCCGGCTCCGCCGCCGCCACCGGCCTGACCGTTATCCCCACGGGCTCCCGAAGCCGTCACCGCCGATGCATCGTCGCCGGCCTTGCCGTCACCCCCCACGCCGCCGTTGCCGCCGTCACCACCGTCGCCGCCGTCGCCCATCGTGCCGGCTTGGCCGCCAAGGCCAGTCGCACCACCGGTGCCGCCGGTCCCGGCCGCACCACCACTGCCCGCTGCCCCGCCGCTTCCGCCGTCGCCGCCGTCGCCGCCGGCCACACCGTCTACACCATCGACCCCGCGACCGCCGGCGGTAGTCGCGTTCGCCCCGTTACCGCCATCGTCGCCGTCGGCGCCATCGCCGCCGTCTCCGCCCGCGGCGCCGTTGCCGCCCGCACCGCCGTCACCGTTCACCCCGACCGAACCTGCGGTTCCGAACCATCCGGAAGCACCACCAGCGCCGGCGTTGCCGCCCGCCCCGCCGGCTCCGCCGCCGCCCCCGGCCTGACCGTTATCCCCACGGGCTCCCGAAGCCGTCACCGCCGATGCATCATCGCCGGCCTGGCCGTCACCCCCCACGCCGCCCACGCCGCCGGACCCGCCGCGTCCACCGGCGCTAAAAAACAGTCCCCCCGCGCCGCCACGGCCGCCGGCCCCGCCGGCTTCACCATCGACGCCGTCCGCGCCAGGACCAACGGTGCTACCGGCTTCACCATCGGCACCGTTGGCGCCGTTACCGCCTGCGCCGCCGTTGCCGATGAGCAGACCGCCGTTGCCACCGGCGCCACCGGCCATGCCTGCCGCCACGGCGTTGCCGCCGTCGCCGCCATTGCCGATAAGTCCCGCGTTGCCGCCGCGTCCGCCATTGGCGCCTATGCCGCCGTTGCCCATGAAGAATCCGCCGTTGCCGCCGTTGCAGGCGCTGCCGACACAGTCAGCCGAAGCGCTCCAGCCATTGCCGAAGAACAGTCCAGCGTCGGGGTGTTCGGCCGTGCCGTTGCTGATGAACGCCGCCAGGAACGCGCCGAACAAGTCACCGGACACCGCGGTGGGACTGGCTGCGGCGGCCCCGAGTCCCGGAGACGGACACGCCGGGAGCGCGCAATCAGTGATCGGCGACGACATATCGACCAGATACACATTCGCCGAGGCATATGACGGTGGGGACTCGACCGCGAGGTCCAAATCCTGCGCCAGCCAGAAACCGGCGCCGCTCAGCGCTATGCCGGTTACCACGACTGAACGGGCAAGTGTGAACATGGTTAACTCCTCGCAGCTGTCTGGGGATAAAGCGGCGAACCATAAATCCGATCGCGAAGTCCATAGACAGCAAATCGAAAAGTAATTTCGCTCGCGTCAGACTACAGGTTTTGAATTCAAAATCCGCAGGCTCCAGCAAAGTTAGCGCAGCTAACCGCTCTTGAGCTCAAGCGTAAGACCGCGGCTGACGATAGGTTGCAACCTGTGTTGCGCCCCCTGGCCTGTGCCGTGATCGTCGTCGTGTTGGCAGCCTGCAGTCAGGGCGGCGAGGCCAGCGAAACGCCTGATGCCGTCGACACTGGCTACTCCGTCGGGCTGCGGCAGGTCGAGTTCGTCGATCGAGGTGCAGCGGATGCCGGTGACCGCCACCTGGCCATGAACGTCTTCTACCCTGCCGAGGCCGCTTCACCCGACGCGGAGCCGTTCGCGATGCCGTTCTTCACCGGGGTGACGGTGTATCCCGACCTCGCTCCAGCGGCGGACGGCGAGCGACGGCCGCTGATCCTCTTTTCCCACGGGCGGGGTAGCAACGGTCTGTACTACGCGTGGTTCGCACAGCAGCTGGCCAGCCGCGGCTATATCGTCGCCGCGTTGGACCACTACCGAGCCAACACGTACGACTCGTCGATCATCTACCTCGCCAACAAGTTGTGGCAGCGGCCGCGAGATCTGTCGCTGGCGACGAATTTCCTTGTCGCCGACGCATTTTGGGGACCACTGATCGATAGCGAAAGAATCGGAGTGGCCGGGCATTCGCAAGGCGGGTTCACGGCGCTGTGGCTCGGCGGGGCGCGGGTCAACGCCGAGAAGTACCTGACCTTCCAGCGCGGCTGGAAGAACAACCAGATGGTGCCTCAGCATCTGCGCGACCAGCTACCGCTCGATGCCGCCCCGGCGCTCGATGTCGCCGATCCGCGGATCAAGGCAGTCTTTTCGATGGCGCCAGGAATCATCGACGCCTTCGGGATGGATGAGGCAGGGCTGCATGAGTTGAAGGTGCCGACCTACCTCATCGTCGGCGCCCGCGATACGCAGACCCCGCCCGATGAGAACGCCGAATTCGCCGCGGCCAACATTCCGGGTTCCGAGCTCAACGTCATAACCGGAGATGTCGACCACGAGATCTTCGTCAACGAGTGCAACCAGATCGGTCGCGACGAGCTGCCGGAGGGCTGCATCGACGCGCCGGGTGTCGACCGAGCCGCTATCCACCGCGAGATCGCCGACGCGGCCAACCGCTTCTTCGACGCCCACCTCGGCGGCTGATTACTTCAAACCCGCGGCGTCCATACCGCGCAGTTCCTTCTTCAGGTCGTGAATCTCGTCGCGGATGCGCGCCGCCAACTCGAACTGAAGATCGCGTGCGGCGGTCATCATCTGCTCGGTGAGATCCCTGATCAGGTCGGCCAACTCAGCGCGCGGCATATTCGACGTGTCGCGGCCCTCGATGATGCCTGCGCTGACGGCACGGCCCGGCTCGCCCTGTGCGCGACGGCCGCGTGACGCGTTGCGCCCTGAGCCGCCGATCTCGACATCGTCGGCCTCTCTATAGACCTGGTCGAGAATGTCGGCGATCTTCCTGCGCAACGGCTGCGGGTCGATGCCGTGTTCGGTGTTGTACGCGACCTGCTTGGCACGGCGGCGGTCGGTCTCATCGATCGCCTGACGCATCGAGTCAGTGATCTTGTCGGCGTACATGTGCACTTCGCCGGACACGTTGCGGGCCGCACGGCCGATGGTCTGGATCAAGCTGCGGGTCGACCGCAGGAAGCCCTCCTTGTCGGCGTCGAGGATCGACACCAGCGAGACCTCCGGCAGGTCGAGGCCCTCCCGGAGGAGGTTGATGCCGACCAGCACGTCGTAGTCGCCGAGCCGCAGTTGCCGCAACAGCTCGACGCGGCGCAGTGTGTCGACCTCGGAGTGCAGATAACGAACCCGGATCCCCATCTCGAGCAGATAGTCGGTGAGGTCCTCGGCCATCTTCTTGGTCAGCGTGGTGACGAGGACGCGCTCGTCCCGCTCGGTGCGCTTGCGGATCTCACCGATCAGGTCGTCGATTTGGCCCTTCGTCGGCTTCAGTACCACCTGGGGATCGACGAGGCCCGTCGGCCGGATCACCTGTTCGACGAACTCACCACCGGTTTGGCTCAGCTCGTACGGCCCGGGTGTCGCCGACAGATACACCGTCTGTCCGATCCGGTCGGCGAACTCCTCCCACGTGAGTGGCCTGTTGTCCACCGCCGACGGCAGCCGGAAGCCGAAGTCGACGAGGTTGCGCTTGCGCGACATGTCACCCTCGTACATTCCACCGATCTGGGGCACGGTGACATGCGACTCGTCGATGACGAGCAGGAAGTCCTCGGGAAAGTAGTCCAGCAGTGTCGCGGGCGCCGAACCCGGCGGTCGAGCGTCGATGTGGCGCGAGTAGTTCTCGATGCCCGAACAGAAGCCGACCTGGCGCATCATCTCGACGTCGTAGTTGGTGCGCATCCGCAGCCGCTGGGCCTCGAGAAGCTTGCCCTGGCCTTCCAGTTCGGCCAACCGCTCCTCGAGTTCCTGCTCGATGGTGGAGATCGCATGCGCCATGCGCTCCGGGCCGGCCACGTAGTGCGTCGCCGGAAAAACGCGCAGCGAGTCGACCTGGCGCACGACGTCGCCGGTCAGCGGGTGCATGTAGTACAACGACTCGACCTCGTCACCGAAGAACTCGATGCGCACCGCAAGTTCCTCGTACGACGGGATGATCTCAACGGTGTCGCCGCGGACCCGGAACGAACCCCTGGTGAACGCCATGTCGTTGCGGGTGTACTGCACATCGACCAGCAGGCGCAGCAGCGCGTCACGCGGAACCTCTTGACCGACCCGCAGTTCCACCGACCGGTCCAGGTAGGACTGCGGTGTGCCCAGACCGTAGATGCACGACACCGAAGCGACCACGACCACATCGCGACGCGACAGCAGGCTCGACGTCGCCGAGTGCCGCAAGCGCTCCACGTCGTCGTTGATCGAGCTGTCCTTCTCGATGTAGGTGTCTGTCTGCGCGATGTACGCCTCAGGCTGGTAGTAGTCGTAGTACGAGACGAAGTACTCAACAGCGTTGTGTGGCAACATCTCCCGCAACTCATTGGCGAGCTGGGCGGCGAGTGTCTTGTTGGGGGCCATCACAAGGGTCGGTCGCTGCAGCCGCTCGATCAGCCACGCCGTCGTCGCCGACTTGCCGGTACCGGTGGCGCCCAGCAGCACCACGTCGCGCTCCCCCGCCTCGATCCGGCGCTGCAGATCCTCGATCGCGCCAGGCTGATCGCCCGCGGGCTGGTGCTCGCTGACGACCTCGAAGCGGCCGCCTGCGCGCACGATGGAGTCGACGGGACGGTACTCGGAGACCGCCAGCACGGGATGTTCGGTTGCGAAGGCCATGATTCACCAGGGTAAGCGCGGACTCCGACAACTTCATTCCCGTCGGCGGCGGTCCTATTGTTGACCTATCCACCCTCCCAAGCATGAGACGTTCGACCTGCTGGCCCGCACTAACACCGATCCCAAGGGCATCGTGCGTGCCGTGGACGTCTATACCGTCCGACCGTGGGGCCTCTATATGGCCCGCCCCGCCCCTGGCCGGGCGCAGTTCCACTACCTCGAATCGTGGCTGCTACCGACGTTGAGCCTGCGGGCCACCGTGTTCCATTTCAACCCGGGCTATGAACGCGACCAGGACTTTTACCTCGACGTCGGCCTGTTCACGCCGGGTGAGACGGTGTGGCACGCCGAGGATCACTACCTCGATCTGGTGCTGCGTACAGGTACGGGGGTCGAGCTGGCCGACGTCGATGAGCTGCTCACCGCAGTCAGGCACCGCTTGCTATCGCCGGAAGCCGCTGAACAGGCGGTTCATACGGCGGTCTCCACGATCGAAGCGCTTTCCCGGCATGACTACGACCTCGACTGCTGGCTCGCGGGCCACGGTATGGTCCTGACCTGGCGGGATGGGTCGTAACGCCCGTTCGGCCGGAGCCGATTTCCCATGTGATGAAGGCAACAGCGCAGGTCAACGGCGTGGCTCTAACGTGGGCCAAGCCGGTAAAGTCGGCTGCCATGAGTTCTGCCAAGCGCCGATGGTCGGCCGTCGCCGCTGTCGCCGCAGTCGGTATGGGCATGCTGGGTTCTTCCGCGACGGCACTCGCGCAACCCAGCACCGAGGCCGAGCCACTGCCTGCACCCGACGCCGCTGCCCCCGAGGTGCTCCACAATGTCATCTACCGAGCGCGCGCTGACGGGACGTCCCGTGACGCGGTGGTCGCGTACAAGATGGATGATGCGAACGTCAATAGCGCTACGCCGACAATGCTTCCCGGCCAGACATTCGAGGTCAACGCGGTGCTCGACGATCCCAAGCTGGCCGGGATGCAGGTGTCTATCGGATGGCCATACGGATCGAACCTGCACTGCGAGATCCTGGTCGACGACCAGATAGTCGCTCAGGCCGACCAGTTCATCGCACCGAGGTTCTTCCGCGTCAAGGACGACCCGCTGTACGGCACGCTGCAGTGCGGTGCCCCGCTGGACATTCCCGTCGCCGGGGTCCCCGGCCAGGATGCCGGACCCGAGGATCCGAACGCCGTGCCTGCTGACCCGAACGCGCCAGCGCCTGCGGCCTAACCGGTCCCCTGCAACGAGCCCCCCGGCTGCAGCACGGGCATGCCCGGGTCGCGTTGCACCTTGACCGGTTCAATGATCTGGCATTCCTGTTTCTTGTCGCAGACGGTGTCGGACCCGTCTTTCCATGAACACATCGCCCCCGATACTTGGCCCGAACCGCTGAATGTGCCGCCGTAGCGGTCACACATCATCTTCAGGCTGTTCTCGGATTGATTGAACTTCTTCGGCTCGGCATCCGCGACGGTGGCGGTGCCGACGGCGAGACCAACAGCGATGACGCCGACAGTTACGGCGGTCCGAACGGTCTTCGCCCCTCGCGCAATTGCATAAAACATGACGTACTCCTCTGGTAGGTGGCCGCCCGGCCGGGCCGCCGCTACAGGTAGGAGTCACAGACATCGGTCTGCTGGACACTTTGTTCGGAGATTTCTGGTCGCTAGGGTCGCCAACCCATGGTGTCCGCCCATTCCCAGGCCCGCCGGTAGGCGTCGAGAAACCACGGCTCCTTCGCGTCGGCGTAGGCGCCGGCGTCGGCGTGCGCCTCGGCCGCAACCCGGCGTTTCAGTGCGAGGTAGTCGGCCTGCACCGATGGATTGGCGCGCAGCCAGTCGACGAACAGCAGGGCGAACTGCTGCCCGGGCCAACCGTCGACCCTGATATGGACATTCGTCGGACGGCCGGGATCGGCCGAACAATGAAGTCGCTTGTGCCACAACGACTCATCGTTCGTGTGGTCAAACGCGGCAACAGTGCTGCGGGCGTCGGGCTTGCTGACGTCGGCGGAGATCGGCCTGCTCACGTATCCCGCGGAAGCCAACGGGTCGGCCAGTTCGTCGGCCATCTCGAGTGAGGCAACCGTCACCTGCATGTCGATCACATCCTTGGCGTCCACCCCGGGAACGGCCGTCGATCCGATGTGGTCGATGCGGACAGCCCGGTGCCCGCACGCGGTATTGAGCCGCGCCGCGATCCGGCGGGCTTGATCCGGCCACGACGGGTCGCTGGGCACCAGAACCGGTGCGGAGCGAGCGGGTTGACCGTTGTCGAGGTTGTGCGCGAACGGCAGGATCCGCTGATGCCACAATTCGCGGGCCTGCTCGACCAACGCCCCCGCGCTGCCTGAGTTGTCGAGCCACACATCGGCGACGGCGCGACGCTGCTCCTCGGAGGCCTGCGCGGCGATGCGGGCGCGGGCATCCTCTTCGGTGAAGCCGCGGTGCTCGATCAACCGCTTCACCCGTAAGTCTTCGTCGGCGTGGACGATCACCACCAACGGAAACATGGGCGCCATACCGGATTCCACGAGCAGCGGGATGTCCTCGACGATCACGGCATCGTCGGCTGCGGCGGCGATCAGTTCCGAGCGGCGATGCGCCACCAGTGGATGCACAATTTCGTTGAGCGTCTTGCGCTTCTCGTCGTCACTGAAGGCGATCGAGGCCAGTGCGGGCCGATTCAACGAACCGTCGTCGTGCAGGATGTCGTTGCCGAACGCGTCGACGAGCTTGCCAAGCCCCTCCGTGCCCGGTTCGACCACCTCTCGGGCGATCACGTCGCCGTCGACGACGATGCCTCCGAGCTCACTGAACGTCGAGGACACCGTCGACTTTCCGGCACCGATACCGCCGGACAGGCCTATGCGCAGCACCGCATCAGTCTGTCAGGACACAAAATCAACGAACGCCCCGACTCTCGCCGGGGCGTTCGTTGTCTTGGAAGGATCAGGCGTTGCCGGCGAGCTTCTCCCGCAGCGCCGCGAGCTGGGCATCGCTGGCCAGCGAACCACCGGCCGACGACGGCTCCTCGGAGCGCGACGAACCGTTGGCCGATGCGGGCTTGGAAGCCTCCTCGGCCTCGGCCGCGGCGAACTTCTCCATCTGCGCGGTATGCATCTTGTGGCGACGCTCCGCCTCGGCGTAGCGCGACTCCCACTCTTCACGCTGCTTCTCGAAACCCTCGAGCCATTCGTTGGTCTCGGCGTCGAAGCCTTCGGGGAAGATGTAGTTGCCCTGCTCGTCGTAGCTGTCGGCCATGCCGTACTTGCTGGGGTCGAACTCCTCGGTGTAGTCCTCGTTGGCCTGCTTGAGGCTCAGCGAGATGCGGCGACGCTCCAGGTCGATGTCGATGACCTTGACCATCGCGTCGTCGTTGACCTGGACCACCTGGTCCGGAACCTCCACGTGGCGCTCCGACAGCTCGGAGATGTGCACCAGACCCTCGATGCCCTCCTCGACGCGGACGAACGCACCGAACGGGACCAGCTTGGTGACCTTGCCGGGAACGATCTGGCCGATGGCGTGGGTGCGGGCGAAGTGGCGCCACGGATCTTCCTGAGTCGCCTTGAGCGACAAGGAAACCCGCTCGCGGTCCATATCGACGTCGAGCACCTCGACGGTGACCTCGTCGCCGACCTGCACGACCTCGGACGGGTGATCGATGTGCTTCCAGGACAGCTCGGATACGTGCACCAGGCCGTCGACGCCGCCGAGATCGACGAAGGCGCCGAAGTTGACGATCGAGGACACGACACCCTTGCGGATGGCGCCCTTCTGCAGCTGGTTGAGGAACTCGCTGCGCACCTCGGACTGGGTCTGCTCCAGCCAGGCGCGGCGGCTCAGGACCACGTTGTTGCGGTTCTTGTCGAGCTCGATGATCTTCGCCTCGATCTCCTTGCCGATGTACGGCTGCAGATCGCGGACCCGACGCATCTCGACAAGCGACGCGGGCAGGAAGCCACGCAGGCCGATATCGAGGATCAGGCCGCCCTTGACGACCTCGATGACGGTGCCCTTGACGGCCTCGTCCTTTTCCTTGAGCTCTTCGATGGTGCCCCAGGCCCGCTCGTACTGAGCGCGCTTCTTGGACAGGATCAGGCGGCCTTCCTTGTCCTCCTTGGTGAGGACCAGGGCTTCAACCTCATCGCCGACGGATACGACCTCGTTGGGGTCGACGTCGTGCTTGATGGAGAGCTCACGGGAAGGGATGACGCCTTCAGTCTTGTAACCGATGTCGAGCAGGACTTCGTCACGGTCAACCTTGACGATGGTTCCCTCGACGATGTCGCCATCGTTGAAGTATTTGATTGTTTTGTCGATGGCGGCAAGAAAGTCCTCGGCCGAGCCGATGTCGTTGACGGCTACTTGCGGCGAGGTGACGGAGGGACTTGGCATGTGGTGGGTTGCTCCGGACAGGTTGGGTCGTAGGGACTTAATGGACAGTTGTTGTTGGTGATACCCGCCATCGAGGAACTCGATCGAGCCAAAGTCCACGAAAAAGCACAGACAGGTACCTCGTAGAGGTTACTCGACTGGGTACAGCCTGGCCAAACCCGGTCCAGGAAGCCCGCAAAGGGCGCCAACCTTGATTACCCTGCCTACGTGGCATACGCCGGTGCTCCGCAGCAGTCATGGCCGACACGACCCCCCTTCGAGCGGAAAATCCGGCAAGTCGGGGCCCCGTTGGGGGTGCTCATCCTGCTGGGCATCATCGCCGGGCTGATCGTCGCCGGCCTGACCGCGCTGAACCCTGTCGGGGCGTCGATCGGATTCGTGCTGTCCGGAGTCGCAATCGGTGTGGTCGTTTTCGCATACATCTGGCTCGACCGGTGGGAGCCCGAACCGCCCCGCCTGCTGGTTTTCGCGTTTCTGTGGGGAGCGTCGGTTGCCGTGATCATGTCGGTGATCATCGGCCTCTTTGTGGACTCGCTGATCGTGCCGAGCGGGTCGGAGGACGTCAGCTGGGTGTCGATCGCCATCGGCGCACCCGTCATCGAAGAAGCGGCCAAGGGCGCGTTCCTGCTGCTCATGATGACCGGACGACGGCGCCGCGAGCTCAATTCACTGACCGACTGCCTGGTGTACGCGGGGCTCGTCGGCGCCGGTTTCGCCTGGTTGGAGGACATTCTCTACATCGCCGGCGGTGAGACGTTGGGCGACTCGCTGCTGACGGCCGGCGTCCGGTTGATCATGGGGCCGTTCGCGCATTCGCTGTTCACCACCATGTTTGCGCTCGGCGTGTGGTTCGCCCTCCAGACCCGCAACCCCGTCGCGAAAGCGTTCTACCTCCTGCTGGGATATCTCGGGGCGGTGATCATGCACGGCCTGTGGAACGGGTCGTCGGTGATCGGGCCGGAGACGTATCTCGCGGTCTATGTCTTCTGGATGGTGCCGGTCTTCGTGTTCGCCATCGTGCTCGGTGTTCGTAGCCGTAAGAAGGAACAACGGATCGTCGCCGCGAAACTGCCGGGCATGGTGGCCGCCCAGCTCGTCACCCCGAGCGAGGCGACGTGGCTGAATTCGATCAAGAACCGCAAGCTGGCGATCGCTACGGCCAGCCGAATCGGCGGAAAGCCGGCCGGAAAAGCGGTCAAGGCCTTCGCCGCGCAGGTCGTGGAACTGGCGTTCGTGCGCGACCGCATCGACCGCGGTTTCGGCGACGACCGGGTTTATGCGATGCAGACCGACGAAGCCAACAGGGTGCACGCCGCGCGCATGGAGGCACCCGCCCTGCAGGGGCTCGTCGGGTTTCAGGCTCCGCCTGCAAAGTAAACCGCTTGCCGCCTCGGAGATACTGCTCCCATGCAGGTGCAACATCTGATCGACGTGATGCCCGCGTTTCTCGTCGCGTGCGTCATCCTCGCCGCCCTTCCCGGGCCGGCGACGGCGCTGTTCCTGCACCGCTCGGTTCGAGATGGCCGCGCGGCCGGGCTCGCGGCGGTCGTCGGCAACGAGATCGGGATCTTCGGCTGGACGATCGCGGGTGGCGCCGGCCTTTCGGTTCTGCTGACCGCCAACCGGGCACTGTCGACGGCGTTGCACGTCATCGGTGCGGTGGTCCTGATCTGGCTAGGAATCAGCGCGTGGCGTCAGGCGAAGATCGGAGTTCAGGCCGAGGTACCTGTGCCGCCCCGCGGCAGGACGCCCGCCTCGGCGTTTCGGGCGTCGTTGATCTCCATAGCCGCCAACCCCAAAGCGGCCGCGTTCGGGATCGCCGTCGTACCGCAGTTCCTGCCGTCCAGCGGCCCGGTGCTGCCAACCCTGCTGGTGCTCGCGGTGATTCAGCTCATTCTCGACACCACGTGGTGCGCCGGGGTGGTGCTTGCCGCCGACCGAGCCCGAAATGTGTTGGGGCGAGCGCATATTCGTCGCCGCATCGAACGCGTCTTCGGCGCCGCGCTCGTCGGTTTGGGAGTAGGACTGGCGGCCGACGCGCGCTGACTAGGGAGCGTGCCCACTAATGAGCAGCACTGTCCCAGCTTCGGCCGTATCCGACGGAAACCTCCAGCGGCACATCGAGCGGATACGCGTTGCCCATCTGCTCTCGGACCAACTTCTCGACGGCGTCGCGTTCGCCGTCGGCGACCTCGAACAGCAGCTCGTCGTGGACCTGTAGCAGCATCCGCGATTTCAGCTCGGCCTCTTTGAGCGCGGTGTCGACATTGATCATTGCCACCTTGATGATGTCGGCCGCGCTGCCCTGGATCGGTGCATTCAACGCGGCGCGTTCGGCGGCCTCGCGCACGTTGCGGTTGCTGCTGTCGAGCTCTGGCAGATAGCGGCGCCTGCCGAACACCGTCGACGTGTAACCATCCTTGCGCGCCTGATCCACCACGTCACGCAAATAGTCGCGGATGCCGCCGAACCGGTCGAAGTACTGTTCCATCTGCTCTTTGGCTTCCTCGGTGCTGATCTTCAGCTGTGCGGCCAGACCGTAGGCACTCAGCCCGTACGCGAGGCCGTACGACATCGCCTTGACCCGGCGCCGGAGCTCCGCGGTGACTTCGTCGATCGGCACGCCGAATGCGCGCGACGCCACGAACGAGTGCAGGTCCTCGCCGGTGGTAAAGGCTTCCAGCACGCCTTCATCTTTGGAGAGATGCGCCATGATTCGCATCTCGATCTGGCTGTAGTCAGCCGTCATGAGTTCGGAGAAAACCGTGCCGCCGCCGGAGCCCGGAGGGCGACCTCCTACGACGAACGCATCGCGGATGCGCCGACCCGCTTCGGTGCGGATCGGGATGTTCTGCAGGTTCGGTTCGGTCGACGAGAGCCTGCCGGTGGCCGCGATCGTCTGGTTGAACGTCGTATGAATACGGCCGTCGGAGCCCACGGCGTTGAGCAGCCCGTCCACAGTGACCTTGAGGCGGGTCGCATCGCGGTGGGTCAGCAGGTGCTGCAGGAACGGATGCCCGGTCTTTTCAAAAAGGCTCTGCAGTGCATCGGCGTCGGTGGTGTAGCCGGTCTTGGTGCGTTTGGTCTTCGGCATCTCCAACTCGTCGAACAGCACGACCTGAAGCTGTTTGGGCGAACCGAGGTTGATCTGCTTGCCGATCACCCCGTATGCCGCTTCGGCGGCGTCGCGGATCTGGTCGGCGAATTCGCTCTGGAGTTCGGCAAGTTGCCCCAGGTCGACCGCGATGCCTGCGGTCTCCATTTCGGCCAGCGCCCGCTGCACCGGCAGCTCCATGTTGCCCAGCAGCGACGACGAGTCGATGCGGGCCAGCTCCTCGTCGAGCGCGTCGGCAAGGTCCATCACCGCGCTCGCCCGAAGGAGCACTGTCTGGACGGCCTGGTCGTCGACGCCCCCCGGCTCGTTCAAGCTGTCGTCGAGCAGCGAAAGCTGTTGCTGCTCAGGGTTATCCGCACGGAGCTCCCGCTTCAGGTACCGCAGCGAGAGATCGTCGAGTGCGAAGCTGCGTTGACCCGGCCGCACCAGGTAGGCGGCCAGGGCGGTGTCGGAGGTGACACCGGCGAGCTTCCAGCCACGGCCTTCGAGGTCGTGCATGGCCAGCTTCGCCTCGTGCAGTGCCTTCGGCTGGCTCGGGTCGGCCAGCCATGATGCGAGCGCGGCCTCATCGTCGGCGTGCAGGGTCGCGGTGTCCAGGTAGCGGCCGTCGCCGTCGGACGCGACGATCGCCAATGCGGTGGCGTCGGCGTCGTACGCCAGATGCGTACCGACGACCGCCATGCCGAACCGCTTGCCGGATCCGTGTTCGGACAGCCAGGCCGCCAGTTCGCCGGCTTGGAGCGCGCCGCCTCGGACGTCGAAACCCTGGTCAACCTCGGGGTCCGCGGAGGCCAGCGTGTCGAACAACCGGTCGCGCAGAACCCTGAACTCGAGGTCGTCGAAGAGGCGATGGATCTGGTCGCGATCCCAGGGCTGCATCCGCAGCGTGTCCGGCGTCTGGGCCAGCGGCACGTCCTTGACCAGCTCGGTGAGCTCGCGGTTGAGGACCACTCCGGACAGATTGGCGCGCAGTGCGTCGCCGACCTTCCCCTTCACCGTGTCCACCTGGTCGACCAGCGTCTGCAGCGACCCGTACTCGGCGATCCACTTGGTGGCCGTCTTCTCCCCTACGCCCGGGATGCCGGGCAGGTTGTCGCTCGGATCGCCGCGCAGGGCGGCGAAGTCGGGATACTGCCGCGGGGTGAGCCCGTACTTCTCCAGCACGGCCTCCGGGGTGAACCGGGTCAGTTCGCTGACGCCCTTCCGTGGATAGAGCACCGTGACGTCATCACTGACCAGCTGCAGCGCGTCCCGGTCACCGGTCACCACCAGAACTCGGTGCCCCTCCTTCTCGGCCTGCGTCGCGAGCGTCGCGATGATGTCGTCAGCCTCGAACCCCGCCTCCGCCAGCACCGTGATGCCGAGTGCGCCGAGGACCTCTTTGGTGATGTCGATCTGGCCGCGGAACTCGTCGGGCGTCGCCGACCGTCCTTCCTTGTACTCCGGGTATTTCTCCTTGCGGAAGGTTTGGCGGGACACGTCGAACGCGGCAGCGATGTGCGTGGGCTGCTCGTCGCGCAGCAGGTTGATCAGCATCGCGGTGAATCCGTAGACCGCATTGGTGGTCAGGCCACCTTGAGTCTTGAAGTTCTCGGCCGGCAGCGCGTAGAAGGCCCGAAACGCCAACGAATTGCCGTCCAGCAGCATCAATGTCGGCTTTTCGGTTGCCTTCTCAGTCGTTGCGCTTGCGGTCACGGGCCCTACTCTATGCACGACCGCTGACACGCACGCGCTCCCGGGCCAGGTCGATAAGGGCTCTGGCGGCAGGGCTGATCGGTCCCGACGCGCGCCAGGCCAACGCCAGCCGTCCTCGCAGCTCTGGGGCGATGGGAATGGCGCGCAGGTCCGCACGCGACCGCGATTTCCGCCGCCGCGATTTCGGTACGCGCTGAAGTGGCCTGGCGACTCGCCGCTGCGGCCGTCGTACGAACGCGTTCGCAACGACTCGAACTGGAACGTCGATGAACTCGACGGCGCCCACAACTTGATGCGCGACAATCCCGGCGACCTGCTGCGCATCCTGCTCGACGCTGGAAGCCGCTAGATCCGACGCGCGCCCGGCTCCCCCGCACCCGGTGCAGCGCCGGGCCCCAGCTGACCGGTGCGGATCCAGTCGATCGCCATGTCGACCGGATTCTGCGGATCGACGTACACCGCAAGTGACATGCCCGGCTGTACCCGCGCGATATGCATCTGCGCGACGACTTCGTCGAAGACCGCGCCGTACGGCGGGGTACCGTCCTCGCGTTGCACCCGCACCTGTACCCGCAGGACCGGCGACATGTTCAGGTACGACCCGACCTGCCACACACCGTCGACGGTGACGGTGGCGGGCAGGCCGCCACCGTTCGTCAGCTGCGCATGCCGCATCATCTTCATGCCGATCTCACTCGCATCGGCGGCCTCGTGAATGCGGTTGGGAATGTCCCCGATCTGGCCGAAGAACGACGACGGGCGCCCTTGTGATTCCAGGTACTGCTTGTTGGCGCCGTACATTCGCGCCCAGTCGTTGAATGGGTTGGGCATGGCGTTAAACCCCTCAGTAGCCCATGAACTTGCGGAACTGCTGTCCGACGGCCATCGACTGGCCCATCCGCTGCACCCATCCGTCGAGCGCCGCCTTGGTGTCCGCCGGATTCCATCCGCGCTCCTGGGACAGCGTGATCATGCCGGCCTCGTCATTGATGCCACGGGCCTGTGCGTCGCGGGCCAACTCGGCGTAGTCCTGCAGCGAGATGCCGTTGATGGGCTGCCAGATCGGGTCGTCGTTCGCCACCGAGCGCGTCGAAGGTCCACCCAGAATGGCCGCGTCGATCGGTCCGGCGCCCCGAACGTGCACCTGCCCGTCATTCTGCGGCGGAGCGAATGCCTGGCTGGCCTGCTGCGCAGCCTGCTTTGCCTTGTCGAAGAATCCCACGTCTATCTCCAATCTCGTGGGCGCCGCCTCAATGGCGACGCCTGTGCCATCAGTAGAGACCGTGGCCGCGGCTACCGATCCCAATTAGCAGATCCTGCGCTGAAAGTGCCGATGTCGATGGGGTATCGAACTACCCCACTCGCCGATTCGGGCCCGGCCAAACTGGAACACGTTTCAGTTCTGTCACCGGGTTGGTTAGGCTGACCGCGTGTCAGCATCTACTCAGCCCGCCGTCGACGGGTGGTTCGCCACCGACGAATCGGGCGCCGCGTATCTGATCGGCAGCAAGTGCCATCTGTGCGGGACGTTCGTGTTCCCGCCGCGGGCCAACAACTGCCCCAATCCGGCCTGTGACGGCGACGAGTTGGCCCAGGTGCCGCTGTCGCGGCGAGGAACACTGTGGAGCTACACCGAAAACCGTTATGCCCCACCGCCTCCGTATCCGTCGCCGGACCCCTTCGAGCCGTTCGCCGTTGCCGCCGTCCAGCTGGCAGATGAAGGTGTGATCGTGTTGGGCAAGGTTGTCGAGGGCACCTTGGCGGCCGATTTGAAGGTCGGCATCGAAATGGAATTGACCACCATGCCGCTGTTCGTCGACGACGACGGCGTCGAGCGCGTCGTGCACGCCTGGAGGATTGCCCAATGAGTCCAGAACCGGTGTACATCCTGGGTGCGGGCATGCACCCATGGGGCAAGTGGGGCCGTGACTTCACCGAGTACGGCGTCGTCGCCGCCCGTGCCGCCCTCGCGGAGGCAGGCCTGGACTGGCGCCAGATCCAGCTCGTCGCGGGCGCAGACACCATCCGCAACGGATATCCGGGGTTCGTCGCCGGGGCGACATTCGCGCAGAAGCTGGGCTGGAACGGGGTGCCCGTCACCTCGAGCTACGCGGCATGCGCCAGCGGCTCGCAGGCGCTGCAGAGCGCGCGCGCTCAGATCCTCGCGGGATTCTGCGACGTCGCATTGGTGATCGGTGCGGACACCACGCCCAAGGGCTTTTTCGCCCCGGTGGGCGGCGAACGTAAGAACGACCCCGATTGGCAGCGGTTCCATCTGATCGGTGCGACGAACACGGTGTACTTCGCGCTGCTGGCACGTCGGCGGATGGACCTCTACGGCGCCACGCTCGAGGATTTCGCCCAGGTTAAGGTCAAGAACGCCAAGCACGGGCTGGGCAATCCGAATGCCCGGTACCGCAAGGAAAGCTCGGTCGAGGATGTGCTGGCCAGCCCGGTGGTCTCCGATCCGCTTCGGCTGCTTGACATCTGCGCCACCTCCGATGGCGCGGCCGCTCTGATCGTCGCCAGCAAGTCGTTCGCCGAGAAGCATCTCGGGTCGCTCGAGGGCGTGCCTTCGGTGCGTGCAGTGAGCCTCCAAACGCCGCAGTACCCTCAGCATCTGCCCGAATTGCCCGACATTGCAACGGATTCCACCGCGGCGATACCCGCACCCGACCGGGCATTCAAGGATCAGATCCTCGACGCGGCCTACGCCGAAGCCGGCATCGGGCCCGAGGACTTGAGCCTCGCGGAGGTCTACGACCTGTCCACCGCGCTGGAGTTGGACTGGTACGAGCACCTCGGGCTGTGCGCCAAGGGTGAGGCCGAGAAACTGCTGCGCAGTGGGGCGACCACTATCGGCGGCAGGATCCCGGTCAACGCATCGGGCGGGCTGGCTTGCTTCGGCGAGGCCATTCCGGCGCAGGCGATCGCGCAGGTTTGTGAGCTCACCTGGCAGCTCAAGGGCCAGGCCACCGGCCGTCAGGTCGAAGGCGCCACGGTCGGCGTGACCGCCAACCAGGGACTGTTCGGACACGGCTCGTCGGTGGTCGTCGCGCGATAGCCCGGCTGTGCAGGCGAGCCCGGTGACGGCTCCCGGCCGGCGTTAACCTGAATCCGTGACCGTTCCCGAGGATTGCGTTCCCGACGCGTGCACCCTGCCGACGCCGGAACGCCCTCTGCGGGTTGCCGAGTTCGACGAACTGTTCACCCGGGTCCTGCGGTCGGAGCGCGTACAACCGACACGGTTGCAGCTGTTGCTACCCGCCGACCTTTTACCCGCAGCGCGCGATCTCGCCCGGCGCGAGAGCCAATGCTGTTCGTTCTTCACATTCGAGTTCCATTCGGCTGAGGAGGAGGTCCTGATGCGCATCGAGGTCCCAGCCGCGCACGTCGATGTGCTCGACGCGTTCGAGGCGCGCGCCGCGGCCAGATGAGCGAGACGATCGTCGTTCGGGTGAAACCCGGTAGCCGGAAGGGGCCGCTCGTCGAGGCCACGGACAACGGAGAGCTGACGATCCATGTCCAGGAGCGAGCCGTCGACGGCAAGGCGAACGAGGCCGTCGTCAAACTGCTGGCCAAGCATCTGGGAGTGCCGCGCAGCCGGGTGGCCCTGGTATCGGGTGCGACGTCACGGGTCAAACGGTTTCGCGCCGACTGAGACGATTCGGCGGGCGAACCGCTCTAGGCGACACCGAGGTAGGCGGCACGAATACTGTCATCGGCCAACAGTCCTCGCGCATTACCCTCACGGGTGACCTCACCGGTCTCCAGGATGTAGGCACGGTCGCTTCGGCTCAACGCCTGTTGCGCGTTCTGCTCCACCAGCAACACCGTGGTGCCGCCGGCGTTGATCTCGGCGATGATTTTGAAGATCTGCGATATGACCATCGGCGCCAAGCCCATGGACGGCTCGTCGAGCAGCAGGACTCGTGGCCGAGCCATCAGCGCACGGCCGATCGCCAGCATCTGCTGCTCACCACCCGACAGAGTGCCCCCGACCTGGCTGCGCCGTTCCGCGAGCCGCGGGAACGTCTCAAGAATCCAGTCAAGCCGTTGCTTGTGTTCGGCCTTGGAGCTGAACTTCCTTCCGTAGCAGCCCATTTCGAGGTTCTCGATCACCGTCATACCCGGAAACACACCGCGACCCTCCGGCGCCTGCACCAAGCCTTGCGTGGCCCGCTGGTGGGCCTTGACCCTGGAGATGTCGGCACCCTCGAACCACACCGACCCCGACGTCAACGGCAGCAGACCCGAGATCGCGCGCATCGTCGTCGTCTTGCCCGCGCCGTTGGAGCCCAGCAGCGTCACCAGCTCGCCCTCACGCACCTGCAGCGAAATGCCGTGCAGCGCACGGATCCGTCCGTACTGCACGACGAGGTCGCGCACCTCGAGCAGTATCGGCTTGTCCTCATGCTTGTCGTCATGCTTGTCGTCATTGGCTGTCGTCATCGGGCACTCCCAAATACGCCGCGATGACCTTGGGGTCCTCGCGAATGTCGGCCGGCAGGCCGTCGGCGATCTTGCGACCGAACTCCAGCACGACGATTCGGTCCGTCACTCCCATGACCAGCCGCATGTCGTGCTCGATCAGCAACACCGTGTAGCCGTCGTCTCGGATCTTCTGAATCAGCTCGATCAACGCGGCCTTCTCGCGTGGGTTGAATCCTGCGGCAGGCTCGTCGAGGCACAGCAGCTTCGGCTCGGTGGCGAGCGCGCGGGCAATTTCCAGCCGCCGCTGATCGCCGTAGGGCAGATTCTTCGCCTTCTCCTCGCCGCGATGAGCGATCCCCACGAAATGCAGTAGGGCCGCCGAACGTTCGATTGCCGACTTCTCCTCCCTGCGGTGGCGTGGAGTGCGCACGAGCGCACCCGGCACCGACGTGAAATGCCGCGCATCCGTGCCGACCATGACGTTTTCCAGCGCGGTCATCTCGCCCCACAGCCGGATGTTCTGGAAGGTGCGGGCGATACCGCGACGGGTGATCCGGTGACGTTTGATACGGCCCAACGGGGCGCCGTCGAACGTCACCGTGCCGGACGTGGGCCGGTACACCCCGGTGATGGCGTTGAAGCACGTCGTCTTGCCGGCGCCGTTCGGACCGATCATGCCGAGGATCTCGCCGCGCCGAATGTCGAACGTGACCGAGTCCAGTGCGGTGAGACCGCCGAACTTGACGGTCAGATCCTTTGTCTGCAGCAGTGTTTCGCCTTCGGCCACCTCGATCTCGCGGTGGACACCTGCCAGCTCCTCGATACTCATTTCGCCGACTCCTTCTCCGGCGACCGCAGGTGATCGCGGGCGGCCTTGCCGTAGGCGAGTAGCTGCTGGCGCGCCGGGAACAGGCCCTGGGGCCGGAAGATCATCAGCACCACGAGCGCCATCCCGAAGAACAGGTACTTGAGGTCGCCGAGGTTGATCCCGAGCAACTCCACCCCCAGCAGGCGGTTGGGCAGGTAGACGATGATGAACGCGCCGAACACCACGCCCAGCTTGTTGCCCTGCCCGCCGAGCACCACAGCGCAGAGAAACAGCATCGAGTTGATGATGTTGAACGTCGGCGGTGCGACGAACTGCACCTGGCCGGCATAGAGCGCGCCGGACAACCCGCCGATGGCCGCGCCGATCACGAACGCCCACAGCTTGAACTTGAACGTGTTGACGCCCATCACTTCTGCGGCGTCCTCGTCTTCGCGGATGGCCACCCACGCCCGTCCGACTCGGCTGCGCTCCAGGTTACCGACGAACAGCAGGATGATCACGATCATCACGATGCCCAGCCAGAACCACCAGGTGCCGTAGTTGGAATCGCCCATCGAATTCCCGCTGGAGAAAACGCCCTCGGGCAACCGGTCGGTCTGCCCCACCCGCGGATAGGCGACCTCGTTGAGGCCGCGGGGGCCGTTGGTGACGTCCGACAGGTTGTCGGCCAGCAGTCGGATGATCTCTCCGAACCCCAGCGTGACGATGGCCAGGTAGTCGCCGCGAAGTCGCAGTGTCGGTGAACCCAGGATCAGCCCGCTCAACGCGGTGATCGCCATCGCGAGCGGCACGCATGCCAGCCACGCCCAGTCCTCGCTGAACCAACCACCGGGGCCCACCTTGTTCCACGGGCTGTTCGGGCTGGTCAGCAGCGCGACCGTGTACGCACCGACGGCGTAGAAACCGACGTAGCCGAGGTCCAGCAGACCGGTCTGACCGACCACGACGTTAAGGCCGATCGCGATGATCGCGACCATCGCGAACTGGGCCATCGTGCCGCCGAAGCTGATGTTCGGCGTGTTCAGAAACGGCGGCGGGTACAACGGCAGCAGGGCCAACAACCCGAAACCGATGACGCCGAAACCCCACTTCTGTACCCGGGACAGCCGATCCCACCACTGACGCAGCCCGTCGCCGGGCGCCATCAACTTCTCGGAGAGACTCTTCGGCTTCTCGCTGGGGCTCATGCTCTTGCCTTCCCAAGGCTTTCACCGAGTATTCCGGTCGGCCGGATCAGCAGCACCAGAACCAGGAGTACGAACGCGACCACGTCGCGCCACTGGGTGCCGAACACCGCCTGCCCGTAGTTCTCCATGATTCCGAGCAGCAGGCCACCGAGAAGTGCCCCACGCAGGTTGCCGATGCCACCGAGCACCGCCGCCGAGAACGCCTTGATACCAAGAAGGAAGCCGCCGGAGTAGATGATGCCCTGGGGCACCTTGAGCGTGTAGAGCAGCGCGGCCGCGCCGGCCAGCAGGCCACCGAGCAGGAACGTCGTCATGATGATGCGCTCACGCGAGACGCCCATCAGCGTGGCCGTGGTGGGGTCCTGAGCCACCGCACGGATACCCCGGCCGAACTTGGTCCGGTTGAGCGCCATATCCGTCAGCAAGGCGAAGATCAGCGCGGAAGCCACGATCACCAACGTGACGTTGGAGACGGTCGCACCGAAGATCGTGAACTGGGTCTTGGGCTGCATCAAGATGATCGGCTGCTGGGCGTTGCTACCTCCGTAGCCCTTCAGCAGCTTCGGCAGTACGAAGTGCACGAACTCCTGCAGCACGAATGACATGCCGATCGCCGTGATCAGGAACGTCAACGAGCGCGCCCCGCGTTTTCGCAGTGGCCGATAAGCGATGAACTCCAACCCGACCGCCGCAGAACCCGACACCAGCATCGCGAAAAGCATTGCGACGCCGAGATACAGCACCGTCAGCGGGACGCCCTTTTCATAGTCGTTGCCGCTCGGGGTGAAGCCCAAGATGACGTCGAGGCAGAAGTAGGCGCCGAACATGCCGAGCATGAAGATCTCGGAATGCGCGAAGTTGATCAGCCGCAACACACCGAACACCAGCGTGTACCCGACCGCTACCAAAGCATAGATCGCGCCCCACGACAGACCATCGATCGTCAACTGCCAGAAGCCGTTTCGCAGGCCTTCGAGGTTGAAGTTGATGTTCGCGGCCAGGCAGGCGTACTCAGCCCCGTGATCCAGGCACTGGTGAATCATCCGGCGGCGGCTCCTTGCAAAATCACTGTACTCACGAGAACGCGCCCGAGCCGTGAGGTCTCGGACGCGTCTCGATCAGCTTCCTACTGGACCTTGTAGATCCAGATCAGGCTGGTGGTCAGCTCCCCGGTTGGTGTCCACTGATACTGACGCGCCACACCCTGACCGTTGTAGTTGCGGACGAACTCGAGCAGCGCCGGGCGGGTGATTGCGCCGGAGTCGATGCCCTTCAGCAGGATCGTGCCGAGGTCGTAGCCTTCCGCGCTGTAAGTCCCGGCCTCTTGATTGAACTTCTTGGAGTACTCCTCGGCGAAGCTGCCGGTCGCCGGGCCGCACGGGCAGGACAGAATCGCGCCCTGCGACGATTCACCGGCCTGCTGAACGAACTGAGGATCCTTGGTGCCGTCGGCGCTGACGAAGACGCCCTCGAAGCCACCGTCCTTGAGCTGCTGGACGAACGGCGCCGCCTCGGCGTAGTAACCGGCGAAGAACACCGAGTCAGGACTGGCGCCCTTGATCTGGGTGACTGCGGCAGAGAAGTCCTTGTCGCCCTTCTTCACCGAGATATTGCAGGCCGCGTCGGCGACCGGACCGAGCGTCTCGCGCACCGCCTGCGCGAGCCCGAGACCGTAGTCGGTGCTGTCGTCGACCACGCAAATCTTCTTCTGCTGCAGCGTGTTCTTCAGGTAATTGGCGACCGACGGCCCCTGCACGCCGTCGTTACCCAGACCGCGGAAGAAGGTCCGCCAGCCGTTTTCCGACAACGTGACGTTGGTGGCCGACGCGGTGGCCGCAACGAGGCCGGCCTGGTTGAACACGTCGCCGGTGGCGTTCGTTTCGCCGGAGAAGGCTGGTCCGATCAGGCCGATGGTGAACGCGTCGTTGATGATCTGCGGCGCGATCTGGGTGGCCTTCTGCGGGTCGCCCTCGGTGTCGAAGGTCTTCAGCTGAACCTGGCACCCAGGGTTGGCGGCGTTGTGCTGGTCGACGGCCAGCTGGATGCCATTCTTGATGTTGATGCCCAGCGCGGCGTCGGGCCCATTGAGCGCGCCGGCCATGGCCAGGGACACCGGTGGACACTGCGCGTTGCCGTCGCCGGCGGGATTGGCGGCCGTCTCTTCTGCGGGAGGTGGCACCTCGGCGCCGTTCTCGTCGATCTGGACCTGTTCGACGATCCTCAGCTCGGTCGCCGCCTCGCCGCCCTCACTGGGCTCGGATTGTTGTTGGCAGCCCGCTATGCCGAGCACAAGCAAGCTTGCGCTACCGATAGCAAATGCTTTCCGTGCCACGCTACCGCGCACGCTTCACCTCCGGGTCAGTGGTTTCGTCGGCGCCACCGCCCCTGCGCAGGTCGGCGAGGGCGGCGATGCTTCGGGACGACCATAGCCAACACATGGCGGTGGTGCGCCCTGTTCACAAAGGGACCGTGTCTATTCGGTGCGTGATCGAACCAAACTGCAGGGTCGGAAACGCACATTTAACGGTTGGCCGGGGGAATCGCTAGTTCGACGGCGACGCGTCCTTGGGCGTGTCGAGGGTTTCCACGACCACCTCGGCGACCCGCTTCATCGTTGTCCGACGGTCCATGGCGGCGCGCTGAATCCACTTGAAAGCCTCGGGTTCAGACATCTGCTGCTTGGCCTGCAGCAAACCCTTGGCGCGCTCGACGAGCTTTCGGGTCTCCAGCCGGTCCGACAACTCGGCGACTTCCTGCTCGAGAGCGGCGATTTCGCCGAAACGGCTCACCGCCACTTCGATCGCGGGGATGAGGTCGTTGATGTTGAACGGCTTGACCAGGTACGCCATGGCGCCGGCATCGCGAGCCCGCTCGACAAGCTCGCGCTGGCTGAACGCGGTGAGGATGACGATCGGTGCGATCCGCTTGCCCGCGATCTCCGACGCCGCGTCGATTCCGTCGCGACGCGGCATCTTCACGTCCATGATCACCAGGTCCGGCGTCAGACGTTCGGCAAGATCGACGGCCTCCTGCCCGTCGCCGGCCTCACCGACGATCTCGTAGCCTTCCTCACGCAGCATTTCGGCCAAGTCCATCCGGATGAGCGCCTCGTCTTCGGCGATGAGAACGCGTCGCGGCTTCTCATCGCCGGTCGATGCCTCAGGAGCAGCTGCCATGGGACACATTGTGGCGGTAGCGGCCGCGATCAGCGACCTCGGGGGCATCCTTTATGGTTGAAAGCCGCTGCATTGTCGACGCGCGAACGCCCTCGTATCCCAATTGGCAGAGGAAACGGATTCAAAACCCGTCCAGTGTGAGTTCGAGTCTCACCGAGGGCACTGCGACAGGACCCACGCGTGGACCGCTTCAGTTGCGCAGCCCTGCTGCGGACCACCGTGGTGGTCCGCAGCAGGCACCCCTCGTCCTAGGCTGCGCCGCTGAAGGGTTCTGAGACGAACGACAGGTTGCGGCATCCCCCGACGCCACCGCAGCCCGCCGTGTCATCCCAGTCGGGCGGAATCATCACGCGGAGCGCGCTGGTTCCTGACGTCTGCGGATATTCGATGAGCTCAGTCAATTGCACGATCGGCGAGAGCAAATTGCGGACAGGCACACGCAGGGCGGGCATCGACTTGGCGGCAACCTCACGCCGCAGCAGACGGCGTTTCCCGACGGGCCTCATGGCCGCTCCTAGTCCAATCTCGATTCGAGCACATCGACGCACGATGGATTCAAATTAGCCCATCGGTGCGGATCCCGCGCCGGAAATTGACAGAGAAGCTCAAAACTATTGACCTGCTCTAACGTTCCGGAATGGGCGGTAAGATTCCGCGCCGAAGCGTCGCGCAATTCGGTGCCATTCAGCAAATTACGAATCGCCTATCGATCGCCTTGGTCAAGAGTGGCAAAAAATAATCGGTGCAACCAAATCTACTGTCGGCAAAGGCGTTTCGTGGCACAATCGCGACACTCCCGGTGCTGACGTCGCGTTGTTTTCCATGGCGTTTAGAGCTGGCAACATACTTCGACATATCTGTTTCCGGCGTCCGACGTTTTCGGTACGCGGTGTAACGACAAGTCGCCTTTAGGTGCGGCTTCCGGTTGCACTAACAGCCCGACGTGAGATCGTCCACCTGTCTGAAGTGACGGCGTCGGCTGCGGATCCCGTAGGAGTCGTGCGGCGCCGTACCGGTGGCGCTGCCGCGCCGCGGTCGCCCACAAGACTTTGCACCGAAGCAAACACGCAACAACGGCAGCATGGTGGCAGCCCGTGGGGGAAGCAAAAGCAAGAGTCCAAAAAACGAAGCATCGACCGCGTTACGCTTTGCCGGTGGCGATGAGGGTCCGGCCGATGTGCGTGCCAGACGTCGCGGTGGAAAGCCGTGGCCCAGGCCGCACCCGCCTTCTCTCCGAGCGGGCCGCCCGGCATCGACGCGTGCTGAACGTCACCGCCATGATCAGCGCCGCCATCACCGCGTTCTTCGGCATCCAGGGATTCTTCATCGGCCAGGACTGGTGGGTCACCGCCGTCAACCTCGGCAGCGCGGCCGCCTTCGCGATGATTCCACGGCTGTGCGATATGGGCGAAATCGTTGCTCCCATAGCGCTTTTCGTGGTCTCCTACTTCACCATCACAGTGCTGTGCATCTATCTCGGCACGGGTTCGGGGCTGCAGTTCTATTTCGTCGTCGCCGCGGCGATCATGCTGGTCGTTCTCGGCCCAGACCACATCGTCCTGGCCTCGGCGCTTGCCGCCGTCGGCGCCGCCACGGTGATCGCGCTCGAATACGTCGTACCGAATGACACCGGGACGCAACCGCCGTGGGCGTTCAAGGTCTCGTTCGCGCTGACGGTCATCACGGCGTGGCTCCTTGTCGTTGCGACCATCTGGTTCGCACTACGCGAGATCCGCCGTACCAGAGAGGCAATGGAGGCGGAGTACGAACGTTCCGAGGGGCTGCTGGCCAACATCCTGCCCGCGTCGATCGCCGAGCGACTCAAGGATCCTTCGCGAAACATCATCGCCGACAAGTACGACGACGCTTCGATTCTGTTCGCCGATATCGCCGGCTACACCAAGCGTGCGAGCGACACCACACCGACCGATCTCGTGCGTTTCCTTGATCGGCTCTACACCGACCTCGATCTGCTGGTCGACGAACATGGCCTGGAGAAGGTCAAGACCAGTGGCGATTCGTACATGGTGGTCAGCGGGGTGCCGGAGCCTCGGCCCGACCACATCGAGGCATTGGCCTGTCTGGCACTGGACATGGCGGACGCCGTCGCCGACCTCAAGGATCAGAACGGCCGCGCGGTGCCGCTGCGTATCGGCCTGGCGGCGGGTCCGGTGGTGGCGGGCGTCGTCGGCGCCCGGAGGTTCTTCTACGACGTATGGGGCGACGCCGTGAATGTCGCGTCGCGCATGGAGACGACGGACGTCGAAGGGCGAATTCAGGTGCCTCACAACGTTTACGAACGCCTGAACCACGCATTCGTGCTGGAAGAGCGCGGCGAGGTGGACGTCAAAGGCAAAGGCATGATGCAGACCTGGTACCTGGTCGCGCGCCGCGACGACCACACCGTTCGCCGCGCCGTGGAGCGGGGCACGAGCGCGGCTCGTAACTAGCCGGCCCGCGCGCCGCCCGCCCGCTTAGACCTTGCGGTTCTCCGACTTGATCAGCCAGGCCAGCTTCTCAAGGCCGTCGATGAGCTGATGCAGGATGTCGGCCGTGCTGGGGTCCTCGGCGTCCACCGCATCGTGCACCGCGCGAAGGGTCTCAACGGTCGCGTAGATACGTCCGGCGATCAGGTCGACGACCTCGCCAGTGCTGTGTTCGTATTCCGGAAACTGCGGCAGCGTGGTGCCGGCCACGACGGTGTCCGACCGACCGTCCGGCCAGGCATCGAGGGCTCGCATCCGCTCGGCGACGGTGTCGCTGGCCTCGCGCGCGAAGTCAACCAGCTCGTCGAGCTGCAGGTGAAGGTCGCGGAAGTTGGTGCCGACAACGTTCCAATGTGCCTGCTTGCCCTGCAGATGCAGCTCGATCAGGTCGACCAGAACCCGCTGGAGGTTCTTGCTGAGGTCCGCTGAGGCCTGGAATCCGTGTGCGTCTATTTCACTGCGTCGATTTGTACCCATGCCTCAGACAACGATCCATAATCTGGAATGAATCCAGATTAGTCTGTGATAGCGGTCACACCTTGCTGTCTTGTTGCTGGTCCTGCTTCTCGAGCAGGCGTGCGTAACCGGCACCCATCCCAAGCAGTATCAGCCCGACGACGATGAATACCACGACCCGGAAGATGCCGTCCAACGTGCCGAGGTCGAACAGGAACAGCTTGGCCATCGCGGCGCCCACCAGGGCCAATCCCCCACCAAGCGGCAAGGATCGGTTGGCCCTCGGTATGCGCGCCGCGTAAACGAACAACGCAGCGGCCATCACGATCCAGCAGATCGTCGCGGCCATATGCCCCGCGAAGAACCCGCGCTCCTCGCCGCCGATCAGTACGCCGGCGGTGACGGTGAAGGTGGTGATCGCATAGGTGGCCACCACAGCCGCGCCAGCCCACATCGCTGAAGCGTGATCGTCGGTGGTCCACACGATCACCACGGCGAACGCAATCAACAGCAGGCTGGCGATCAGCGTGGAAACCGCTGTCGCGGTGGTGGTTTCGGTGGCGTAGATCAGCAGGCTCGGCGGCGCGTAGCTCAGGTAGAAGGTGGCGCCGACGACAGCCAAGCCGAGCCCAACCCATCTCGCGATCGCCTCGCGGCGCGCCGCGACGGCCACGACGATGGCCATCGCCAGCAGGACCGGGCCCGCGACGTGACCGTCGAAAGCGACCAGCACTGCAATGGTCGCGGAGATGGCCGACAACGCCGCCCAGATCGGCCGCACCGCGCCGTCGACGCCGGCCAGGCGGCCACCGATGAACACGATCGCCAGCAGCACCGCGGCGAGGACAACCGCCATCAACGCGGCGACCACGCGGTCGGCGACCAGCGCCACGCACAGCACGGGCAGCACACCGGCGCCGGTCACCAGCGCCATCAGCACGCGATTGGAGGTCCGCGGCAGAAGGATCAGCGCGGCGACGATCGCCAGCCCCGCCCCGATAGCGCACGCGCTGACCAGCCAGAGGTCGTGCCCACCGTTGAAGCTCAGCGCGAGCAGGGCGATGAGAAGCGGAAATGTGATGGCTGCGACGCGGGCGCAGTGCAGCCAGATCCAGTCCTTGCCCAGCTGCACCGGCAGCGACACCGCGGCGAGCGCCAACATGAACCCGACGAGCAGCAGCGTGATGCCGTCGGTGACCACGGGCGCCAGCACGATGAGCGGAACCAGCACCAGCACGCCGAGCTGTTGTGAGTCCCAGCGACGGGCCAACGTCAGCCCGCCGCCACCGATGCCTGCGGCGAGAACCAGGCCGACGGGTGCGGATACCCACCCATAGATGGTCGTGATCGCGATGATGTCGATATACGCCGCGGCGATCCCGGTCGCGGCCAGCGCGATGGCACCGACCCGGCCACCGGGCCGCCTATACAGCCAGGCGCCCACCGTCACCAGCGCGACAGCCAGCGCCGCCCCGCCCGCCACGCGTACCTCCGGGCGCAAAATACCTGCCTGAGCGGCCAGTACGACCAGCAGCACGACGCCGATCAGGGTGACGGCCACACCGGCGACGGCGAGCAGCTTGCCAATCCAACCCTGGTCACGCGGCGGCTTCTGCACCCCGGGCGGCATGGGCGGCACTGCGGGTGCCGAAGCTGGTGGGGGTTGGTGCTGGGGCTGGTACTGGGGCTGGTATTGCGGCCAATACGGCACCGGATAGGGCTGGGGTTGTTCAGACATCAAGCGGTCCAGGGTGCTGAGATCCGCCGATACCCTCGCCATGTACTGCGTAATCGCCGAAAAGTCGGCGTTCACGCGGGCGATGACGGCGCGATGCGGTTCGGTGAGGGGTGACATGGAAAACATCGTGGCAGCCGAGTCACCATTTCCGGATGAGTAGGACTACTCGTCGAGGCCGTGTTCGATCGCGTAGCGGGCCAATTCCACCCGATTCGCGACCTGAAGCTTGCGGAACGTGGCCTGGACGTGGTTCTCCACGGTTCGGTGGCTCAACGACAGCCGGGTGGCGATCTGCTTGGCGGTCAGGCCCTTTGCGACGTGACGCAGTATCTCGGTCTCCCTCTCGGTCAGGCTCGGCATCGGAGTCCCGGTCGGGCCAGTCGTCCCGGACTGCGCGATGCGCCGGTACTCACCGAGCACCAGCCCTGCGAGTCCGGGGGTGAAGACGGCGCGGCCCTCAGCGGTGGCACGCACCGCGTCACCGAGTTCCTGCTTCGACGCACTCTTCACCAGATAGCCGGTTGCGCCGGCCTTTACCGCCTCCAACACGTCTTCGCGCTCGTCGGATGCCGAAAGCACGAGGATTCGCGAGGACGGCGAGACCGTCAGCACCTCCGCGGTCGCCTGCGCACCGTCACCGTCGGAGAGCCGCATGTCCATCACGATGACATCCGGTAGGACCACTGCGGCACGACGACGCGCCGCGGCAACGCCGTCGGCCGTCGCGACGACACTGAAGCCGTCCTCGGCGAGATCGCGAGCCACCGCGTCGCGCCAAATCGGATGGTCGTCGACCACCATCACCGTCGGGGTACTGTCAGCTCCCATTCCGTCCCACATCCCGGCGCGGTGCTGAGCTTCGCGCTCCCACCGAGCCAATCCATCCGTCCGACAATCGATTTAGCCACACCGACTCGACCCTCACCGACCGCTTCGTCCAGCCGGCCCTCCGCAATTCCGACGCCGTCGTCGCGGATGCTCACCGTGACCGACTCACCCAAATCCTCGAGCAGCACGTAGGTGTGCGCATCGGCGCCGGCATGCGCGGCCACATTGTCCAGTGCGTTCACGGCAGCGGCGTACAGCTCAGTAGCCGTGCCCGTGTCCAGCAGTACCGGGTCGGCTGGCACGCTCACCGACACCAGGTCCGAGGCACGCTTCCGTAGCAGGGCGCCGACATCGGTCATTTCCCCTGCAGGCGTCTCGGTATCGGCCGAGCTGACAAGACGTCGCAGGGCACGTTCCTGCTCCCCCGCCAACTCGGCCAATTCAGCGGTATCCCCACCGATTTCGCGACCACGACGGGACACCAGCGCCAGCACCTGAATGGCGCCGTCGTGAACCTGGCGCGACAGTCGCTCCCGCTCCTGGTGCGACGCGGCCAGGCGGGCCGCCTGTTCGAGTTCGGCATGAGCGCGCCGTGCGGTCTGCGCGGCCATGCCGACCGCGAGCCCGACCGCGAGTTCAATGACGATCGTCGCGTTGCGACCCAGGTCGTAGTTGATGAAACCCTTCACGATGGTGCTGGCGATCATCACCGCCACCCCGGCCAGCATCCCGGTGATCGGCCCGGCCAGGATCGCCGCGGAGATCGTGGCGTTCGTCGCCCACAATGTCGTCGGCCAGGACTGGTTGTCGAACGCCCACTGGTCTGAGGCGACGAACTCGGTGGACAGGATCAGTGCGACGGCGACGACGATTTCCGCGGCCACCCACGACGCGCGCCTGCCGAACCCCTCCAGGTATGCAAAAGCGCACAACGCGCTCCATGCGAGGAGCACGGCGAACAGCGTCCAGCCGATCGCCGGGCGCTCGAGTTCGCCGTTTACGGCGATCTGAAAACCCAGGGCGTACATACAACTCAGCAGACGGAACACCTGCGCCGCCCGCCACAGCGGCGTGGCCGGATCCGGTGAACGTGCCGGCATCAGAACTACAGCACCTTTGACAGAAACGCCTTCGTCCGTTCGTGTTGCGGGTTACTCAGCACCTCCCGGGGAGGCCCGCTTTCCACGACCACCCCGCCGTCCATGAACACCAAATGGTTGGCGACTTCGCGGGCGAATCCCATTTCGTGGGTCACCACAACCATCGTCATGCCCTCGGCAGCAAGCTTTTTCATCACCTCGAGAACCTCACCCACCAGTTCCGGATCCAGCGCCGAGGTCGGCTCGTCGAACAACATCAGCTTGGGGCTCATCGCCAAGGCACGCGCAATCGCCACACGCTGCTGCTGTCCGCCGGAGAGTTGAGCCGGGTATGCGCCGGCCTTCTCCGACAGACCTACTTGCCTCAGCAGGTCCTCCCCCCGCGCCACGGCGTCGCTCTTCTTGACACCCTTGACGTGGATCGGCGCCTCGATGACATTTTCCAGCGCAGTGCGATGCGGGAAAAGGTTGAAGTGCTGGAACACCATTCCGATTTCACGTCGCTGTTTGGCGGCGTCGCGCGGCGACATCTGGTGCAGCTTTCCACCGCGTTCCCGGTAGCCGATCAGGTCACCGTCGACGTACAGCCGCCCGGCGTTGACCTGCTCGAGATGGTTGATGCACCGCAGAAACGTCGACTTGCCCGACCCGGAGGGACCGACCATGACGAGCACCTCGCCCTTGCCGATCTCGAGCGTGATGCCCTTCAGGACGTTCAGGGCGCCGAAGCTTTTGCAGACCGATTCTGCCTTGACCATCGGAGTCATAGATGGGCCTCTCCCAGCTGCGCCTTGGCCAACGCCTCGAGCTGCTTGGTGGTCAACTTCCGCGACGCACCGCGCGCGAAATACCTCTCCAGGTAGTACTGCCCGACCATGAGGATGCTGGTGACGACTAGATACCAGAACGCGGCAACGAGCAGCAGCGGCACCGGTTCGAAGGTCCGCGCGGCGATCTCACGCGACGTAATTCCGTACAGGTCAAGGGTGAACGGCACGGCTGTCACCAGCGATGTGGTCTTCAGCATGCTGATGACCTCATTGCCGGTCGGCGGGATGATCACCCGCATGGCCTGGGGTAACACCGTGCGCCACATCGCCATTCCCCAAGACATGCCCAATGCGGTCGATGCTTCGAGCTGTCCCTCCGGAACGGAACTGATACCGGCACGGATGATCTCGGCCATGTACGCGGCCTCGTTGAGGGCCAGACCGAGAATGGCCAACAGGAACGGGATGGACAGCATCTGCAGGTTCAGCTCGAGGAACGTCGGCCCGAATGGAACGCCGAGCCGGATGTTCTGGTAAATCGTCGGGATCAGGCCCCAGAAGACCAGCTGCACGTAGATCGGCGTACCGCGGAAGATCCACAGGTACACCCACGACACCGCCTTGAAGATGGGATTCGATGACAGCCGCATCACCGCCAGGATGACGCCGAGCACGATCGCCAGCACCATCGAGTAGATGGTCAACTGCAGGGTGTTGAGCAGACCGACCGTCAGCACCCGCTCGTTGAAGACGTACTCGGAAAAGACGGACCAACGGTATGCGGGATTCGAGGCCGCGCCGTACAGGAACAGCGCGACCAGGATGATGATGACGACCGCCGCCACCCACCGCCACGGATGGCGAAGTGGAACGGCATCGATAGCGGCCGGACCGGTGGGTGACGACGTGTCGACATCAGTCATTTCGGGCGCCTTCTCAGCTGATGGCGCCGTTGATCACTGGCTTGTCGATCATCCCGTTCTCGACGCCCCAGTTCTTCGCGATCTCCTCGTACTTGCCCGACTCGATCAGATGCTCGAGCGCCTTCTGCAATGACTGCGCCAGCGGCGAGTCCTTCTGCACCGGCCAGCCGTACGGCGCGGCTTCGAATACCTCACCGGCGGCCTCCAACTTTCCGTTGCTCTGCTTGATCGCATAGGCGGTCACGGGCGAATCGGCGGACATGGCGTCCACCTGACCGAGCACCACGGCGTTGGTCGCCGCGTCCTGCCCGTCGAATGAGACGATCTCGATCGGCGGCTTGCCCGCGTCGACGCATGCCTTGCTCTTGGCGGGCAGCTCCTCGGTCTCCTCGGTCGTGGTGGCTTGCACCGCAACCTTCTTGCCGCACGCGTTGTTTGGATCGATGGGCGACCCTGGCCGCTGAGCCCAAAGGATGCCGGCGCTGAAGTACGTCACGAAGTCAACCGACTCCTCGCGTTCCTTGGTGTCGGTGAACGACGACATCCCAACGTTGTACGTACCGCCCTGAATCGACGGGATGATCTTGGCGAAGTCCGACTCGCGATACTCGGCCGTCAGGCCCAGAGTGCCTGCGATTGCGTTCATCAGATCAACGTCGAAGCCGACGATCTTGCCGCTGGGATCTTTGAACTCGTTCGGCGCGTAGGGAATGTTGACGCCGACGATCAGCTTGCCGGACTCTTTGATCGCTTCCGGAACGGTGTTCGCGATTTCCTCGACCTTGTCGGTGGCCGCTGCCGTGTTACCGGTCGTCTCTTCGCTCGTGTTGCTACCGCTCGCGCAGCCCGACAGGAGCAGCGCGCCTGTCGCAGCAAACACTCCCGCGATGCGCAGGAGTTTCCCTCGACGGTCTTGACATTCACGTAGCACAGTTGCCTCTACTTTCTGCCTCGTGGATCCAGCGCGAAGCGCCGGTAGGGGAACAGTAATGGAGACATACAGCAGCGGCAGGGGAACACGAACGGACGACTAATTCGGTGGTGTGCCAATGACACGGTTTGCACACGGAAAGGTCAATAGGCGGGCTCCCAAATGCCCTTTGTGCCAAACTGCGCGCATGGAAAGTCCTGCTCCTCCGAGCCTCTTGAAGCACCTGTGGATGTCCACCTTGCTGTCCGGAGTTCTGGCCGTCATCCTCGGCGTGCTGGCGTGGACGTGGCCGACCGTCACGATCATCGTGACGGCGATCTTTTTCGGCGCCTACCTTCTGATCACCGGGATCACGCAGGTGGTGTTCGCTTTCAGCCTGCACGTCTCGGCGGGCGGGCGGGTCCTGCTGTTCATCAGCGGCGCGGCCGCGCTGATCCTGGCGCTGCTGTGCTTCCGCAGTCTGCAGGAATCGATTCTGCTGCTGTCCATCTGGATCGGCATCGGCTTCATCTTCCGGGGGGTCGCCACAGCCGTCTCCGCCATCAGCGACAGCACACTGCCCGGGCGGGCGTGGGAGATCTTCATCGGGCTGCTCAGCCTGGTGGCCGGTATTTTCATGCTGGCCTGGCCGCTGGAGTCCCTCGAAACCCTGACCAGGGTCGTCGGTATCTGGCTCATCGTCATCGGAGTCTTCGAGGTCGTGTCGGCGTTCGGCATCCGCAAGGCCTCCAAAGGCCTCGGGGGTACGGCACCCGCACCCGCGACAGAAGCGCCGGTGAGCTAACGCACACTGATTTCTACTACGCTCTGTCGTAGGCTCTAGGAACAGCCACGGAAGAGGTCACATGGACGCACTCGACGTGTCACGGTGGCAGTTCGGAACGACCACCGTCTATCACTTCATCCTCGTCCCTCTCACCATCGGGCTGGCTCCCCTCATCGCCGCCATGCAGACGGCATGGGTGGTCACCGGCAATCCGGCCTGGTACCGGCTCACCCGATTTTTCGGCAAGCTGTTTCTGATCAACTTCGCGCTGGGGGTCGCCACCGGCATCGTGCAGGAGTTCCAGTTCGGGATGAACTGGAGCGAGTACTCCCGCTTCGTCGGCGACATCTTCGGGGCGCCGCTGGCGTTCGAGGGCCTGATCGCGTTCTTCTTCGAATCGACGTTCATCGGCCTGTGGATCTTCGGCTGGACCCGCCTGCCGCGTCTCGTCCACCTCGCCTGCATCTGGGTCGTTGCCTTCGCGGTCAACGCCTCGGCGTTCTTCATCATCGCCGCGAACTCGTTCATGCAGCATCCCGTCGGCGCCAAGTACAACCCCCAGACCGGGCGCGCAGAACTTGTCGACTTCGGCGCACTGCTGACCAACAACACCGCGATCTGGGCGTTCCTGCACGCGGTGGCCGGATCGTTACTCACCGCAAGTGTCTTCGTCGCCGCGGTGAGTGCCTGGCTGATGGTCCGGTCTCACAAGCGCGCCGACGAGACCGACGAGGCACGCAGCATGTACCGGCCCGCGACGATCGCGGGCAGTCTGATCGCCCTGGTGGCCGCCGGGGGCTTGTTCATCACCGGCGACTTCCAGGGCAAGCTGATGTTCGTCCAGCAACCGATGAAGATGGCGTCGGCAGAGTCGTTGTGCGACACCGCAACCGATCCGGACTTCTCGATCCTGACCGTCGGCAGCCACAACAACTGTGACAGCGTCACACACCTCATCGAGGTGCCGTATGTCCTGCCGTTCCTGGCAGAGTCCACGTTCAGCGGTGTCACCCTGCAGGGTGTCAACGATCTGCAGCAGGAGGCCGAAGCGAAGTTCGGCCCCGGCGACTACCGGCCCAACCTGTTCGTCACCTACTGGGCGTTTCGGGCCATGATCGGGCTGTTGCTCGTGCCCGTCGTATTCGCACTGGCCGCACTGTGGCTGACACGTCGCGGCCGGATTCCACACCAGCGGTGGTTCAGTCGACTCGCCCTGATCACGCTTCCCACCCCGTTCCTGGCCAACTCGGCGGGCTGGATCTTCACCGAGATGGGTCGACAACCGTGGGTGGTGGTGCCCAACCCCACCGGTGACCAGTTGGTGCGAATGACCGTGCAGGAGGGCGTATCCGGTCACGCGGCCGGCATGGTGGTGCTCTCACTGACCGTCTTCACGCTGCTCTACGGCGCGCTCGGGGTGATCTGGTTCTGGTTGATACGCCGGTATGTGATCGAGGGCCCACTGGAGCATGACTCCGAACCCGTGCCGCCGCCCTCTCCGGACGACGAGGATGTCGCTCCCCTGTCGTTCGCGTACTAGGAGATCGTGATGGGTCTACAAGAGCTGTGGTTCTTCATCATCGCCGCGCTGTTTCTCGGCTTCGTTCTCCTCGAGGGATTCGACTTCGGGGTCGGCATGCTGATGGCTCCGTTCGGCATGGCGGGCAAGGCTAGTGGCGCGGATCCCGAACAGCGCAGGCGCGCCGCGCTGAACACCATCGGCCCGGTGTGGGATGCCAACGAGGTCTGGCTGATCACCGCGGGCGCAGCCATGTTCGCCGCATTCCCCAACTGGTACGCCACGCTGTTCTCGGCGCTGTATCTGCCGCTGCTGGCCATCCTGGTCGGGATGATCGCGCGCGTCGTCGGCATCGAATGGCGCGGAAAGATCGACGATCCGCGGTGGCGCGCATGGGCCGACATCGGAATCGCCGCCGGTTCGTGGCTGCCCGCCGTCCTCTGGGGTGTGGCGTTCGCGATCCTGCTTCAGGGCCTGCCGATCGATGCCGACGGTCAGGCACACCTCGCGATCAGCGATGTCCTCAACGCCTACACGATTCTCGGCGGTCTGGCCACGGCCTCCCTGTTCGCGTTCTACGGGGCGGTGTTCGTGGCACTCAAGACCGCAGGGCCGGTGCGCGACGACGCATTTCGCTTCGCCCGCGTCTTGTCGTTGCCGGCCGTCGTGTTCGCCGGTGGATTCGGGCTGTGGACGCAACTGGCGCACGGCAGGACATGGACGTGGCTGCCGCTGGGGATCGCCGTGATCACCCTGTTGACGGCCGTGGCGTTGATGTGGACGCGCCGCCGCGAGGGCTGGGCGTTCGCGGCGATGATGGCGGTCATCGCCGCCGTCGTGGTGCTGTTGTTCGGATCGATGTATCCGAATCTGTTGCCCTCCACGCTCAATCCGGACTGGAGTGTGACGATCTACAACGGCTCGTCGACCCCGTACACGCTGGCGATCATGTCGTGGGCGTCGCTGACCCTGCTGCCGCTGGTGCTCGGATACCAGGCGTGGACGTATTGGGTGTTTCGCCGCAGGATCTCCGCCGACGGCATTCCGCCCTCGATCGGTTTGGCGCGGCGGCGCACGTGAGTGGCCCGGTCGACCCGCGCCTGTGGCGTGCATCGACCGCGATGCGCCGCTTCCTCGTGTCGTCGACCGCATGCGGCATGCTTATCGCCGGCGCCACGATCGCCTCCGCGGTGGTGCTCGCCGACATCGTGGCTCGGGTGCTCACCGATCCGGCCGAGCGCAGTCTGGACCGCCTGCTGGTAGGGCTGTCGATTCTGCTGCTGCTGTGGACATTCCGAACACTTGTCACCTGGCAGCAGGGCCGCCTCGCTCAGCGCGGGGCGAGCGCGGTGATCGCTGACCTCAGCCACTCGGTGCTGACGGCCACGACATCTCTGTCACCACGCCGACTCACCGAACGCCGCGACGACGCGGCCATCCTGGTCACGCGCGGCCTGGACGGCCTGCGGCTGTACTTCACCGCATACCTGCCCGCACTCCTCGTCGCCGTGATCCTGACCCCCGCGACTGTCGCCGTAATCGCCCTGTACGACTGGCGGTCCGCGCTGATCGTCTCGATCGCACTGCCGCTCATCCCGATCTTCATGATTCTGATCGGCCTCACCACCTCCGAGCGTTCGGCCGCAGCGCTACGCGCGATGGCCACGCTGCAGTCCCGGCTGCTGGACCTGGTCGCGGGCCTGCCTACGCTGCGTGCCCTTCGGCGTGTGGGTGGCTCGGCGACAAAGATCGCCGAACTCGGCGCCGCCCATCGCCGTTCCACGATGGCGACGTTGCGCATCGCGTTCCTGTCCTCCCTCGTGTTGGAACTGCTGGCCACCCTCGGCGTCGCGCTCGTCGCGGTGAGTGTGGGCCTGCGACTCGTCTATGGCGAAATGACGCTGACCGCAGGACTCACCGCGCTGCTCCTCGCGCCCGAGGTGTTTTGGCCACTGCGGCGCGTCGGCGCGGCATTCCACGCCGCGCAGGACGGAAAAGTCGCCGCCGACACCGCCTTCCGTCTGGTCGACGCCCTGCCCCGGCAACGCGACGGCCACCGCGAGGTCACGGCGGCGGGCGCGACCATCGACATCACCGCATTCGACACCGCCGCCGAACCGGGCCGGGTGACCGTGATCGCCGGGCCCAACGGCGCAGGCAAGACCACCCTGCTGCAGGCCGTTCTCGGCCTCGACCAACCCGCATCCGGCCGGATACGGATCGACGGCATCGACGTGGCCGATCTGGACCTGCCTGCATGGTGGGCACAGGTCGCCTGGCTGGCGCATCGTCCCGCCATCATTCCCGGCACGGTGCTGCAGAATCTCGAACTCTTCGGACCCCTCGACGATATCGAGACCGCCTGTCAGATGGCATGTTTCGACCAAGTGCTGACCGACCTACCCGATGGGCTGGCCACGATGCTGGGAAGCGGAGGCGTCGGTCTCTCGCTCGGTCAGCGACAGCGACTTGGATTGGCCAGGGTGCTCGGATCGACCGCTGGAGTACTGCTCCTCGACGAGCCGACCGCCCACCTCGACGCGGAAGCCGAACACCGGGTCCTGCAAGCCATCACCGCGCGCGCGACTGCCGGGGCGACGGTGATCGTTGTCGGCCACCGCGCGCCGGTACTCGCCATCGGCGATTGTGTTCTGCAATTGGGGAGCCTTGTTGATGTTTGAGTTGCTGCGCGCCCGCCTGCCCCGGCTGCTGATTGCCATCGGATTCGGGGTGCTGTCCCTTGGCAGTGCGCTTGGGTTGGCAGGAGTTGCGGCATGGCTGATCACCAGGGCGTGGGAGATGCCGCCCGTGCTGCACCTGACGGTGGCGGTGGTGGCGGTTCGCGCGCTCGGAATCTCGCGCGGGGTACTGGGCTACTGCGAAAGGCTGGCTTCCCACGACACCGCGCTACGGGCTGCCGCCGACGTCCGTGAGCGGCTGTACACCCGGCTCGCGGCCGGGCCGGTCGACGCTGTGATGCGACGACACACCGGTGAGCTGGTCAGTGACATCGGCACGTCGGTCGACGAGTTGGCCGACGTGCTCGTGCGCGCCGTGGTTCCGATTTCGGTCGCCGCCATCCTCGGCTCGGCCGCCACCATCGCCATCGCGGTCATCTCGCCCGCAGCCGCCCTGATACTTGCGTTGTGCCTGCTGATTTCCGGCGTGGCGGCGCCCGCGCTGACCGCCCGCGCCGCGGTAGCCGCTGAACAGCTTGCCGCACAGCATCGTTCGCAGCGTGACACCGCGGCGATGATCGCACTCGAACACGCGCCAGAACTGCGCGTCAGCGGCCGCCTCGACGAGCTGCTCGCCGATGCCGACCGACAGCAACGCGATTGGGGGCACGCCATCGACCGGGCAGCGGCACCCGCGGCACTGGCCTCGGCCGCACCGGTCGCGGCGATCGGCGCCAGTGTGCTGGGTGCCGTCGTGTGCGGGGTCGCATTGGCGCCGACGTTGGCACCGACCACGCTCGCGATACTGATGCTGTTGCCGCTGTCCGCTTTTGAAGCAACTACGGCGTTGCCGGGTGCCGGTGTGCAACTTGCGCGTTCTCGCGTGGCCGCCCGCCGCCTGCACATGCTGACGAACCCCGGCCCCGACGACATGCGACGACCCGCCGTCCCCTCGGTCGACCTCGACCAGGGAGCCAGACTCGCCGTCACCGGGCCCAGCGGCTCCGGCAAGACGACGCTGCTGATGAACCTCGCCGGTCTGCTGCCCGAGGAGATCGCTTCGGACGCGGCGTTCTTCGCCGAGGATGCGCACCTGTTCTCCACCACCGTTCGCGACAATCTTCTGGTGGCCCGCGGCGACGCGGCCGACGACGAGCTCCGCGACGCGCTGGACCGGGTCGGCCTCGGTGATTGGCTCGACGCGTTGCCCGACGGGCTGGCCACCATCCTCGTCGGCGGTAACGCCGCCGTGTCAGCCGGCCAGCGCAGAAGACTTCTGCTTGCCCGCGCGCTGATTTCGCCTGCTCCCACTATGCTGCTCGACGAACCGACCGAACATCTCGACGCCGCCGACGGCAGTCGATTTCTCATCGAGCTTCTGACGCCCGGCGGTTTCTTCCCGGCCGCGCGCACCGTCGTCGTCGCCACCCATCACCTGCCCATCGACTTTGCCTGTCCCGTCGTCAAGCTGCCTGCCTGCGAGTAACCTCAACCACCATGAGCGAGCCGGACAACCCCGTAACGCCGCCTCCGCCACCGCCGAGTGCGCCTCCGCCCCCTTCGTATGGCGGGCCCCCGCCGCCGTCGTATGGGCAGTACCCGGGGGGCTATCCCCCGCCACCACAGGGGGCGCCCTACGGCGGGTACGCACCGCCGCCGTCTGCTCCCCAAAATGGCTTGGGCATCGCGTCGTTGGTGACTGCGATCATCGCGCTGCTGAGCGTCGTCGGCGGCATCGTGCTCGGCGTCGTCGCAGTGATTCTCGGCTTCATGGGATGGGGTAAGGCCAAGCGTGGCCAGGCAACCAACGGCGGGGTCGCAGTCGCCGGAATCGTCCTCGGATTTCTCAGCATCATCGAGGCGGTTGCCGTCATCGGGCTGTTCATCTGGGGATTCGGTGAGGTGGGCGGTACCGATTACGTCGATTGCCTGTCACGGGCCGGCTCCGATCAGGAGGCCGCCCAGCAGTGCGCCGATCAGTTCACCTCGAACCTCGAGGACGAATTCTCAATAACCGTCACCACTCCCACGCCTTAGCGCGGGAAGTGCTTGGCCGGGAAGTGTTTGACTATGCCCTCCTGCACCACCGTGGCCAGCAACTGACCCGACCGATCGAAGAAATGCCCGGTGCCCAACCCGCGCGAATCGGCGGCCACCGGCGATGACGTCGAATACAGCACCCACTCGTCGAATCGCACCGGACGGTGAAACCACACCGAGTGGTTCGTGCTGACGGCGAAAATGCGGTCCCACCCCCACGACAGCCCGTGGGTGGTGATGATCGAATCCAGGATGGTGGTGTCCGACGCGTACGCCAGGGCTGCGGCGTTGACGGCGGGGTCGTCGGGCATGTCGCCGCGCGCCTTCATCCAGACCCGGTTATAGGTGAGCTTCTCCCCCTTGTCGCGCATCACCCAGGTCGGGTCGTTGGTATAGCGCCAGTCGATGGGTCGAAGCGCCGAGGCGAAATGCGGAACGACTTCCTCGTATCCGCGCAGTAGGTCATCTATCGGCGGCACCGAAAGCGGATCCGGCACCTCGGGTGGTTCGATGCCGTGCTCGAGGCCGCGGCCACCGGACAGGTAGGACACCAACGCGGTGGTCAGCACCACACCGTCCTGCATCACGTCGACTCGGCGGTTCGCGAAACGGCGCTCGTCGCGCAGGCGGGCGATGTGAAACTCGAGGTCCTTGTCCGGGTCGCCGCCCGCAATGAAGTGCACCGACAACGCGCTGGGCGGCAACGTGTGCTGAAGGCTGCGGGTTGCCGCCACCAGCGACTGCGCCATCATCTGGCCGCCGAACGTCCGTACCGGATTCTTGCTCGGGTGCGAACCGACGTAGGTGTCGTCGTCGATCTGACGGAGGTCCAGTATCGCCAGCAGCTCGTCGAAGTCTGCCGACAATGAGCTCTCCTTTAGACGTCGTCCTCCCCGATCCGATGCACGTGGATCAGGTTCGTGGAGCCTACTGTGCCAGGCGGAGCGCCCGCGATGATGACCACCAGGTCGCCACGCTTGTAGCGGCCGAGTTCGAGCAGCGACTTGTCGACCTGCTTGATCATTCCGTCGGTGGTCTGGATGTGCGGCACTATGAACGTCTCGGTGCCCCAGCTCAGCGCGAGTTGGCTGCGGACTTCGGGCAGCGACGTGAAGGCCAGCAACGGCAGCGGAGTGTGGAGCCGCGCGAGCCGACGGACCGTGTCACCGGACTGCGTGTAAGCCACCAGCGCCTTGGCGTCCAGACGTTCGCCGATATCGCGGGCCGCGTACGAGATGACGCCGCGTTTGGTGCGAGGCACATGTGTCAGCGGCGGGACGACGACCGAGTTCTCCTCGACCGCCTTGACGATTCGCGCCATCGTCTTGACGGCCTCGAGCGGGTACTTGCCCACCGACGTCTCACCCGAGAGCATCACGGCATCTGCACCGTCGAGCACCGCGTTGGCGACATCGGAGGCCTCGGCGCGGGTGGGCCGCGAACTCTCGATCATCGATTCGAGCATTTGGGTGGCGACGATGACAGGTTTGGCGTTCTCCCTTGCCATTTGGATGGCACGCTTCTGCACCAGTGGAACCTCTTCGAGCGGCAGCTCGACGCCGAGGTCTCCGCGGGCGACCATGATCGCGTCGAATGCCAGCACGATGGCCTCGAGATTGTCGATGGCTTCGGGCTTTTCGAGCTTGGCGATGACGGGCACCCGCCTGCCCACGCGATCCATGATCTCGTGGACGAGTTCGATATCGGCGGGCGAGCGCACGAACGACAGTGCCACCAGGTCGACGCCGATCTGCAGCGCGAACTCGAGATCCTCGATGTCCTTCTCCGACAATGCGGGAGCCGACACGTTCATTCCGGGCAGCGACATCCCTTTGTTGTTGCTGACTGCGCCACCCTCGGTGACCGTGCACACCACGTCGTTGCCCTCGATATGGTTGACGACGAGACCGACGTTTCCGTCGTCGACGAGTACCCGGTCGCCTTCTGAGGCGTCCTCGGCGAGCCTTTTGTAGGTCGTCGACACCCGACCGTGGGTGCCCTCGCAGTCGTCGATGGTGATCCGTACCGTCTCGCCCTCGGCCCAATAGGTAGGACCGTCTGCGAACCGACCAAGCCGGATTTTGGGGCCCTGTAGGTCGGCGAGAATGCCGACGGCGCGTCCGGTCGAGTCGGAAGCGGCCCGAACGCGCTTGTAATTGGCTTCGTGATCGGAATAGTCGCCGTGGCTGAAGTTGAGCCGCGCGACGTCCATTCCGGCCTCGACCAGTGCCCTGACGGCGTCCTCAGTTGCGGTGGCCGGACCCAGGGTGCAGACGATCTTTCCGCGTCTATTCACGACTACTGAGCATAGTCGTTTATCGATTCAGACGACTGCCAGCGGCAGCGCGCCCGGGATCACCGGTGCGGGTAGGTCCGACTCTCCCATCAGGTATTTGTCGACGGCGTGCGCTGCGCTACGGCCCTCGGCAATGGCCCAAACGATCAGCGAGGCGCCACGGTGAGCATCGCCACAGACAAACACGCCGGGCGTTTCCGTCTGCCAGTCCGACCCGCATGGTAAAGCGCCGCGACCGTTGAGTTGTAGGCCGAGCGCATCCAGAAGCGGCATGTGCTCGACACCGTCGAACCCGATCGCCAGCAGTGCTAGGTCACAGGGAAGTTCCAGTGGCTCCCCGACGGGCGTGATGACGCGGCGTCCGTCCACGTCACGTTCCACCCGCACCTCAGCGACCTCGATCGCACGCAGATTTCCCTGGTCGTCACCGAGGAAGCGTTGAACCGCCACCTCGTAGCGGCGGTCGCCACCTTCAGCGTGGGCCGGCGACAGGCGCGTGCGCAGCACGATCGGCCACATCGGCCACGGCGAGCGGGACTCGTCGCGATACTCCGGCGGCTCGGGGTTGTAATCCAATTGGGTCACCGATTTCGCGCCTTGCCGATGCGCGGTGCCCAGGCAGTCCGCTCCGGTGTCGCCACCACCGATGATCACGACATGCTTGCCCTCCGCGGAGATCGGACTCGGGCCGTCGCCTTCACATTCTTTGTTGGCAGGCACCAGATGGTCCATCGCGAGGTGCACACCGGCCAGCGATCGGCCCGCCACGTCGCTGTCCCGGGCCCGCAGGGCGCCGACCGCCAGCACCACGGCGTCGTACTGGTCCCTGAGCCGCTCCACGGGAAGGTCCACTCCGACTTCGCATTCGGTGACGAAACGCGTTCCCTCGGCACGCATTTGGGCCAGCCGCTGATTGAGCGTCGACTTCTCGAGCTTGTACTCCGGGATGCCGTAACGCATCAGTCCGCCGATGCGGTCGTCGCGCTCGTACACGGTGACATCGTGGCCGGCGCGCGTGAGTTGTTGTGCGGCAGCGAGTCCGGCGGGTCCCGATCCGACGACCGCCACCCGCCTGCCCGTGGCGATGGCCGCGGGTTGGGGTTCGACGACTCCGTCCATCCAGGCCTGGTCGGCGATGGTCTGCTCGATGCGCTTGATCGTGACGCTGCCGCCCGTCTGCTCCTCACCGATGGACAGCACACATGCGGCTTCACACGGGGCCGGGCACAACCGTCCGGTGAACTCCGGGAAGTTGTTGGTCGCGTGCAGACGGTCGCTCGCCGCGTCCCAACGACCGCGCCGCACCAGGTCATTCCATTCCGGGATCAGATTGCCCAGCGGGCAGCCCGCGGTTCCGGAGTGGCAGAACGGTATTCCGCAATCCATACATCGGCGGGCCTGCTGAGAGACCTCGCCCGCGCGCTGGTGGGGATCCTGCTGTTCGTAGACCTCGCGCCAGTCGCCAACCCGCTCGTCGACGGACCGCTTGGCGGCCTCGACTTTGGGAACCTTGAGAAATCCTGTCGGATCAGCCACGGCTTGCCTCCATGATCGCGGTGTCGACGTCGCGGCCCTCGCGTTTGGCGACCAACGTCGCCTCCAGCACGCGCCGATAGTCGCGGGGCATGATCTTGGTGAACTGCGCGCTGCGCCGGGGCCAGTCGGACAGCACGCTGGCCGCCAAGGTGCTTTTCGTGAATTTCGCGTGGGTGGCGATGACCCCGCGCAGCCACGAAAGATCCTCGGGTTCGAGGCGCTGCAACTCGACCATCTCGGCGTTGACCTTCTTGGGGTCCAGGCCGAGCACGAACGCGATACCGCCGGACATTCCGGCCGCGATGTTGCGGCCCGTCTTACCGAGTACGACCACGCGGCCACCGGTCATGTACTCGCAGGCGTGGTCGCCCACCCCTTCGACGACAGTCAGCGCGCCGGAGTTGCGCGCGGCGAACCGCTCCCCGACCCGGCCACGAAGGTAAAGCTCGCCGGACGTGGCCCCGAAAAGCAAAGTGTTTCCTGCGATCACGTTGTCCTCGGGCAGGAAAAGGACGTCATCCGGCGGCCTGACAATGACGCGCCCGCCGGACAACCCCTTGCCCACGTAGTCATTGGCGTCGCCGATCAATTCCAGCGTGATGCCGGGTGGCAGAAAGGCCCCGATGGACTGGCCCGCGGACCCGCTCAACGTGACGTGAATCGTGTTGTCTGGTAGCCCCGCCGCGCCATAGCGCCGGGTGACCTCGGAACCGAGCAGCGTGCCGACCGTGCGGTTGACGTTGCGTACCGGTAGTTCGAGCCTTACCGGACGCGCGTCTTCCAGCGCCCCCTCAGCCAGCTGGATGAGCGTGCGGTCCAAGGCTTCTCCGAGGCCGTGCTCCTGCCCCCTGGTGCGACGGCGCTCTCCGCTGGGGTCCGGCACTGCGAACACCGGCGTCAGGTCCAGGCCCCTGCTCTTCCAGTGGGCGATGCCCTCGTCGGTGTCGAGGATTTCGGCGTGGCCCACGGCCTCGTCGATGCTGCGGAACCCGAGTTCGGCGAGGTAGTGCCGGATGTCCTCCGCGATGAACCGGAAGTAGTTCTCGACGAACTCGGGCTTGCCGTTGAATCGGGCCCGCAGCTCAGGGTTCTGGGTCGCCACACCGACGGGACAGGTGTCGAGGTGGCATACGCGCATCATGATGCAGCCCGAAACAACCAGCGGCGCTGTGGCGAATCCGAACTCCTCGGCGCCGAGCAGTGCTGCGACCATGACATCGCGGGCGGTACGCATGCCGCCGTCACACTGCACCGTGATGCGGTCGCGCAGGCCGTTCAGCATCAGCGTCTGCTGAGTGTCGGCCAACCCGATCTCCCAGGGAACGCCCGCATGCTTGAGGCTGGTCAGTGGTGCCGCGCCGGTGCCGCCGTCGTATCCGGAGATCAGCACCACGTCGGCATGCGCCTTGGAGACGCCCGCGGCGACGGTACCGACTCCGACACTGCTGACGAGCTTCACGTGGATGCGGGCATCGGCGTTGGCGTTCTTCAGATCGTGGATGAGCTGCGCCAGGTCCTCGATCGAGTAGATGTCGTGGTGCGGTGGCGGCGAGATCAGACCCACGCCGGGCGTCGAGTGCCGGGTCCTGGCGATGTTCGGATACACCTTGTAACCCGGGAGTTGGCCACCCTCACCGGGTTTGGCGCCTTGGGCCATCTTGATCTGGATGTCGGTGGCGTTCAGCAGATAGTCGCTGGTGACGCCGAAGCGACCCGAGGCGACCTGTTTGACCGCGCTGCGCCGTCGCGGATCGTACAGCCGGTCGGTGTCCTCGCCCCCCTCGCCGGAGTTGGACCGGCCACCGAGGTTGTTCATGGCGATGGCCATGGTCTCGTGAGCCTCAGCCGAGATGGAGCCATAACTCATCGCGCCGGTGTTGAAGCGCGTGACGATCGAGTCGACCGACTCGACTTCGTCCAGCGGGACGGGCGGCCTGAGGTTCTTGAAACCGAACAGGCCACGCAGGGTGCCGCCTTCGGCGGAGAGACGGTTCACCTCCTCGGAGTACTGCTTGAAGATGTCGTGGCGACCGGTGCGGGTCGAATGCTGCAGCAAGAACACCACTTCGGGGGTGAACAGGTGCAGTTCGCCTTCGCGGCGGAACGCGTATTCGCCACCGACCTCGAGCCGCCGGTGCACGCGCTCGGTCGGGTTTTCGGGATACGCCCGCCGGTGCCTGACTTTGACTTCCTCTGCGAGCACGTCCAACGCGACGCCGCCGAGTTGGCTCGGCGTTCCGGTGAAGTACTCGTCGATGACACCCTTGTCGATGCCGACAGCCTCGAAGGCCTGTGCCGCCGTGTAGGAGGCGACCGTCGAGATGCCCATCTTGCTCATCACCTTCGTGACGCCCTTGCCGAGCGCTTTGAGGTAGTTGCGCACAGCCGCAGCGGGTTCGATGCCGGTGAGCTCGCCTTCGCGGATGAGGTCTTCGATCGACTCGAACGCCAGGTACGGGTTGACCGCGGCGGCACCGAAACCGATGAGCATCGCGATGTGGTGCACTTCGCGGGCGTCGCCGCTTTCCACCACCAGCGCGACGGTCGTGCGCTGCTTCGTGCGAACGAGGTGATGATGCACGGCGGAGACGGCCAGCAGCGACGGAATCGGCGCTCTGGTGTGGTCGGAGTCGCGGTCGGAGATGATCAGGGTGCGTGCGCCTTTGGCGATGGCGTCACACGCTCTCAGCCGCAGGTCCTCCAACGCGTCGGCGAGTCCCTCGCCGCCCCGCTCGACGTCGTAGAGGGCTTTCAGGACAGCGGTCCTCAGACCGCCGTGCTCGCCGTCGTCGTTGATGTGGACGATCTTGTTGAGCTCGTCGTTGTCGAGAACCGGCCAACGCAGCACGATCTGGCGGCAGGATGCCGCGGTCGGCTCGAGAAGATTCTGCTCGGGCCCCATGACGCGGGCCATCGAGGTGACGATCTCCTCACGGATGGCATCCAACGGCGGGTTGGTCACCTGCGCAAAGAGTTCGACGAAGTAGTCGTATAGCAATCGGGACCGCTGCGACAGCACCGCCGTCGGAGTATCGGTGCCCATCGAGCCCAGCGGTTCGATGCCAGCTGCGGCCATCGGGGTGAGCAGGATGCGCAGGTCTTCTTCGGTATAGCCGAAGGCGATCTGTCTGCGCACGACGGAGTCGTGGTTCGGCTGCACGCGGGCACGGTCGGGCAGTGTCTTGATATCGAGCAGACCGGCGTGCAGCCACTCGCCGTAGGGCTCGTGTCCAGCTAAGGACTCCTTGATCTCGTCGTCTCCCACGATCCGACCGGCGGCGGTGTCGACGAGAAGCATCTTTCCCGGCTGGAGCCTGCCCTTCGCGACGATCTGCGCGGACGGCACGTCGAGCACGCCGCTCTCGCTGGCGAGGATCAGCCGATCGTCCAGGGTGCGCCACCAGCGCCCCGGCCGTAAACCGTTGCGGTCCAGCACCGCTCCCACCAGCGTGCCATCGGTGAACGTCACGCAGGCCGGGCCGTCCCACGGCTCCATCAGCGAGGCGTGGAACTGCCAGAACGCCCGCTCGGCGGCGTCCATGGTGGTGTTGTTCTCCCACGCCTCGGGGATCATCATCAGCACGGCGTGCGGCAGGCTGCGCCCGCCCAGGTGCAGGAGTTCGAGCACTTCGTCGAACGACGCCGAGTCGGATGCCTTCGGCGTGCAGATCGGTGAGAGCCGGGACAGGTCGCCGCCGATCTTGGCGCTGGCGAGCATGGCCTCACGTGCGTGCATCCGGTTGCGGTTGCCGCGCACGGTGTTGATCTCGCCGTTGTGCGCGACGAAACGGAAGGGATGCGCCAACGGCCAGGACGGGAAGGTGTTGGTCGAGAATCGGCTGTGCACGATCGCGATAGCGCTGCGGCAACGCTCGTCGCGCAGATCCGGAAAGTATTGGGGCAGTTGCATTGTGGTGAGCATGCCCTTGTACACCATGGTGCGGCTGGACAGCGAAGGGAAGTACACGCCGTTGCGCTCGGCACGTTTGCGCAGCGGATAGACGCGACGGTCGAGATCGATACCGCCAAGGTGGTGCGGTGAGGCGATGAACAGCTGCTCCATATGCGGCATACACCCGAGCGCCGTCGCTCCGACCTCCGCACCGACCGGGTCGGTAGGGACCTCACGCCAGCCGAGCACGGTGAGCCCTTCGTCGACGGCGGTGGCTTCGAGGTCTTCGCGGGCGGCGGCGCGGGCCACGGAGTCCTGCGGCAGGAAGCAGATACCGGCGGCGAAGGTGTTGGCACCGTCAGCGGTGGGCGGCGGCAATTCGAAATCGACGACATCGCGCAGCAGTTCGACCGGCAGCTGGATCAGGATGCCGGCCCCGTCGCCGCTGTTGGGCTCGGCGCCTGCGGCTCCACGGTGTTCGAGATGCTCCAAGGCGACCAGCCCGTCGACGACGATGGCGTGCGACCGGCGGCCTTGGATATCGGTGATCATGGCGACGCCACAGGAGTCCGACTCGTTGTCGGGGTCGTAGAGCCCCTGGGGCTCGGGGAATGCCGAATAGAGCATCGGGGTCAGAACCTCACAGTCCGGGGAAATCATGTCCCGGGACTGCACCGGCCCGAATCGGATGTCGACGACGGCGGCGGCTCCGAAGCCCGAGTGTATCAGCGCAAAGCGTCAGCTACCCGTCGAGAAGCGTCGGGACCAGCGGGAACCCGGGCAGATTACGCACCACCGTCCAGGTGACGGCGATGGTGACGATGACCGCGGCGGAGATCGGTGTCATCCATGGCCGCCCACTGCGCCGGCGCAACAGAATCCATGCCAGCAGTAGCGGCAGACCGATCAGGGCGACGACATTGTCGACGACGGCGGCGGCGAAGTCGCCGTGGAGAACGTCGTGAATCATCCGCAGGCCACCGCAACCCGGGCAATAGAGACCAGTAGCGGCGTGAAAGGGGCATGCGGGGAACAGAAAATTCGATCGATGGGGGTCGCCGAGTCCGATATAGACCAGGCCACCCACCAACACGGCGCCCGTCCCGAGCGCGGTGTACAGCCGTCCCCGGCTGGAAGCCGTACTAAGTGCCATCGCGCAGAGGACGTCCCTGCGGATCGCGCACCTTGTCGGTGAGGATCAGAATCGCGTCGATGATGCCCCAGATGACCGCGCCGAGACCGCAGGTCACGAGGCCGACCACGAGCTGGCCGACGCCGAGACCGACTTGGCCGAGATACATCCGGCCGACCCCGACGATCCCGAATAGCCCGAGCAATTGCAGCAGGCCGGCGACGACCTTGGATTTATCCGAGTACGGCTCACCCGTCATCGGTTGCCTGCCAAACGGCGCGGCCGGGTCCTGGTAGGCCTGCGGGTACTGGCCCGCGGGCGGCGGATACGGTGGTGGATAGCCAGACTGCGGCGGGGGCGGGGGCGTCGGTTGGCTTCCGAATTCATTGCCACCGAACTGCGGCTCAGTCATGAGTGACAGCATGCCAGACCAAGCCGCGATTACTTCAGGTTTGGCCGCTGACCAGGCGCAGGACGTCGACAAGACCGTTGACCGAGACGGACGGATCAATCGAGCGCAGCAGCCCAAGACCGACACCGAGCGCGAGCATGACGCCGTCGTCGCGGTGACAGGGGCGCTCGCGGAATCGGTAAGGCGACCACCTGCTGTTCACCTCAAAGGCCGACTGTTCGGTCTCTTCGCACCCGGCGGCGAGATCCGCAATGCTGAGCCAGCCCCATGTACGAGCCGACGCCATTCAGAATGGTGGTGGCTGGTAGTTGGCGGCCAGCCAGGCTTGGCGTTGTCGTTCTTCTTCGGCGATGAGTTCGGTGCGTTCGCGGCGTTCGGCGTTGATCCGGTGTTGGCGGTCCTGAGCGCGGGTCTGTTTGCGCCGCGGCATCATCGCGAGGCGATCCGTCTCGGGGCCCACCGTGGGCGCGGGCAGGTCGAGCTCACCGGTCGATCGCCCCAGGGCGGGAAACAGTGCCGCACCGTGGGGTTCGGTGCGGTAGATGTGTCCGCTGGGGGCGGTGAACACCATCGTGCCGTCCGAGGACTGCCGATCGCTCCACCCGCCGGCCCCGGTGAAAAACGTTTTGATCAAATGATGAATCCGACAGTAATGCTTGTTGTTCGACGGATGCGTCGGCCCAACCGGCCAGGACACGGTGTGATCGATGTCAGACGTCTCGACCGGCTTATCGCAGCCCGGCCACCGACACGTCAGATCCCGCCACTGAACGAACTCCTTGGTCTTGGCGCTCGGCCGGTACCCCGGATCCGGTCCGACGCCGGTGGGCACGGTCAGCGGTTTGAGGTGCGCGGTTTTGGCGATTTGGCGCACCGACTCGGCAGGCACGATCCCGAACCCGCGCAGATACCCCGGCGCATCACTCGTGCCGTCCACGGTGTGTTGGTCGGCCAGCAGATGGATCACCGCCGAGGACACCGTATCCACCTCGGCGGCCGCCGGGCAGTCCTCGCGTGCGCACTCACAGGCCAGGGTGGCTTGCCCACGGCCCAACGCGCCCACGGCATCAGCGCGGCGCTGCCGCGGCGTGCGCGGATCATGGGCACAGACCGTGGCCGCCAACCCATCCAAGCGTTGAGTAAACGCCGCGGCGTCAGTGGCCTGCAGGTGACCAGAAAGCCACGCCATCCCCGGACTGGCCGCCTCAGTGTCGACATAGCGGCTGTCGGCCACCTTGGGCGGGATCCGCACCCCGGCCGGATCGAACTTGGCCACCCACTGATCCACCCGATCGCGCAGCTTATTGCGCGACAGCTTCATCCACTTCTCGCAATGCCTTGCGATGGCCTCATCCAGCTCGGGCATCACCGCGTCCTCGACATTGTCGGTACGCGCGATGATCGTCGAGACCATCCGCAAATCGATGGTGCCGCGCAAAAACACCTTCGCCACCGTCGGCAACCGGTGGGCCAACGCGCACGCCATCTGCACCTGGGCCACCGCACGGGAATGGCTGATGTTCTGCACCGCCGACACCTCCGCGGCCACCGCCGCACAGTCATCGACCACATACCAATCCAGATCCCCCAACGCACCCTGACGCCGCTCATACAACTCCGCCACCGCCAACAACCGCTGCGCGGTCGACATCGATTCATAGCGCGTGGCCTCACCCATCACCTCGATGAGATCCCAATCCCGATCGCACTCGAACACATGTTCGACTATGCCATACGGGTGTGACAAGTGCCCTGAGCTGCAGAGTCCCTGAGATACGTCTGCACCGTGCGCGGTGAAATGAACAGTCGTGTCGCTACATCCTGGTTGGCCAAACCCTCATTGCCCAACCGCACGACGTCGAGCTCGGTCGGGGTCAACGACCCCCAGCCCAGCCCCTCGACGGCCGCTTGCGCGCGTTGCGCGCAAGCAATCGCCTCATCGGCAACATGCCCGTGTCGGCCACAGCCCTGACGTGCGGTAATACATCACCGGCCCTGCAAGCCTGCCTATCGCTTTCACAGCCTGCCCCTGATCCGGTCGCGGTACGACCGGCCGTCCGGGTCGTACGTCAACCGATACACGGGTTCGGCCCACAATCGAGTGAACAAGCTCAGTTTCTCGGCCTTGTGTGGGCGCAGCCGACCCGGCGGACGTGGCCCCTTTTGCCCCGACGTGTGCCAGTCATCCAATGTCTGTGCCGCTGAGACGATTTCGTCCACGGCACTACTCGGATCGGCCAGCCCTCGGTCTTCGCTGCCGTCGGCGGCGCGGTCGAGGTGTTCACGCAGCAGCCGCAGCCTCAGGTCGCGGGCGAACTCGCCCTCGGAGTCGAGGACGGCGCAGGACAGCTCGCTGTCATGCGTCCATGACCGCCGATTGAGGTTGTCGCTGCCTATGCAGGCCCACACATCGTCGATGACACACGCCTTTGCATGTACGTAAACCGGTGTGCCCTCGTGGTTCTCGACATCGAACACATGCACCCGGTCCGGGCTCGCCTCGAAACACGTCTCCAAGGCTTGGCTACGGCCAACCTTGTTGGGCGGCAGAGCGAGCCGGCCGTCGACGTCGGGGTGTCGGGGAATGATTGCGACCAGGTGCAGATCTGGATTGTCCTGCAGAGCCCGGGCGAACAGCTGCGCAACCCGCTTGGACCACAGGTACTGATCCTCGACGTAGATCAGCTTGCGCGCTCGCGGCACCACCTTGTTGTAAGCACGCGCGATGCTGCGCTCACCGCTGGGCGCAAAGTCGTACGCGAAATGTGCATCGGGGTACGTGCGCAGCACCTGAATCGAATGCGGCCCACAGGGTGGCGGATCGGGCGGTTGTTCGGGCAACGGATCGGCGTTCATGTCGGCGCCGCCCAACCGGTCCCGCAACCACGCAATCGGATTCAGCATGTCCAGTGATGCCGGGTCGTGCCAGCGCTCACGGAATGTCGTATCCAGCGCACCGACGGCAGGTCCCTGAACCCGCAGTTGTACGTCATGCCATGGCGGATGCTCGCCGTACTGCTTGGCCATCTGCACCGCTTGCGGGTCGCCGCGGTGTGCGGCGTCGTCGCGGCGGGAGTGGCACAGATCGATGCCTCCGGCGAACGCGACGTCTCGCTCGGGCGCACCGGGATGCCTGATGACGACCAGCTTCTGGTGATGCGACCCGCCGATGCGTACGCGCTGATCGAGCAAAACTTCCCCACCCGCGCGCTCGATGGCCTCGCCGAGGTGGCGGTTCTCCTCCTCGCTGTAGGCGAGCTTGTCCAAATGGGACCGCCACACCAAACCCTTGACGACGACGCCGCGTTCGGCGGCGCGGCAGAACAGTTCACGGATGGTCGGACCATCGTCGCGCATCTTCTGATCGGGGTCGCCCCGCCAATCCGTGAAGAACAGATGGTCGCCCGCTGCCAGCGCCTCCACTTCGGTGACGAGATGATCGAAGTACGTCGCGCCGTGAATCAGCGGTTCCGCCCGGTTGCCGTCGCACCAGGCAGGCACCGCGGAGTCCGGATTGCCGCGTTCGGCGTCGGTGAGGAACCAATCGGTGACGTTCACGGCTTACGCCCCAGCAGTCGGTCGGCATACGACCGGCCATCGGGATCGAAGATCACGCGGTAGGCGGGTTCGGCCCAGAGCCGGGTCAATGGATCGACACGCTCGATCTCGTGTGGTCGCAGCCTGCCCGGCGGACGCGGTCCCTCACATCCGCCTTGGTGCCAATCCTCCAAAGCCTGTGCAGAGGCGACGATTTCGTCCACCGCGGCCGCTGGATCGGCAAGCTCACCATCCTCGCTGCCATCGGCGGCACGGTCGAGGTGCTCGCGCAGCAGCCGCAACCGGACGTCGCGCGCGAACACATCGTCGGCATCCAGCACAGCGCAGGCCAACTCGCTGTCGTGTGTCCAGGACCGTCGATTGAAGTTCGCACTGCCGACGCAGGCCCAGGCGTCGTCGATGACACACACCTTGGAATGCACGTACACCGGTGTGCCCTCGTGGTTCTCGGCATCGAAGAGGTGCACGCGATCCGGGGCGGCGCGTCGACACGCCTCGACGGCGAGCTGACGGCCGACCAGTGTCGGTGGCCGGCCGAGGCCGCCCTCGAGATCGAAATGCCGTGGGACGACCGCCACCAGATGCAGATCCTGATTCGCGGTCAGCGCCTCGACGAGCAGGGCTGCGATCTCCTCCGACCACAGGTACTGGTCCTCGAGGTAAATCAGTCGCCGGGCGCGGCGGACCGCCTTGGTGTAGCCGCGGGCGATGGTGCGCTCACCGTCCTTGGCGAACTCGTACTCGATCAACGCGTCGCCGTAGGTCCGCAGCACCTGCACCGCATGCGCTCCGCACGGCGGCGGATCCGACGGCTGCTCCGGCAACGGATGCCGTGCCCCGGCGCCGCCCACGAACCTGTCGCGCAGCCAGGCCAGCGGATTGAAAAGATCCAGCGGCGCTCTGGCGGTCCAGCGCTCCCGGAAGGTGGTGTCCAGCGCTCCGACGACGGGACCGCGCACCTGCAACTGCACGTCGTGCCATGGCGGGCGCTCACCGTAACGACGCGACATCTGCACCGCCTGCGGGTCGCCGCGGTGCGACTCGTCGTCGCGGCGGGAATGGCACAAGTCGATGCCGCCGAGGAATGCGACGTCGCGATGCGGCTCCTCGGGATGACGAAGCAGGACCAGCCGCTGATGGTGTGACCCACCGAGCAGCACCCGCTGGTCCAGCAGCACCTCACCGCCCGCACGCTCGATGGTCTCGGCGAGATGGCGGTTCTGCTCCTCGTTGAACTGCAGCCTATTCGGGTATGACCGCCACATCAGTCCCTTGACGAGCACGCCGCGCTCGGCCGCGGAACGGAACAGTTCGGCCACCGTCGGCCCGTCCTCGCGCAGCCTCTGATCGGCGTCGCCTCGCCAGTCGGCGAAGAACAGGTGATCCCCGGGACCCAGCTGCTCGACTTCGGTGACAAGCCGATCGAAGTAAGCCGCCCCGTCAATGAGGGCCTCCGCTTCGTTGCCTTCACTCCACGCAGGCAGATCCCAATCGGGATTACCCCGCTCACCTGAGGTGAGGAACCATTCAGCCAGCACAGACACGCCGTGGGATGCCCGTTTCCGTGGGTATTTACGCACCACCAAGGTGTGCGAAGATCCGGGCATGCCCGTTATCCGGCGTCTGCTCGTGGCGCTTTGCGTCGTTGTCCTGACCGCCGGTTGCACTCCGCGCGTTCTGCCGGACGAACAAACCACGACGAGCGCAGGCACCGACACCTCCAAGGCCGACGCGGTGATGCGGGTGGTCCGCGACACGATGGCGTCCGAACACCTGAAGTCGGTCATCGTCCGCGTCACGAAAAACGGCCAGGAGGTCCTCACCGAGGCCCTTGGTGAATCCATGACCGGTGTGCCCGCCACCACCAACATGCACTTCCGCAATGGCGCCGTTGCCATCTCATACGTCTCGACGCTGCTGCTCAAGCTCGTCGACGAACACAAGGTGAACCTCGACGACAAGCTGTCGGAGTTTCTGCCCGAGATTCCCCATGCCGACCGCGTCACCCTGGGCCAGCTTGCCCAGATGACCTCGGGCTACGTCGATTACGTCATCGGCAACACCAAGATGAACGATGCTCTCTACGCCGACCCGTTCCGTCGCTGGACCGTGCACGAACTGCTGCAGTTCGCCGTCGATCAGCCGCTGCTCTACCAGCCGGGAACCAACTGGAACTACGCGCACACCAACTATGTGCTGCTCGGGCTGGCGCTAGAGAAGGCCACCGGCCTTCAGATGCCGAAGCTGTTGTCCGAGAAGGTGCTTCGCCCACTTGGGCTGACGAACACCGTCAACTCGCAGACCCCCGAGATTCCGGCTCCGGCATTGCACGCGTTCAGCTCGGAGCGCCGCGCGTTCCTCAAGATTCCCGGAGGGACACCGTTCTACGAGGAGACCAGCTACTGGGATCCGTCCTGGACCATCACCCACGGTGCCATCCAGACGACCAACATCTACGACATGGAGGCAACAGCGGTCGGTATCGGTTCGGGCCGGCTCCTCTCGCCGGAGTCCTACCAGAAGATGGTGTCCACCGACCTTCGCGGCAAGACCCGCAAACAGCCCGGCTGCACCACGTGCTTTGAGCAGGACGAGGGCTACACCTATGGGCTCGGGATCGTCATCTCCGGCAATTGGCTGCTGCAGAACCCGCTGTTTTCCGGCTACGCCGCTGCCGAGGCGTACCTGCCCTCGCAGAAGGTCGCGATCGCGGTGGCCGTGACCTATCGCCCGGAGGCGTTCGACGACAACGGCGACTACTCGAACGCGGCGGAGATGTTGTTCCGCAAGATCGGGGCCGAGCTGGCCCCCGACGATGCGCCGCCCATGCCCCCGACGAAATAAGACGAAATAATGGGAAACGTGGCGCCCAAGGTCCTGTTCCTTCGCAACGAGCATCTCGCGACGGAGGCCATGCTCGGCGAGGCGTTCGCCGACCAAGGCTTCGACGTCGAGGTGTTCAACGTCGTAGGAGCGCAGTTCATTGACGATCCGGTCGTGGACGTGACGTTCCCCGATCCCACCGGCTACGACGTCATCGTGCCTCTCGGCGCACGGTGGCCGGTCTATGACGACAAGTTGCGCCGCAGCTGGGTTGGCGCCGAGATGCAGCTGGTGCGCGACGCCGCCGACGCGGGGGTGGCGCTGCTCGGCGTGTGCTTCGGCGGCCAACTACTGGGCCAGGCGTTCGGCGGATCGGTCGTGCGTTCGACTGACCCGGAGATCGGCTGGTACGACGTCACGAGCGACAACGCGGATCTGGTCCCCGCCGGACCGTGGTTCCAGTGGCACTTCGATCGGTGGACCCTGCCTCCCGGCGCCACCGAGATCGCCCGCACCGCGAACGCGTCGCAGGCGTTCGTGCTCGGCCGCGCGCTCGCGCTGCAGTTCCATCCCGAGGTCGACGCGGATCTGCTGGACGTGTGGCTGGCCGACGACCGCGACGGAGAAGTCGCGGGATTCGGACTCACCCACGACGAATTACGTTCCCGCACAACAGAACTTGCCGAAAGCGCGTCGGCGCGAGTACGCGACCTGGTGCGTGGATTCGTGACGCACGTCGTCCATCAGCCGTGCCCCAGCTCGTGAGCGAGCGCATTGTCGATGCGCGGATGCCGGAACCGGTGGCCCAGGGTCTCGAGCTGGGTGGGCACCACCCGCTGGTCGGCCTCGGCGAGCTCTCGTGACCCCTGCTGCCCCAGCAGAAGCCGCGGGCCCACCGCCGGAACACCCAGCAGCGCCGGACGGTGCAATACCCCGGCGAGTGCCTTGGTGTAGTCGGCATTGCGCACCGGCGTCGGCGCGACGGCGTTGACGGGTCCGGACAATCGGGCGTCGTACAGGGCGCGATAATAGACGTCGAGCAGATCGTCCAGCGCGATCCACGACAGCCACTGGCGTCCACTTCCGACGCGACCGCCCAGTCCCGCGGCGAACAAGGGACGAAACAGGCGCAGCGTGCCGCCGTTGGCGGACTGCACGATTCCGGTCCGGACGTTGACGACCCGAAGGCCGGCTTCGGCGGCAGGCGCCGTTGCGGCCTCCCATTCCGCGACGACGTCGGCGAGGAAGCCGTCGCCACGCACGCTTTCCTCGCACAGCACGGCATCCCCGCGGTCGTATCCGTAGATGCCGACCGCCGAGGCGGTGACGAACGGGCCGCCGAAGTCACCGTTGGCGGCCACCTCGGCCAGGCGGCGGGTGGGCCCGATCCGGCTGTCGCGAATGCCCTTCTTGTGCGCAGCGGTGAAGCGCCCCGCGATCGAGGCCCCGGCGAGATGCACCACCGCGTCGACCCCGGACAGCAGATCGGGCGCGGGACTGTTCGGCTCCCACTGCCGCTCATCCGGGGATTGCGCCGGGTGCCGGACCAACCGGATCACTCGGTGCCCGCCGGTGCTGAGAAACGCCGTCAACGCGGTGCCGACCAGGCCGGTCGCGCCGGTGACGGCCACGACCAAAGGGTTCAGCCCCGCGGCACGGGCGTCGGAGTGTGCGGCCAGGTCGTCGGCGAGTTGCCGGTGCCGGTAGGCGAACATCGGCCGCAGCGCGGCGGCGGGCACCGGCGCGTCGATGCGGTCGTACACCCGCGTCGCAACCGGGGACGCCTCTTCGAACTCGTGGGTGTGGGTCCAGCGGCCGACGATCCGCGGAGGCCACGACCGCAGACCTGCAGAGGACAGCACGTCGACGAACCGGTGCGGCGCATCGAATCTGGTCGGGTCGTGCTGGGCCACCCAGCGCAACCCTGCAGGCAGACCGAGCACGGCACAGCCGTCGGCCAGCGAGTCGGCCTCGGCCACGACCTTCATCGGCTGCCACGGCGGCACCAGACGCCGCATCGCGCCTGGCCGCGTGTGCCATTCGAAGACCTCGCTGCGCGGATGGTCGATGACGGTTTCACACTCGATGCCCATATATGGGCTCTTCGATTTTAATGGGGCAGTTGTGATTTCGCTCTCGTAGGGCGTGTCGCTGCATGGGGAGGCCCTTGGTCTTCCGAAGTCTGAAAGTTGCGAAGCATTCAGGCTGACGAAGGGAACCAAGGGCCGTGTCCGACGGTACGACATTGTTGTTTGGGCTGCCAGGAGTGCGGGTTGAGCGTGTCGAGCGCTGGGCCGACGGGACGCGAGTAGTGCACGCGGTGACCGCGAGCGAGTCCGCGGCGGCGTGCCCGTCGTGTGGGGTGTTGTCCACCTCGGTGAAGGCCCGAGTCGCCACCGCACCGAAGGATATCCCCTACGGTGAAGCGCGAATCATGCTGCGGTGGCACAAGACCCGGTGGCGTTGCCGGGAGGACTACTGTGAACGCGGGTCCTTCACCGAGTCCATCGCGCAGGTGCCGGCGCGGGCCCGCACAACTCTGCGGTTGCGCACTCAGGTCGGTGCGGCGATCGGGGATGCGGCCCGTTCTGTGGCCGAGGTCGCAAACAGCCACGGCGTGTCGTGGCCGACCGCGCACCGCGCGTTCGTCGCCCACGCCGAGTCGCTGCTAGTCGAACCGCAGCCCACCGCGGTGCTGGGCATCGATGAGACCCGCCGCGGAAAGCCCAGGTGGGAACACTGCGCGGTGACGCAGGGGTGGGTGCGGGTGGACCCGTGGGACACCGGGTTCGTCGACCTGGCCGGCGATCAGGGCCTGCTGGGGCAACGGGAAGGCCGCACCGGCGCAGCGGTCATCGACTGGCTCTCTGAGCGCACCGAAGCCTTCCGCGCGGGCGTGGCCTACGTGGCCATCGACCCGGCCGCGGTCTACGCGACAGCGATCCGCACACCCGGCTTGTTGCCCAACGCGACGATCGTGGTCGATCACTTCCACCTGGTGAAGCTCGGCAACGACGCGGTGACCAAGGTGCGTCAACGGGTCACCTGGGATCTACGTGAGCGTCGTGGTCGCAAGATCGACCCGGAATGGGCCAACCGGCGACGGTTGCTGCGCGCTCGGGAACGCCTGTCGGGCAAGAGTTTCGCCAAAATGTGGAACGCCCTCATCGCCGCTGACGACACCGGTCAGATCCTCTCAGCGTGGATCGCCAAGGAAGAACTGCGCACCCTGCTGTCCACCGTGCGCGTCGGCGGCGACCCGCACCTGACCCGGCACCGCCTGCACCGGTTCCTGTCCTGGTGCATCGATTCGCAGATCCCGGAGCTGCTGACCCTGGCCACCACCGTGGACACCTGGTGGCCCGAGATCAACGCCTTCATCGCCACCGGCATCACCAACGCCGGCACCGAGGGCTACAACCGGCTCGTCAAGCAGGTCAAACGCACAGCGTGCGGGTTCAGAAACACAGAAAACTCGGCCCGCCGGATACGCTTCCACTGCACCCGCAAACAGCGGGCCGCAACCCAGACATCATGCTGATTGCCCGCTCAAAATCGAAGAGCCCATATATGGATATTCGCAGCCGCGGCGGTGACGGATTGCTCCCCGGGTTGGGTATCCACGGTCGTAGGCTGAAATTTCGGAGAATCGATGAGCGGCATGCGAGGACTGACCCGCCGCAGTGCGCGTCGGGTGTTCCGGGACCGCCGGGAGGCCGGCGACGTCCTGGCGCAGAAGCTGGTGTCCTACCGCGACAGGAACGATGTGCTGGTGCTGGGGCTGGCGAGGGGCGGCGTTCCGGTTGCTTGGCCGGTGGCCCGCGCCCTGGGGGCTCCGCTGGATGTGTTCCTGGTTCGCAAACTGGGCGTCCCGCAGTGGCAGGAGCTCGCGATGGGCGCATTGGCCTCCGGCGGTGGTGTCGTGATCAACGACAGCCTGGTGCGCAGCCTGGGCGTCAGCGACGAGCAGATGCAGGACGCGATCGTGCGAGAGACCGATGAACTACATCGGCGGGAGCGTGCCTACCGCGGAGACCTGCCACCGGTCGAGATGGCCAACAAGACGGTGATCCTGGTCGACGACGGTATCGCCACCGGCGCCAGCATGCTCGCCGCGATACGTGCCGTGCGGGCCGACGGCCCGTCCGCGGTGGTGGTTGCGGTGCCCGTCGGACCGCCATCGACGTGCCGGGAGCTCGCGACCGAAGCTGACGACGTGGTCTGTGCGACGATGCCACCCGGATTCGAAGCCGTCGGCCAGGCGTACGAGGATTTCCATCAGGTCACCGACGACGAGGTGCGCGAATTATTAGGGGCGCCAACGGTTTAGCGGTTGCGGTCCTCTTCGACGTCACGGGTGACATCGTCGGCCTGCTCGACGACCGTCGTCTCCGCTTCGTAGTCGGGTTCGACCGCGGGCGCTGCGGGGGCTCCGGATTCCTCCGGGTACTCCTCATCGAACTCGACGACTGGTTGATTGTCGAGGTCGCTCTCGGCTTCGGCGGTGCCCCGGGAGCGATCCCGGATCGCATCAATGATCAGCAGCACCACGCCGATCACGCTGGCCGCGATGCACACCCATGCGATCAATTCATTGCTGGTGACGACGGCGGTCACCAACGCGGCAAGGCCGATGACTGCAAGCACGAGCGCGACGATCAACATTGATCAACCCTGGGTCGACGGGACAAGGAAAGCGAAATTCGCCGACGACTAGTTGTTGCCGCGGTTGAACTGGTTGAAACCGCCGGCCTCGTTGTTGGCACTGGAGTCCACCGGGGCGGCGGAGCCACGCTGGCCGAGCTCCTCGAGCTGCGATTCCAGGTAGGTCTTGAGCCTGGTGCGGTACTCGCGCTCGAAGGTACGCAGCTGTTCGAGGCGACCTTCCAGCACTGTGCGCTGCTGATTGATGGTGCCCATGATCTCAGAATGCTTGCGCTCGGCGTCGGCCTGCAGGGCGTCGGCCTTCTCCTGGGCCTGCCGCAGCTGCGCTTCCGAACGCGTCTGAGCGTCGAGCAGAAGTGCGTCGGCACGCTGCTTGGCCTCCGTGACCGTGGTCTCGGCGGTCTGCCGCGCCTCGCTGACCAGTGCATCGGCCTGGGCGCGTGCGTCGGCGAGCAGCTTGTCGGACTCGGCCTTGGCGGTGCCGGTCAACCGGTCGGCGGTGTCCTGCGCCAGGGCCAGCACCCGTGCCGCCTTGAGCGCCTGGTCCTCAGTGACCGATGAGGTCGGGGCCGCTTCGTACACCGGCTGCGGGGTGGGCTCGGGTGCGGGCGGAGGCGTGGGAGCGGGCTCGTAATGCGGAATCGACTGAGTCGACTGCGCGTCACCGCCACCTCCGGAGGCCAGCTCCTGGTCCAGCTCGGCGACCCGCTGACGGAGGTCGGCGTTCTCCTCGATGAGTCGGGTCAGCTCGTTCTCAACCAGATCGAGGAAGGCGTCGACCTCGTCCTCGTTGTAGCCGCGCTTGCCGATTGGTGGCTTGCTGAACGCAACGTTGTGAACGTCGGCAGGTGTAAGCGGCATTGTCTGCCCCCTTGGAGTCTGGACCGTGAACCGATCTCAAAGTGTAAAGCCTCGCTTGAACGTAACTGGCGCCCATCCTGTCACACCAGACCCGGCGGTTGCAGTAGAGCCCAATATTAAGAGCGAATTTCAATCTTCCCCGGCCGCGGTGGCCGCAGATTCAGTCATCCAATATCGACCCCGGAAAACCCCGGGCGATGTCCGTCGCTAACTCCAAAGCCGCGGCGGGCGGGCGTATCTCAGGCCGCTGCGCCGAATGCCAGTTGCATGCCGATAAAAGCCACCAGCAGCAGCACCATGATGGATAGGTCGAAGCGAACGGCACCTATCGTGAGCTGCGGGATGACGCGCCTCAACAGCCTCACCGGCGGGTCCGTCACGGTCATGATCAGTTCCAGGATGACCACCGTCACGCCCTTGGGCTGCCAGTCCCGCGAGAACGAGCGGATGAATTCGACGACGACCCGGGCGATCAGAAGCAGCCAGAACACGAACAGGACAAAGCCCAGGATCGAGAAGAATTGCGACAACGGAGCCGACCTCACTACAGGTGTGACATTTGATACAGGCACGAGGCCGCGCACGCTTGAAGCCCGGGGCGCCGGCGCGACGTCGCCAGCCTACCTGGCACGTTCGGCGATGACGCTACCGCGGAGAACCCCCTGGCAACCGAACCTATTGGTAGGCGTAGAAGCCGGCCTCGGCGATACGGCGGCGTTCCTCGGCGGTCACATCTATATCGGCGGGCGAGAGCAGGAAGACTTTGGTCGCGACCTTGTCGAACGAGCCGCGCAGCGCGAATGCCAACCCGGCCGCGAAGTCAACCAGCCGCTTGGCATCGGCGTTGTCCATGGTGACCAGGTCCATGATGACCGGAGTGCCGTCCCGGAACCGTTCGCCGATGGTGCGGGCCTCGCCGTAGTCCTTCGGGCGCAGCGTGGTGATCTTCGACAGCGGGCTGCCCGCCTCGAACAACTCGGCCATCCGGCGCGGATCCATCGCGAGGGCCCCGCGGGTGGAGCCACGCAGCGCGCCCAGCCGCGAGGATGCGCGCTCGAAGTCGCGCGGACCGCGCATCCTTGGCTCGAAACGGTCGTCGTCGCGGAATCCACCGCGGTACCCGGCCGGTGCGTCGTCGTACTCGCGGTCGTCGTAGCCGCCCCGTCCGGGGGCATAGCCGTCATCTTCGAAACGGTCCTCCCGCGGACGGCGCGAGTACCCGCCGCGCGCGGTGCCGCGGTCGTCGTCTTCGTAGTACTCGTCGTCGTAGTCGTCCATAGGGGCCATCCCGAAGTAGGCCTTGACCTTGTGGAGTGTGCTCATCGCTCGACCCTTCTCATGATCGCTCTGGTGTCTGTGATGAAGATGTGACTGGAGTGACTACTTCAGGTGACGTTAGAGGACGTTGTCCCAATAGCGCGGTACCGACACGCACACACGTTGAGCCGTGTTCGACCGCCACCTCGAGGTCGCCCGACATCCCTGCCGACAGTTCGAGGCGCTGCGGATAGTTCCGCTGTACCCGCGCCAGTTCGGATTGCAAACGCCCGAAGGCTGCGCCGGGATCCGCTCCCAACGGCGGAATCGCCATCAGCCCGACGAACTCCAGACCCTCGCCGGCCTGGGCCGCGGCGCAGAGGGCGTCGACCGCTTCCGGGTCGTTGACATCCACGCCTGAACGCTTCGTGTCCCCGTCGAGGCTTATCTGTATGTAGACGCGAAGCGGCGCGGACCGTTCGCCGTCGGCCAGCGCCCGCACCGCGGCGCGGTTCAGCGCGTCAATGACCCGCATGCTGTCGACGGAGTGGACGGCATACGCCCAGCCGGCGATCGAGCGCGCTTTATTGCGCTGGATCCGCCCCACCATGTGCCAGCGAATGGGTTCGCCGCCCACACTATTGGCGACTTCGACCGCTTTATTGGCCGCTTCCTGTTCGCGAGATTCGCCGAAATCCTCGCACCCTAAATGGTGCAGAATTGATACGTCGGTGGCCGGGAAGAATTTGGTAATAGGCAGCAATTCAATTTCGTCAGAATTGCGTCCGGCTGCCTCGGCTGCGGCGGTGAGCCGTGCTCGGACGGCGGTCAGCGCCTCGGCAAGTTCAGATTCGCGAGTCGCGCCCGTTTCGCCTGCCATGGTCCGGCTCATTCCATCCACACCAGGGATGCCAGCCGTCCCGTCGGCGCGTCCCGCCGGTGGCTGAACAGGTTGCGATCCTCCACCGTGCACCGCGGGTCGACATCGATGGCCGTGATTCCCAAATCCGTTAGTTGCCGGGCAATTCCGGCCCGCAGATCCAGTCCTGGCGTCTTCTGAGCGGTCGTCGTGCGACTGCCCGGCAGGGTGGCCTCCACCTCGTCGGCCATCGCCGCGGGAACCTCGTAATTGCGTCCGCTGACCGAGGGACCCAGCAGCACCGAGATGTCCTCGGCGTGCGCACCGAGTTCGAGCATCGCCTCCACCGTGCGCGCCACGACACCGTTCTGTGCCCCGACCCGGCCGGCGTGCGCGGCCGCCACCACGCCGACGCGCGCGTCACCCAATAGAACCGGAACGCAATCGGCGGTCACCACGGCCAAAGCCAAACGCCGCCTGCGGGTAACCAGTGCATCGGTTTTGTCGACGGGTGCGGGCCGATGTCCGTCGACCACCACGACGCGATCGCTGTGCACCTGGTTCATCCACACGACACCGTCATCGCCCAGTCCGACTGCCGTGGCGAGCCGTTTGCGGTTGGCGGCCACGGCAGCGGGGTCGTCGCCGACGTGGTCGCCGAGATTGAAGGTGTCGAACGGCGGCGCAGAGACGCCACCGGCACGTGTCGTGGTCACGCGCCGTATACGTACCGTCACGTTCGCCAGTATCGCGGCGATGAGCCTCTCGGGCGAAGAGCGGATCGCACGGCTGTCAGTGGCGCATGAACGGCGGCACGTCGACGTCGTCGTCGTCGTCCCCGCCGCCGATGCTGACCGTCGCGCCGTTGGTGTGCACCGGCACACTGGCGGCGTCGGCGGGCTCGAACAGCTGCGAGGTCACCTTGCCCGCTGTTCCGGCCGCGATCGCCTGCCCGGTGCCGACCACCGGCTTGCGCCCCGGCCCGGCCGCATCGAATCCCGCGGCGATGACCGTGACGCGGACCTCGTCGCCGAGGGAGTCGTCGATGACGGTGCCGAAGATGATGTTGGCCTCGGCGTGAGCTGCCTCTTGCACCAGCGAAGCCGCTTCGTTGATCTCGAACAGTCCGAGGTCGCTGCCGCCGGCGACGGACAGGAGCACGCCCTGGGCGCCCTCCATGGACGCCTCGAGCAGCGGCGAATTGATGGCGATCTCGGCTGCCTTGAGGGCGCGGCCGTCACCCCGCGCCGACCCGATGCCCATCAACGCGGTGCCCGCTCCGCTCATGACGCCCTTGACGTCGGCGAAGTCGACGTTGATCAGACCGGGCGTGGTGATCAAATCGGTGATGCCCTGCACGCCGTTGAGGAGCACCTCGTCGGCGCTACGGAACGCGTCCATCAACGACACCGCGGCGTCGCCCATCTGCAGGAGCCGGTCGTTGGGGATCACGATCAGCGTGTCGCAGCTCTCGCGCAACGAGGTGATGCCGGTCTCGGCCTGGTTGCTTCGCCGCTTGCCCTCGAAGGAGAACGGTCGCGTCACCACACCGACGGTCAGCGCACCGAGCTTGCGGGCGATCGTCGCCACGACGGGCGCACCGCCGGTACCGGTGCCACCGCCTTCGCCCGCGGTGACGAACACCATGTCGGCGCCGCGCAGCAGCTCCTCGATGTCATCCTTGGCGTCTTCGGCGGCTTTGCGTCCGACCTCGGGGTCGGCGCCGGCGCCGAGCCCGCGGGTGGAGTCGCGGCCGACGTCGAGCTTGACGTCGGCATCGCTCATCAACAGCGCTTGCGCGTCGGTGTTGATGGCGATGAACTCAACGCCTTTGAGGCCCTGCTCGATCATCCGGTTGACGGCGTTGACGCCGCCGCCGCCGATGCCGACGACCTTGATCACGGCGAGGTAATTATGCGGGGGGGTCATCGGATCGCCCTTTCCTCCCAGGTTGGTTGTCGACTCGCGGAACGCCTTGGCAAACTCTCAACCTCAACCAGAGGGTTATAGTTATGTCAAGTTGTTCCGCGCAACCAGAACGGTAGGGCGGGTGCGCGGGCGATGCGTGCAGGCGCGCCGACACGCGCGCAAAGAATTCTGCGCAATTACTTGACGGTCGGCAGGTCCGGACTGGACACGTCGTACGTCTGGCCGGGCTGTGTGAGCAGTGCCCCGAGCTTGAGGGCCTTCTCCTCCGTGCGGTCGGTGGTCCCCCACACGACCTGGCGACCATCGGTGAGTTGCAGCGTGATTGCGGCGACCGAGGGTGCGTCGACGCGGGCGACCTGCGCGGCCACCTCTGGGCGCAGCGACGTCATGACCTCCAGCGCGGCCTTCGTCGGCGGATCGTTTGGACCGGGATTCTGGGTGTCGAGATACGGCACGCCGGGTGGCGGCGGCGCGATCGCGAAGTCCACGCCGTCGCGGTCGAACAGATGCGGTCCGTCCGGGTAGTCCTTGACCACCACCGGCACCCGCTCGACCACGGTGACCCGCAGCGTTGACGGATACTCGCGCTGGACCCGGACGCTGGCGACGCGCCGGATGGCGGCCACTCGCTCGGCGACGGTGTCGGTGTCGATCTGCAGCAGCGGTGTTCCCGGTTCGACGGCCACCGCGCTGGTCACCTCGTCCTGTGTCACCGCGCCCAGCCCGACCACGACGATGTCGCGCGCCGACATGACCGGCGTGAAGTACAGCAGCAGGCCGAGACCGACGACGGTCACACTGATCAGCGCCGTCCACATCAGCACCTTCAGGCCCCGAACCGTGCCGCGCCCAATCTTTTTCGGATTGGGGGTGCCGGTGACGCGCCGCTTGGCCTCGCGGCGGGCCTCTTCGATGGCGGTGGCGCGGGCCTGGGCGGCGCGTCGTTCCTCGCGCTCACGGCGTGCCCGGCGCCGCGGTCCCTCGAAATCTGTTTCCGCGGGCGGCGATGGTGTCGGCTCGGCCGACTCGGCCGACTCGGCCGACTCGGCCGACTCGGCGTCGGTGCCGGCCGCCTCGGATTCGGTGTCGGCCAGGGTTTCGGGTTCGTCGGCCTCGGCCGAGCTGTCAGCGGGGTCGGTCGGCTCGGTCATCGCGATACCGTGCCCGGCCCACCGGGCGCACTGCGGTTGGCCTTTGCCTGTAGCGCCGCCAGGATTTCCTTACCGAGCATGGTGACGTCGCCGGCTCCCATGGTGACGACGACATCGCCCGGCTGCAGAGCACTGGCCACACGTTCGGCGACGGCCGAGAAGTCCGGGATATAGCTCACCGGAACGGTGACGTGTTCGGTGACGCTCGCCCCGCTGATTCCGGCTATCGGCTGTTCACGTGCCGCATAGACGTCGAGCACGAAAACCTCGTCCGCCGTATCCAACGCCTGTCCGAACTCTCGCGCGAAAGCCTCTGTCCGCGAATACAAGTGCGGTTGGAACACCACGACCGTACGGCCTGTGTGCGCCACCGTTCGCAAGGTGCTCAGATTGGCGTGCACCTCGGTCGGGTGGTGCGCGTAGTCGTCGAAAACACGCACACCGTTGACGGCCCCGACCAGCTCCAGACGGCGGCGCACACCTTCGAAGCCGGCCAGACCGTCGAGCACCGCGTCGACAGGTGCGCCGGCATTCACCGCGGCGAGCAAGGCTGCCAGCGCATTGAGGGCCATATGTCTGCCCGGCACCGCCAGCCGCATCACCCACGGCTGCGGGTCACCCGCCAACCGGACGTGCGCGACGGCGCCGGTGTCGTGTTGTTCCCAGCTCACCAGCGCGGCGTCGGTCGCCAGACCCGGATCGCTGCCGTAGCGCAGGACGCGGATGCCAAGCGCCGCCGTGCGTTCGGCAAGTGCGGCCGCACCGGGATCGTCGACGCACACCACAAGTGCGCCACCGGGTTTGATGCGTTCGACGAAATCATCGAACACCGCGCCGTAGGCCTCGACGCTGCCGTAGAAATCGAGGTGATCGACGTCGACGTTGGTCACCACCGCGATGTCGGGGCTGTACTCGAGCAGCGACCCGTCGCTCTCGTCTGCCTCCGCGACGAAGCAATCGCCGCTGCCGTGGTGGGCGTTGGTGCCGGCCTCCCCGAGGTCTCCCCCGACCGCGAACGACGGGTCGAATCCGCAGTGCTGCAGGGCAACTATCAGCATCGAGGTGGTGGTCGTCTTGCCGTGGGTGCCGGTCACCATCAGCGTGGTGTGCCCGGCCATCAGCTTGGCCAGAACGACCGGACGCAGAATGACCGGGATGCCACGCCTGCGCGCCTCGACCAGCTCGGGGTTGGTTTTGGGAATCGCGGCGTGGGTGGTGACGACGGCTGTCGGTCCACCGGGCAGCAGGTCGAGCGAGGACTCGTCGTGGCCGATCCGGATCGACGCACCCCGCGCTTGCAGCGCCAACACACCGCGCGACTCCTTGGCATCCGAACCGGACACCAACCCGCCCCGATCCAGCAGGATGCGGGCGATACCAGACATGCCGGCTCCGCCGATGCCGACCATGTGCACCCGCTGCAACTCCTCCGGCAACATCCGATGTCGCCGGCCTTCCGGCTCCGGTGACTTCGCGTTCATCGCAGACCTTTTCGGGATTCGCGGGCGACATCGAGCGCCACTTCGGCGACCTTCTGCGCAGCATCGCGATGGCCGGCCATGGCGGCGGCCACCGTCATCGCCTGCAGTCGCCCAGTCTCGGTCAACAATGAGGTGACAGTCTCGGCGACGAATTGCGGTGAAAGGTCCGCGTCGTCGACGAGGACGCCGCCGCCGGCGTTGACGACGGGCAGCGCGTTGAGCCGCTGCTCGCCATTGCCGATCGGCAGCGGCACATACACCGCGGGCAGGCCGATCGCCGTCAGCTCGGCGACCGTCATCGCCCCCGACCGGCAGATCGCGAGGTCGGCGGCGGCGTAGGCGAGGTCCATCCGGTCCAGATACGGAACGGCGACGTACGGCGGATCGCCGTCTGCCGGCTCACGCAAATCGAGGGTGTTCTTGGGACCGTGCGCGTGCAGCACCGAGATTCCGGACGCAGCAAGATCTTTGGCGGCGGCAGACACCGCCCGGTTGAGCGACTGCGCACCCTGCGACCCGCCGAAAACGAGTACTACCTTGGCGTCGTCGTCAAACCCGAAGTGAGCGCGCGCCTCGGCGCGCAGCGCCGTGCGATCCAGCGATGTGATCGCGGCCCGCACCGGCACCCCGACGACCTCGGCGCCGCGCAGTCCCGGATTCGGCACCGCCGAAAGCACCCGTCGCGCAGATCGGGCGCCGACCTTGTTCGCCCAGCCCGCCGTGGCGTTGGCCTCGTGGATCACCACCGGCACCCGCCGGCGCCGGCCCAGCCCGCCGCGAGCAGCCAGATAAGCCGGCAGCGCGACGTAGCCACCGAATCCGATGACGACGTCGGCGTCGACGTCGGTAAGCACGGCGCGGGTCTGCCGCACTGCCCTTCGGATGCGCATCGGCAGCCGGGCGAGGTCAGCGGACGGTTTGCGCGGAAGCGGGACCGGGGTGATCAGTTCGAGGGCATAGCCGCGCTGCGGCACCAGGCGGGTCTCCAGACCACGCTCGGTGCCCAGTGCGGTGATCCGCACGTCAGGATCGATCGCTCGCAGCGCGTCGGCCACCGCCATCGCCGGTTCGACATGGCCCGCGGTACCACCACCCGCGAGCACCACGGATATCCCCCGGTCTCTCCGCTGCCCCCGAGGACCAGATACCGATCTGCTCACCCGTGATGCTGACCTTCCAATGTGCGACCCCGTCGGCCCTTGCGGTCTGGACCGTCTCCATGATGCCTTGGGGCTCGCACGGCTCTGGCGGCCGTGGCGGTTTGGCGCCGATTCTCGGCGGCGGGCTTACGGCTCCTGCTGGTGGCGGCCTTGGGCGCTTTCGCTCCTCTGGCACCCGCCGTCGCGCGCGGCCGTGGTTCCTTTTTGGTTGTTTTGCCTCCCGCACCCTTCGCTCCCTTGGTGCGCAAGCGATCGCGCAACGCCTCGGTGCGGGTCGGCACATACGGCGCGGGCAGGGGCAGTCGCAGCAGGCGGTTGACCCGGTCGTCACGCCCGGCGCGCAGGGCAGCCACCGCCTCGGGCTCGTGTCGTGCTGCATTGGCCATGATCCCGATCATCAAGAGCGTTGTCGCCGTTGATGTTCCGCCAGCGGAGATGAGCGGCAGCTGCAGCCCGGTCACCGGCAGCAGCCCCACCACGTAGCCGACGTTGATGAACACCTGGCCCATCACCCACAGCGTCGCGGTGGCGGTCAGCAGTCGCAGGAACGGATCTACCGAGCGACGGGCGATCCGCATACCGGTGTAGGCGAACAGCCCGAACAGGCACAGGAGACCGGCCGCCCCGATGAACCCGAGTTCCTCACCGATGATCGCGAAGATGAAGTCGTTGTGCGCGTTGGGCAGATAGTTCCATTTCGCCGTGCCCTGTCCCAGCCCGTCGCCGAAGAAACCACCGTTGGCCAGCGCGAATCGCGCCTGGCGGGCTTGGTAGCCCGACCCTTGGGAGTCGGCGCCGGGATTCAGCCACGACATCACCCGATCGGAGCGGTAGCCCTCGGCCATCGCCAGTGCAGCCGCCGATGCGACGACAGCCAACAGCGACGACACGAACACCCGCAGCGGTAGACCGGCATACCAGAGCAGACCCAGAAGGATGATGCCCAGCGACACCGTCTGCCCGAGGTCGGGTTGGGCGACGATGAGCGCCAGCGCGATGACGGCCGCAGGCACCAGCGGAATCAACATCTCACGCAGTGAGGCCCGCTCCAGGCGACGGGTCGCCAGTAGATGCGCGCCCCACAGCAGGAACGCGATCTTGGCCAGCTCCGACGGCTGCATCGAAAAGCCGTTGATGACGAACCAGCCTCGAGAACCGTTGGCCACCTTGCCGATTCCCGGGATGAGCACCAGGATCAGCAGGATGATCGAGATGCCGAATCCGGTGAACGCCATGCTGCGCATCACGTGGATCGGCATCCGCATCGCGACGTAGAACGCGAACAGGCCGATGATGGTCCACAGCACCTGCCGGGCGAACACCATCCACGGCGACCCGTCGGTGTCGTAGGAGTACACGCCCGAGGCGGACAGCACCATCGTCAGGCCCAGCATGACCAGCAGTGCCGCCACGGCGATGATCAGATGGAATGACGTCATCGGCCTGCCGAGCCACGCGCCGAAGCGGGTGCGGGGTGCCTGCTCCGCCGACGTGCCGTCGGCCGGTTTGTCGTCACCCGTCCTGCGGAGCCGCAATCGGGTCAGGATGTTGCTCATCGCTGCTACCGAGACAGGGCGCGCACGGCGGCGGCGAACGCATCGCCGCGATGGCCGTAGCCGCTGAACTGGTCGAAGGATGCCCCGGCCGGTGCCAGCAGGACGGTGTCCCCAGGTCCGGCGAGACGTGACGCGGCCTCGATGACGGCCGTCATCACCGCCTCGCCAGTCACACCAGTCTCATCTTTCCCATGCACCCCAAAATCCTCCCCCGTCACAGGCTGAACGACGGGGACATCCGGGGCGTGTCGCGATAAAGCATTGGCGACCAGCTCGCGGTCGCGGCCTATGAGCACCGCTCCAACCAGCCGATTCGCCACCGTCGCCACGAGTTCTTCCACCGAGGCGCCCTTGAGCAGCCCGCCGGCGATCCAGACCACGCTCGGATATGCCGCGATCGAGGCCTGTGCCGCATGCGGGTTGGTGGCCTTGGAATCGTCGACGTAGGTCACGCCGTCGTGCACGCCAATGACCTCGGCGCGGTGGCTGCCCACCTTGAATCCCGCGAGGGCATCCGCGATGGGTGCGGGTGGCACCCCGACCGCGCGGGCCAGTGCCGCCGCGGCCAGTGCGTCGAGCACCCCGACAGGCCCTTTGACGGGGATGGATGCGGCCGGAGCCAGTTGCCTGCCGCCGGGTGGCGGGTCGGAGAACGCGTTGTCGACGAGCATGCCGTCCACGACGCCGAGCTCCCCCGCCGCCGGTTCGCCCAGCCGGAAACCGACCCGCACCGAGGCGGCGGCCTTGTCCAGCAGACTCGCGGCGACCGGATCGTCGAGGCCGGCAACCGCGACCCTGCCGGCCAGGGCGGTCGCCTTGTCCCTCGCGTAGGCCGTCATGCTGCCGTGCCAGTCCAGGTGGTCCTCGGCGACATTGAGCACCGCGCCCGCCTCCGGTCGCAGCGACGGCGCCCAGTGCAGTTGGAAGCTGGACAGCTCGACGGCCAATACTTCGGACGGTTCGGCCAGCACGTCGAGCACCGGGTTGCCGATGTTGCCGCACAGCACCGCGCGACGACCCGCGGCGATCAGCATCGCGTGCAGCATCGACGTCGTGGTGGTCTTGCCGTTGGTTCCGGTGACGACGAGCCATTGCCGCGGCGGGCCGAAGTGGCCGGAACTGTCCAGCCGCCACGCTAATTCGACGTCTCCCCAGATCGGCACACCGGCGTTGGCGGCGGCGGCCAGCACGGGCGTCGTCGGCGCAAATCCGGGGCTCGTCACCACGAGGTCGTACTCGGCGATGTGCGCCTGCGCTTCGGCGGCGGTGACCACTTTCGCGGGGGTGATGAGCCGCTGCAACGCCAGCGGATCGTCGTCGCAAATCGTCAGCCGAACGCCCGTCGGCTCCAGCACGGCGCTCACCGAACGCCCGGTGATGCCTGCGCCCGTCACCAGGATGCGCGCCCCCGGCACCAACAGAGAAAGATCGCTCATGTCAGCCGCCGACGGCGGTGAACCACTCGCTGTAGAACAGCGCGACGCCGAGTCCGCAGGAGATCGCCGTCAACAGCCAGAAGCGGATGATCACCGTGGTTTCGGCCCACCCCACCAATTCGAAGTGGTGATGGAACGGCGCCATGCGGAACACCCGGCGCCCGGTCGTGCGGAACGCCAAAATCTGAACGACGACCGAGGTGACCTCGGCGACGAACAGCGCACCGAGCACAACCGCGAGCATCTCGGTGCGGCTGGTGACCGACAACCCGGCGATGACGCCGCCCAGCGCAAGTGACCCGGTGTCGCCCATGAAGATCTTGGCGGGGGCGGCATTCCACCACAGGAACCCGATGCAGGCACCCGCTGTCGCCGCGGCGATGATCGCAAGGTCCAGCGGGTCGCGCACGTTGTAGCAGCCCAGCCCGGGGCTGATCGCGCACGCGTTGCGGAACTGCCAGAAGGTGATCAACACGTACGCCGCGCACACCATCGCCATGGCACCGGCGGCCAGCCCGTCGAGACCGTCGGTGAAGTTCACCGCGTTGGACCACGCATAGATCATCGTCACGCAGAACAAGATGAACAGCGCGGGCGGCAATGTGACCGTGGCGATCTCGCGAACATACGACAAGTCCGGGCTGCCCGGCGTGAGCCCGTCGGAGTTGCGGAACTGCAGCGCGAGCACACCGAATATCACCGCAGCAGAAAGGATCCCGACGGTCTTGGCCGTCTTGTTCAGGCCCAGGTTGCGTGACCGCCGGATCTTGATCAAGTCGTCGGTGAACCCGACGAAGCCCAGCGCGGTCGCCAGCGCCAGTACCAGCAGGCCCGACGCCGATGGGCCCTTGCCGTCGATCACCACACCCACGAGGTGGGTGCCGAGATACGACGCCCAGATGCCTGCGACGATGGCCACCCCGCCCATCGACGGTGTGCCCCGCTTCTTGTGATGGCTCGGCGGACCGTCCTCGCGGATCTCGTGGCCGAAGCCCTGCTTGGTGAACAGCCGGATCAGCACGGGGGTGAGCAGGATCGAGACCGTCAGCGCAATTCCGACGGAGATGAGGATCTGCCTCATGGGGTGGGGTCCCCACGATCGGCGATCAGGACGTCGGCGAGTGCGCCCAGCCCGGCGGAGTTGGAGGCTTTCACCAGCACCACGTCGCCGGCCCGCAGCTCGGACCGAAGCACTGCCAGCGCGGCGTCGGCGTCGGCGACCATGGTGGCCTCAGAGCCCCACGACCCCTCCATCACCGCGCCGTGGTGCATGGCGCTCATAGCCCTCCCGGTTCCGATGACGATCAGTCGTGACACATCTAATCGCACGGCCAACCGGCCGATGTTGTCATGCTCCGATATCGCGTCGTCACCGAGTTCGGCCATCTCGCCCAAAACGGCCCAGCTGCGACGTCGCCCACCCTCCGGCCCTGGGCCCTGCTCGCCCGCCCCGCGCGCCATCCAGGCCAGCGCCTTGAGCCCGGCACGCATGGAGTCGGGGTTGGCGTTGTAGGCGTCGTTGACGATCGTGACGCCGTCCGGGCGGGTGGCGACCTGCATGCGGTGTCGCGACGCCGGGCCCGCCGCCGCCAGTGCGGCGGCCACCTGCTCGAGCGTCGCGCCGCATTCCAGCGCGACGGCCGCCGCGCACAGCGCGTTGGACACCTGGTGGTCGCCGTGCACCGCCAGGGCGACATCGACTTGGCCGCCATCGGTGTGCAGCCTGAACCGCGGCCGGGCCAACTCGTCGAGCGTCACCGCATCCGCCCACACCTGCACGTCGCGGGCTCCCGGCTCCCTGGACACGCGCACGACGCGCGCCGCCGTCGTCTCGGCCATGGCGGCCACCGTCGAATCGTCGACATTGAGGATCACCGCGCCCGATGACGGAACAGCTTGCGGCAGTTCGGCTTTCGTCGCAGCGATCGCCTCCCGAGAACCGAATTCGCCGAGGTGTGCGGTGCCGACGTTGAGCACGACCGCGATCGAGGGCGGCGCGATTGCCGCCAGCGCCGCGATGTTCCCTCGGTGCCGCGCGGACATCTCCAGCACCAGGTAGTCGGTGGCTTCGGATGCCCGAAGGACCGTCCACGGATGGCCGAGTTCGTTGTTGAACGAGCCCGGCGGCGCGATGACCTGGCCCAGCGGGGTGAGCACCGCCGCAAGCAGATCCTTGGTCGAGGTCTTGCCCGACGAGCCGGTGACACCGACGATCGTCAGCCCGCCGTCCACCAGCTTCTCGGCGACGGCTGCGGCCAGCCGGGCCAGGGCGGCCAGCACCGCCGCGCCGGAGCCGTCGATGTCGTGTTCGAGCACGCTGGCGGTTTCCTCGCCGGTCGGCGGGGCACCGGGGTCGACGACGATCGCGGGCACTCCGACGGGCCGCGCGGCCAGCACCGCGACCGCTCCTTGTTCGACCGCCGACGCGGCGAAGTCGTGTCCGTTCGAGCGGGCACCGGGCAGCGCGAGGAACAGCCCGCCTGGTCCTACGGCCCTCGAGTCGAACTCGACGGTCCCGGTGACCCGGGTGGCGGCCGCCTGTTCGGGGCTGATGTCGGCAAGTCGTCCACCGACGATGTGGGCGATCTCGGCGATCGTCAGGTCGATCACGGGCGGTGCCCCAACGCCTCGAGCGCGTTGGCGACCTCGTCGCGGTCGTCAAACGGCCGCGTCACGCCGTGGCTGGTTTGTCCCGGCTCGTGGCCTTTACCCGCGACGAGCACGATGTCACCGGGTTGTGCCCAGGCGACCGCGTAGTCGATGGCCTCGCGACGGTCGCCGAACTCGACGACTTCTGCGCGGCTGTCCAGCGTGCCCGCGATGATGGCCGCTCGGATCGCCGCCGGCTCCTCGCCCCGGGGGTTGTCGTCGGTGACCACGACGAGATCGGCCAGTTCGGCGGCGACCCGGCCCATCGGTTCGCGCTTGCCCGCGTCCCGATTACCTCCGGCGCCGAACACCACGGCCAGCCGCCCGGTGCCTTGCTCGCGCAGCGTCTGCAGCACCGCCTGCAAAGCGCCGGGCTTGTGCGCATAGTCGACCAGCGCGAGAAACGGTTGTCCGCGGTCGACGGTTTCCAGGCGGCCGGGAACTCTGGCCGTCCGCAGACCGAGCGCCGCCTGCTCCGGCGACACCCCGACGGCGTCCAGCAGAGCCACCGCCAGCAGACAGTTCGCCACGTTGTAGCGGCCCGGCAAGGCGATGCTCAGCCCGTGATGTACGCCGGCCGGATCAACGGCAACGAATTCCTGGGCACCGCCGCCGGAGCCCGCGCCGAGTATGCGCACATCGTCGACCCGCCAATCGGCGTCGCGCCCAGTGGCGCTGACGGACACCGGATGATCTGCGAGCGCGGCGATCGCGCGGCCGGCCTCGTCGTCGACGCACACCACCGAAACGCTTGCGTGCGTTGCAGATTCGGGGTCGAACAATTGCGCCTTGGCGTCGAAATAGTCCTGCATCGTCGGATGGAAGTCCAGGTGGTCTCGGGACAGATTGGTGAATCCGCCGATCGCGAACCGCACGCCGTCCACGCGTCCGAGGGTCAGCGCATGGCTCGACACCTCCATGACCACGGTGTCGACTCCCTGTTCGACCATCATGGCGAGCAACGCCTGCAGATCAGGGGCTTCCGGCGTGGTCAGAGCGCTCGGCTGATCGCGCCCGTCGATGCGGATGCCGACCGTCCCGATGAGCCCCGGCATCCGGTCAGCCGAACGCAGGCCGGCCTCGACGAGATATGTGGTGGTCGTCTTGCCCGATGTCCCGGTGACGCCGATGACTCGTAGCTTTTCCGACGGATGCCCGTAGACCATGGCGGCGACCTCGCCCAGCACCGAGCGCGGATCCGGATGAATGAGGACCGGAACGTCGATATCGCCGCCGATCTCGGCGACTCCGGCGGCGTCGGTGAGGATCGCAGATGCCCCGCGTGAAACGGCGTCAGCCGCGTAGCGCGCGCCGTGCGACGACGCGCCCGACAGGGCGGCGAACAGGTCGGAGGCCACCACGTCCTGGCTGCGCAGCGTCACCCCGGTGATCGGGATGTCAGGGATGCGGACACCGCGCGCCGGCACCGCCGCCACCTGCTCGGCAAGAAGTGCGAGCACGCTGCCGACAGGGTGGCTGGGACGCAGGTTCATCGCGAGAACAACTTACCGGCCCGGTGCGCGACCTACCGCAGCGCTCAGTCTGCCTGCAGCGTCAGCCGCGGGCCTTCGGGTGAGAGCGGCACGTTCTCGCGCTGGAGCAGCCAGGCGGCGATGTTGTGGAACAGCGGCGCCGCCGTCGTCCCGGGCTGGCCGTCGGCGGTGCGGTGCGGGTTGTCCATCATCACGCCGATGACGTAGCGCGGATCGTCGGTCGTGGCGATGCCCGCGAAGGTGATCCAGTAGACGTCGTCGTAGTAGCAGCCGCACCCGGGGTTGATCTGCTGGGCGGTACCCGTCTTACCGGAGAGCTGGTAGCCCTCGACGGCACCCTGCGATCCGGTGCCCTGCTGGACGCCCATCGGATCGCGTTGCAGCGTTGCGCGCAGCATCTGCCGCACCGTCTGCGCGGTCTGCGCCGATACCACGCGCACCCCTGCGGGCCGGGGTTCGTCGGTGCGGGTGCCGTCGGGAGCGATGGTGGATTTGAGGATGCGCGGGGGGATGCGCACACCGTCGTTGGCGATCGCCTGGTACATACCCGTCATTTGTAGCAATGACATCGAAAGGCCTTGCCCGATAGGCAAGTTGGAGAACGTGCTACCCGACCACTGATCGATCGGCGGGACCAGGCCCGCACTCTCGCCCGGCAGTCCGACACCGGTGCGCTGCCCGAGACCGAACTTGCGGACCATCTCGGCGTAACGCTCCGGCCCGAGACGCTGGGCCAGCATCAGCGTGCCGACGTTGGAGGACTTCCCGAAGATGCCGGTGGTGGTGTACGGCATGGTGCCGTGCTCCCAGGCATCGCCGACGGTGACACCGCCCATATTGATCGAGCCCGGCACCTGCAGCACCTCGTCGGGGTTCGACAGTCCGTACTCGATCACCGACGCGGCGGTGATGATCTTGTTGACCGATCCTGGTTCGAACGGCGACGACACCGCGGGGTTGCCCAGTTGCCGGTGTTCCTGGCGCCCGATGTCCTGGCTTGGATCGAAGGTGCTGTCGTTCGCCATCGCAAGCACCTCACCGGTTTTCGCGTCCAGCACCACGGCTGACGCGTTCTTGGCACCGGAGAGGTCTTTGGCCTGCTGGACTTGCTGCTGCACGTAGAACTGGATGTCGTCGTCGAGGGTCAGCATGACCGTCGACCCGTCGACCGCATCGTGGCGGTTGCGATAGCTTCCCGGGATCACGACACCGTCGGAGCCGCGGTCATAGGTGACCGAACCGTCGGCCCCGGCCAGGACCGCATCCAGCGAGTCCTCCATCCCCAGCAGGCCGTGGCCGTCCCAGTCGATTCCACCGACGATGTTGGCCGCGAGCGATCCACCCGGGTACTGCCGCAGATCCTGACGCTCCGAGCCGACTTCGGGGAATTTGGAGGTGATGGCATCGGCGATGGCCGGATCGACCGCGCGGGCGAGGTAGACGAATGACTCGTTGCTCTTGAGCTTCTTCATCACCGTGGCGGCATTGGGCTTGTTGTTCAGCCGCAGGGCGATTTCGGCGGCGATGTCGCGCATCCTGGCGTCCGGATCCGGCGCCTCAGATGTCTTCGCCTGCGCCTCGGCCCACAGCTTGCGCACCTTGACCGGCTGGAACGTCAGCGCGCGCGCTTCGATCGTGAATGCCAGCTTGTCGTTGTTGCGGTCCACGATCGCCCCACGTACGGCCTGGTCGACATCGGTGACCTTGAGCTGGCTCGCCGCCTCGGCGCGCAGGCCTTCGGCCCGCGGCACCTGGAGGTTGAACAACTGCGCCGCGGCGACGATCAGCACCAGGAAGATGACGGCGTTGCCGACTCGATGCCGGAACACGAACGACGCGCTGCGCAGGCCGCTGTCGGACGCCGCGGTGCGGGTGCGCCGGGACCGTGCGGACCGTTCCTGCGTCTTCACCGTCGCGCGCGACTTCGACTTACCGGCACCGGGCGCGGAGCCCTTGCCGCGGCTCATGCCGGCGCGCCGGGTACTGGCGCGGCGGCCGGTCCCGGCAGCGCCGCCTGGCCGGGCGCCTGAGGTGTCGCTGCGGCAGGCGGCACTTGCAGCGGCTGCTGCAGCAGGGGTGCCGACGGTGCGGCCGGTGTGGCCGGCATCGGCCCCAGGGCGGGCAATGTGCCGGGCGCTGCGTGCGGCACCTCGGCGCCGGGGGCGGCCACCGGCGGAACGGCGGGCATGTTCGGCACCGGCTGGCCTGCGCCTGGCAGCGGCTGACTGGCGCCGGGGGCGGGCACCAGCGCACGCTGCGGAAGACGCACAGTCAGCTCACGCGGATCGGTGACACGCGCCGCCGGTGCCTGCGGTGGTGCGGGCGGCGCCTCCTCGGGCAGCGGCGAGTTCAGCGGTGGCGGCGGAACGCCTTCGGCGGGTTTGGGGGTGCCGACCACGATCCAGTTGCCCGTGGGGTCCTGCACGAGGTGCGCGGTGTCGCGGGACGGGATCATGCCGAGGCCGCGCGCCGCCTCGGCCAACGCTGGCGCGGCCTGCGCCTCGAGGACGTCGCGCTCCAACGCTTCCTTCTGTTGCAGCAGAGCCTGATTCGTCTCACGGGCGGAGCCGAGTTGGTAGGACCGCTCAGCGGCGTCGGTCGACAGCCACAGGGTTGTCCCCAGACCCGCGCCAAGCGATCCGATGACCAGGACGACGAACGGCACCCTGGCGATCAGGGTACGAGGACGCAGGTCGAGCGACGCCAGTTTGACGATGATGCGCTCACGCAGCGGAGGCCGGACGACCTTGGGCGCCTTGGCTTTACGCGCCTTGGCCCGCGCCTTGGCCTGGCCCGCGCTCTTCGGCCGCGCGGGAGCGTTCGTCGGCCGCGCAGTCGGATTGGTCTGTGGCCCCGACCGTCGTGGACGCTGGTCGCGGCTGGGCTTGCGCCGCGACGGTGCCTCGCTCGGGCGACCACCGTTTCGGGCGTCGCGCCGGCGCTCGTCGTTCCCGCGAGCCGGTGCCGAGCGTTTGACCTGCTTGCCCTGCTTTGCCTGCTTGCTCTGCTTGGCCCTCATCGTGACTCCCCCACCTTCTCCAGCGCCCGTAGCCGCACAGATGCGCTACGCGGATTCAATGCGATCTCCTCGGCCCCGGCGCGCTCGGCACCGCGGGTCAAGGAGACGAATTCGGGTTCATGCCCGGGTAATTCGACCGGAAGGCCGGGTGGCGTCTTGGAGGCGGTGGCCGCCGCGAACTGGTTCTTCACGATGCGGTCCTCCAAAGATTGGTAGGCCATCACCACGATCCGGCCGCCCGGGGTAAGCGCCGCCAGCGCGGCGGGCAACGCGTCCCGTAGCGAGTCCAGCTCGCCGTTGACGGCGATGCGCAACGCCTGAAAGGTCCGCTTGGCCGGATGGCCGCCGGTCCGGCGGGCCGGTGCTGGAATCGCCTGGTACAACAACTCCACCAGCTCAGCGGTGGTCGAGAACGGTCGGCTGGCGCGCCTGCGGGTGATCCGCGACGCAATACGACTGGCGAAGCGCTCCTCGCCGAATTCGCGCAGCAGGCGTGCCAGTGCCCGCTCGTCGTAGGTGTTGAGGACGTCGGCCGCGGTCAGCGGCGCATCCGGGTCCATCCTCATATCAAGGGGCGCGTCCGACGCGTAGGAGAAACCGCGCTCGGTGCGGTCGAGTTGCATGGACGAGACCCCGAGGTCGAAGAGGATGCCGGCAACCGAGAAGTCGTCGCTGCCTGCCCAGTAACCGGATTGCTCCAGCGCGCCTTCGATCCCGTCGTAGCGGGTGCGCACCAGCAGCACACGGTCGCCGAACCCGGACAACCGCTCGCCCGCGAGCCAGAGGGCGTTCGGATCGCGATCCAGGCCGACCAGCCGCAGGGCGGGGAACTGGGTGAGGAACCGCTCGGCATGGCCGCCTGCGCCGAGGGTGGCGTCGACGAGCACGGCGCCACTGCCATCGGGACCATTGCGGGTCAGTGCCGGAGCCAGGAGTTCGACACAGCGGTCGAGCAGAACGGGGATGTGGTCGGGCATCGCTGCGGATCCCTCCAAGCCTCCGGTGGGGGCCCCTGCATCGAGGTCCCTGTCCGAGTTCGCGGACCTGGCGTCGGGGAAGTACGCCAGGGCCGATTCGGACAGAGGCCACGATGCACGAGCAACGTGCCGGTCGAGTCCCGCATCAGCGGCAGCCTCAGATGATGTCGTGCAGAGCTTCATCTGTGGCCGCGGAGAAGTTCTCTTCGTGGGACTGCTGGTATTCCTGCCACGCCGCCGAATCCCAGATTTCCAGGTAGTCGACCGATCCGATCACCACACAGTCCTTCGAGAGGTTGGCGTAACGACGATGATCGGCCGACAAGGTGATCCGGCCTTGTGTGTCGGGGTGCTGTTCGTCAGTGGCCGCGGCGAGATTTCGCAGGAACGCCCGAGCCTCCGGATTGCTCCTCGATGCCTGCGACGCCCGTCGTGCCAGCTTTTCGAACTCCGCGCGCGGATAGACGGCAAGGCTGTGATCTTGGCCTTTGGTGACCATCAACCCTCCTGCCAGCGCGTCGCGGAACTTGGCGGGCAATGTGAGCCGCCCTTTGTCATCGAGCTTTGGCGTGTAGGTGCCGAGAAACATCCAGCCACCTCCTGCCACTCCGGGGCTCCGGATTCCCCGTTGCTCGCCACTTTACCCCACAATCCCCCACACCACTCCATTTGTTAGCAAGATTTGTCCGCGCGTCCCCACCTATCAGGGCAAAGACCGCCAAAGGAACAGGATTCTCCGGATCCCGAGCCGGTGAGCGATAACAAAACCCCAGTTAGAAGGGTCGAAACAGGATGGTGGGGCGGTGTGGGGCTTGCCGCACACAAAAAAGGGGGTAGCCCGATTGGGCTACCCCTGGGGTCGGTGCGGATCTACTCGTCGAAACGGCGGCGGAACCGGTCCTCCATGCGACTGGTGAACGAGCCGCCAGCGCCCTTGGCCTTCTTCTGCCGCTGCTGCCCGACCTGGTCGGTGGCTGAACGGTCACGGCCGCCGGCCACCCGCGGGCCGGTGATCGCAAAGACGACGCCGCCGAACATCACGATGAACCCGATCACGGACAGGATCGCGAAGTCGCCGATCCGGGTGGCCGGGATCGCGATACCCGCCACCAGCATGGCCAGTCCGATCACGAAAAGCGCTGCACCCTGCAGTCGACGCCGGGTAGATGGTGCGCGCAGCGTCCCGCCGCGGACGCTCGAAGCGAACTTCGGGTCCTCGGCATAGAGCGCGCTCTCGATCTGATCGAGCATGCGCTGCTCATGATCGGAGAGTGGCATTCGTCCCTCCCTCGGGGCCCTGGAGCCGATGCGACCGGTCTCAATCGTTCAAACTGATGTCCGTCCGCATTCACGGACGCCTAACAGTCATGATACGAGGTCAATCTGAGCGGTACCACCTAGTTCGACCCCCGATTGTATGCCGTGCCCCGCCATCGGTGAGCAACAGCACCTTCGGTTCGATAATGGTGTGCACGTGACCGACGATGGGTGTTGAGGGACAGGAGCAAGTTGGCGACATTTCTGATCGATCTGTCGCCGAGCGATATGCAACGCCGGCTCGGTGACGCGCTCGCCGTCTATGTGGACGCGATGCGGTATCCGCGTGGCACCGAAGACCAGCGGGCATCGATGTGGCTCGAGCACACGCAACGGGTCGGCTGGAAGGCGGTCGCCGCCGTCGAGGTCCCGGAAGCCCCCGACCGGGACAAACCCGACGGGTCGGAGCTGGCGTCGGCGTCCCTGCTCGGCGTCGCGTACGGCTACTGCGGCGCACCGGACCAGTGGTGGCAGCAGCAGGTGGTCGCCGGCCTGCACCGCGTCGGCGCGGACGCCACGCGCATCGCCGAGCTGATGACGAGTTACTTCGAGCTGACCGAGTTGCACATCCATCCCCGCGCCCAGGGCCGCGGACTCGGTGAGGCACTCGCGCGCCGGCTGCTTGCGGACCGCGCCGAATCGCAAGTGCTGCTGTCCACACCCGAGATCAACGGAGAAGCGAACCGGGCCTGGCGGCTGTATCGCCGGCTCGGCTTCGCCGACATCATCCGCGGCTACCACTTCGCGGGCGACCCGCGGGCCTTCGCCATCCTCGGGCGGGCTTTGCCTCTCTGAGCCCCTGTGAGCGCGCGCATCTGGCACGATGACCACGTGCGCGCCCAGCATTCCCGCAACCGTCGGCTGCTCTCCGTGGTGTTGCTGTTCCTCATCGTCGCGCCGACGCTCATCGGATGCGTACGCGTGAGGGCGTCGATGACGGTGTCGCCGGACGACAGGGTGTCGGGGCAGATCGTCGCGGCGGCCAAACCGCGCAACGCCGACGACAAGGGCCCGCAGCTGCTCAACAACCTGACGTTCGCCAACAAGGTGGCCGTGTCGGAGTACAGCCGCGACGACTACGTCGGTTCGCAGGCGGTGTTCTCCGACCTCACCTTCGCCGAACTTCCCCAGCTGGCCAATATGAATCGCGATGCCGCAGGGGTCGATATCGCACTACGGCGCGCTGGCGACCTGGTGATTCTCGAGGGCCGTGTCGACCTGACCTCACTGAGCGACTCCGAAGCCGATGTGACGCTGTCGGTGTCGTTCCCCGGCGAGGTGACATCGACCAATGGCGACCAGGTGTCCGCCGAAATTGTTGAGTGGAAATTGCGCCCCGGCGTGGTCAGCACGATGAACGCGCAGGCCCGTTACACCGATCCCAGCGCGCGCTCGTTCACCGGAGCGGCGATCTGGCTCGCAGTGGGGTCGTTCCTGGTCGCCGCGATCATCGGTGGACTCGCCTACCACAACCGTGACCAGTCGCCCCGCGTCGGGGAGCAACGCGCATCCTAGTTGCGCGAGTTGCCCCGGGGCTTTGACTTGCTAAACCAGCAGACGCAGGCTCTACTCTGAGTGCACTCGGGGCGAATAGTGCACAGAGAAAGGGGCGCCCGCTGAGCGTGTATGCAGCGGCACCGTCAGCCGTCGAGTTGACCAAAGCCGTCACCGAGCAACTGCGCGCTTATCTTGCCGCGCGCCGCAGCGAGTGTGCCTATATAGGCGCCGATTACGGCGAACTGACCGCGGCGCTCGAAGAATTCGTGCTTCGCGGCGGTAAACGGCTGCGGCCGGCGTTTGCGTACTGGGGCTGGCGAGCCGTCGCCGAAAATCCCAATGACTCCGATGAGGAGCACGCACTGCGCCTTTTCTCCGCGCTCGAGTTGCTGCATGCGTGTGCCCTGGTCCACGACGACGTCATCGACGCTTCGGCGACCCGGCGCGGCCTGCCCACCGTGCATCGGCTGTTCTCGGAAAAGCACCGCACCCACGACTGGCACGGGAATTCGGACCAGTTCGGAATATCGGCGGCGATCCTGCTTGGCGACCTATCACTGGTGTGGGCCGACGACATCGTCGCCACGGCCGATCTGCCGATCGAGGCGCACCGCCGCGTGCACCGAATCTGGGGCGCGATCCGCACCGAGGTCCTCGGCGGCCAGTATCTCGACATCGTGGCCGAGGCCAGCGGCGCCGAATCGGTGGCATCGGCGATGACCGTGAACGTCTACAAGACTGCGTCGTACACGATTTCGCGCCCATTGCAGTTGGGTGTCGCGGCGGCGGCGGACCGTCCGGATGTGCAGGCGGCCTTCCACGAGCTGGGCACCAACCTTGGCGTCGCCTTTCAACTGCGCGACGACGTGCTCGGCGTGTTCGGCGACCCCGCGGTCACCGGCAAGCCCTCCGGTGACGACCTGCGCTCCGGAAAGCGGACCGTGCTGCTGGCCGAGGCGGTCGAACTGGCCGAGAAGCACGATCCGGTGGGGGCCAAAGTACTGCGGACGTCCATCGGCACGGAGCTGTCCGACGCGCAGGTGAAAGATCTGTGCCTGATCATCGAATCGGTTGGTGCACTCGCCGCCGTCGAGGACCGTATCGATGCGCTGACCCGCAGAGCGCTGGCAATCCTGGCCGCGTCAGCGATCGACACGCAGGCCAAGATCGGCATCTCCGAGCTCGCCAGATTGGCCGCTAACCGGTCAGCCTGAGAATGACAACCTCGTCACCGGCGATTCCGTCGAAGAACTCAGCTATGGCACAACGAATTTCGCGGTTCGCCGCGTTTGCGGTGTCACCGGAGGCCAAACCGGCGCGGCTAGGCGCCCTTGGCGCCGTCCTGATCACCGCGGGTGGACTCGGCGCGGGCAGCACGCGGCTGCACGACCCGCTGCTGGAATCGCTGCACCTGTCATGGCTGCGGTTCGGTCACGGACTGGTGCTGTCGTCGGTGCTGCTGTGGGTCGGCGTGGCCTTGATGCTGCTGGCCTGGCTGCGGCTGGGCCGCAGCGTGATCGACCGCACCGCGACCGAATACGCCATGGTCGCCACGACGGGATTCTGGTTGGCGCCGCTGCTGTTGAGCGTTCCGGTGTTCAGCCGCGATACCTATTCCTACCTGGCACAGGGCGCGCTGCTGCGCGACGGCTTCGACCCGTACATGGTGGGACCTATCGATAATCCGAACTCGTTGCTGGAGAACGTGAGCCCGATCTGGACCACCACGACCGCGCCGTACGGACCCGCGTTCATCCTGGTCGCGAAGTTCGTCACCCTGCTGGTCGGCGAGGACGTCGTGACGGGCACGATGCTGTTGCGGCTGTGCATGTTGCCGGGCTTGGCGCTGCTGATCTGGGCGGCACCGCGGGTGGCCCGTCATGTCGGCGCCAACGGCGCTGCCGCGCTGTGGATATGCGTGCTGAACCCGCTGGTGATCATCCATCTGATGGGCGGCGTCCACAACGAGATGCTGATGGTGGGGCTGATGATGGCCGCTATCGCGCTGACCTTCAACGGCCATCACTTCTGGGGCGTCAGCGTCATCGCCGTCGCGGTTGCCGTGAAAGCCACGGCGGGCCTTGCGCTTCCGTTCATGGTCTGGGTGTGGACCCGAGATCTGAGGCGACGGCGCGGCTATGGATCCGTCAAGGCCTTCACGACGGCGACCGCGGCTTCGGCGCTGATTTTCGTCGCGGTGTTCGCGGTGCTGTCGCTGGCCGCCGGGGTCGGCCTCGGCTGGTTGACGGCCCTGGCCGGTTCGGTGAAGATCATCAACTGGCTGACGCTGCCCACCGCAGCGGCCAACCTCATCAATGTCATCGGCAGCCTTTTCATGCCGGTGAACTTCTACGCCGTGCTCGACATCTCCCGGATCCTCGGCATCGCCGTCATCGCGATCTCACTTCCGTTGTTGTGGTGGAGGTTCCGTCATACCGATCGTGAGGCACTGGTCGGTATCGCACTGGTGATGGGTGTCGTGGTGCTGTTCGTGCCCGCGGCGCTGCCCTGGTATTACACCTGGCCGCTGGCGGTCGTCGCGGCGCTCGCACAGAGCAGGGGTTCCATCGCGATCATTGCCGGCTTGTCGACGTGGATCACGGTGATCTGGAAACCCGACGGAGCCCACGGCATGTACTCGTGGCCACATGTGTTGCTGGCCACGGCATGTGCCGCCGGGGCGTGGTACTCGCTGTACAAAGCTCCCGGTCCGGCACGCCGCGACCCGCTGAGCGGTCAATAAGCTAGGGCCTGGGCTCGGCACACCACCTCACGGCCCTGATGCGAGTGCAGCGCATCAACCGCACATCGCTCGACGGTGCAGGTCGTCCAGTGCGGCGTCGATCGGGTGAGGTTGCGGAACTCCCGCGGCATCGAGCCGGTTCCAGCGCATCAGGTTCATCGCGATTGAAACCTGGCGTGCGCCGTCGGCGCGGGTCAGTGCGGACGTCAGGGCGCCGAACACCGTTCCGTCGTGACCCCAGAAGGTCCCGCACCCGGAAACCTCGACCCGGTGCAGGCCCAGCCCGTAATCGATTTGCTCGCCGTCCATGCCCACAACCCGCACCGTCTGCTGCATCTGCGCCAACGACGACGGGGTCACAATCTCTCCCGCGAGCAGCTTGCGGTAGAAGAGATTCAGATCCTCTGTGGTCGATACCAGTCCCGCGCCGGGCATCACCCACGACATCGTGTAGACGCTATAGTCACGCGGCGGGTCGATCTTTCCGAACAGCGACTCGTACATTCGCGGATGCGGGCCCTCGATCGCCGGGCCGGCCGGAAACCCGGTATCGCGTAACCCGGCCCGCTCGATGACGTTCGCGGTGATGTACTCCTCGGCCGGTATTCCGGTGGTATCGGCCAGGAGCTCCCCCAGGAGAAGATAATTGGTGTTGGAGTACATCCCCGGGGTTTCGCCGGGCGCGCCGGTCGCCGGTGCCGCGACGCCCATACCGATGAGTTCGGCGGCGCCGAATTCGGTGAACCTGTTGTCGTCCAGGCTCTCCGGGGACAGGCCCGCCGGGTCGGGGAAACTACCGAGCGACGGGAATGCGCGAGGTAGATATTCGGCGAGGCCGCTGGTGTGGTTCAGCAGCATCCGCACGGTGATCTGCCGGCCGCGCTCACCCGGCACCAGATCGGGCAGGTAATCGCCGACCGGCGCGTCGAGCCGGATCCGGCCCTGCTCCACCTGTTGCATCACGGCCGCAGCGGTGAACGTCTTGGTGATACTGCCGATGCGTTGCCGCATTTCCGGGCGCATGGGAACACCGGTCTCCAGGTCTGCGACCCCGGCGGCTCCACGCCACCGCTCATCGCCGCTGCGCACTTCGGCATGTATGCCCGGCATACCGGCACGCTGTACCGAGTTCAGCGCGGCCTGCAGGGCTGCCGGTTCGAATCGGACCTGTTCCGCACCGGCCGGTTCGAATGTACAGCCCGTCGCCCCCATACCCACGCCGACTCCCAGCACGGCCGCCCCGGCAATCGCCGAAAGACGCGTCCGCGTGACTCGTAGAGGCGCGGTGTTCGATCCGGGAACCTGGGGGGTTTCGGCGAGATCGTATTGCGCGACAGCAGTTTCCCGGGCCGGACGCGGGAAACCGGAAGTCGCGGACTCGGCATCTGTGCTCATATCTTCGATACTCGCGCTCGGCGGGCATTGCCGGCGTCCGGCCGATATCGGCGGCGCATACGTGAATGCGTGTACCGCAACTTCTTTCGGCTACGTAGGTAATCGTAACCGCATGCGCGGGAGGATTCCCGCGCATACGGGTGCGGTGCAGAAACCGGAGCCCGAAACCGTAACTCCTGTCCGCCAACCACCGTGAGCGGATCTTCGGCTGTCACACCGTTGCCGCATCGCAGCTTTCCGCGGGAGTGACCGAGTATCAGGCGGCCTAGGAAGCCGAATCACACAACCCTGTCTGATACGCGATCACAACCAACTGTGCGCGGTCCCGAGCGCCCAGTTTCGCCATCGCACGGCTGACATGGGTACGGGCAGTGGCCGGACTGAGGAACAGGGCGGCGCCGATCTCGTTGTTGCTCAAGCCCTTTCCCACCAGCGCAAGAACCTCGCGCTCCCGATCGGTCAGCACCCTCAGCCGTTCCTCCGCCGACCGTGCGGCCCGGCGTTGTGCGGTGAACTGGCCGATGAGTCGGCGGGTGATGCGGGGCGCGAGCAGCGCGTCACCGGCGGCGATGACGCGGATGGCGTGCAGAAGTTCGGCCGGGCCCGCGTCCTTGAGTAGGAACCCGCTCGCGCCGGCCTGGAGCGCCTCGAAGACATTGTCGTCGGTGTCGTAGGTGGTGAGGATCAGAACCCGGACCTGCTCCAGCCCGACCGTTTCGGCGATCCGACCGGTGGCGCGGATCCCGTCCAGGGTCGGCATTCGGATATCCATGAGCACGACATCGGGCCGGGTACTGCGGGCCAGGTCGACGGCTTCCGCACCGTTGGTGGCTTCCCCGACGACCGTGATGTCGTCCTCCACATCCAGCAGAACCTTGAAACCCGAACGCACCAGCCGTTCGTCGTCGGCGAGCAGAACCTTGACCGGCGGTACGGCGTTCACAGGCTCGCCCCCACCGGGACGAGCGGCAGACTGGCGGTGACCTCGAATCCGCCGCTGGGGCGCGGTTTCGCGTCGAGTTCCCCGCCGAGCAGACGGCAGCGTTCTCGCATTCCCATGATCCCTCGACCCGATGTCGAACCGGTGTGGGCGGGCGCGGGCGTTCGGCGTCCTTCGTCGGCCACGCGGACGCGCAGGGCGTTGACCACGGGTTCCAGTGTCACCGTCACCCGGGTCGGCCCGACATGTCGGATCACGTTGGTGAGGGATTCCTGCACGATGCGGTAAGCCGCGCTGCCCACCGCACTCGGCAGAACCGGCACCGGTTCGGGCTGCTCGACGGTGATATCGAGCCCGGCTTCGCGGGCTTTGCCGGTGAGTTCGCGGATCTGATCGAGCCCGGGAAAAGGTTCGCGTTCGTCGCCGTCGTGGAGCACACCGAGAATGGCGCGCATATCCTGTAGCGCCTGGGAACTGGTCAGTTCGATGGTGCGCAGCGCTTTCCGGGCTTGTTCCGGCCGCTTGTCGAGCACATGCGCGGTGACCCCGGCCTGCACGTTGATGATGGCGATGCCATGGGCGACGGTGTCGTGCACCTCGCGGGCGATCCGCAGCCGTTCGGCGTCGACTCGGGCACGAGCCTCTTCGTCACGCGAGCGTTCCGCCAGCTCCGCGCGCCTCTGCGCATCGGCGGCCATCACTTGGCGGGAACGCGCGGATTCGCCCAGCATGGTGGCGATCACCGCCCCCCCGATCCGGAAGAACACCCACCCGATCGCCGACACCGGCTCGACATCGGCGCCTGCGATCACCCAGCCGGTCGCCAGCACGGAGATCCCCGCGCCCGCGATCCGCAATGACCGATACCCGTCGCCGTATGCGGCAACGCTGTACAGAGCGACGAAAAGGCCGAGGTAGGAAGCTCGGTCGGGAAAGTCGAAGGCGAAATAGACCAGGCTGGCCACGCCTGTGACGACGAAGACCGCGACGGGCCGCCGCCGGCGTGCGACCACGGCGATGCCGCTCACTATCAGTAGGGCATACCCGATAGCCGACACCGGCGTCGACGCCGGCTCGACCGGCACCGGAATCGTCGCACTGAGCACCTGGATGATCGTGACGAACAGCGCCAGCAGCACATCCGGGAACCATGCGGGTCGCCGTGCGAACCCGGCAGACAGTCGTCGTGACACCGCCCGCAGATCCATGTCGTGACGGTACGTGATTCGCACCGGCTCGTGCTCCCCCGCAGCGGCGTCACGGGGTACGGCGGAGGACGTAGCCGATTACGTCCGGTCTACGCGCATCGGCGTAGCGGGCGACTCGCCCCACCGCACGCGCGGTCAGCCGGGAACGGCCAGGATCGACGGTGTGGAACGGTCCCTTCTGGCATCGCCGGCTCCGCGAAACCCGCGAGCCGGCGCCACGCATCCGTAGGAGCAGCGCGGTGAGATCTGGCGAGATGTTGTTGTGCGTGGCGAACGCGGTAGGCCTGATCGCACTGTTCGTACCCGGTACGGGACGGCTGCACCGGATGCGGTTTCTGTCCCTGATGCCGCCGTTGACGGCGATTGCCCAGGTGAGCCTAGAGGGGTACCGGTGGCAGCTGATTCCGGCATACGTGCTGGCCACGGCCCTCGGACTGGGGTGCGGGGTGCGGCTCGCGCCTAGCACGAAGGGGCCGCGATGGGGCTGGGTAGCGGCGGCGATCATGGGGGTCGTCGTATCGGCGGTTTCGGTGGCAGTGCCCTTCCTCGTCCCGGTCTTCCGGTTCCCGGAACCCGGCGGACCATACGCGATCGGAACGGTCACCTATCACTGGCATGACGACGACCGCCGCGAGATCTTCGACCCCGACCCGGGGGCACGCCGCGAACTCATGGCGCAGATCTGGTATCCGGCCGAGCCCTGGCACACCGGGCCGGGGGAACCCTATGTACCGGACGCGGAAGCGCTCGCCCCGATCGCGGGCCGGCTGCTCGGCGTCCCGGGGTTCGTCTTCGACTACTGGGATAGGGTCCCCACCCACGCCACCCGAATGGCGCCGGTGGCCTCCGCGCGCGGCGAGTATCCGGTGCTGGTCTATGCCTCCGGACTCAACGCATTCCGCCAATCCAACCTGTTCCAGATCGAGCAGTTGGTATCGCGCGGCTTCGTAGTCGTGGGGCTCGACCAGCCCTACACCTCCGCGGCGACCGTATTCCCCGACGGCCGCACAGTTCCCGGGTGGCCGAAAGACCGCCTTGTCGATGTGATTCAGCAGAGCATCACCCCCACCACACCGGCGCCGGAGCTCGGCGATACGGAGTTGTCCGGAGGTTTGCTGCCCTACCTGGCCCAGGACCTCGGTTTCGCGCTCGATCAACTCACCCGGTTGAACACCGCCGACCCCCACGGACTGTTCACCGGCCGCCTCGACTTGGACCGTGCCGGCGCATTCGGTGTATCTCTCGGCGCGATGACGGTCGGGCAAGCCTGTCACGCCGACCCGCGGCTGCGTGCCTGCCTGATGATGGATGCCGCGATGCCCGCGGAGGTCGTCCACTCCGGACTCCGTCAACCCGCCATGTGGCTCACCCGTGACGCCGATTCCATCCTCCGGGAACGCGGTAGCAGTGGCGGCTGGCCGGAACACGAAATCCGGGAAACGATCGATACGCAGCGCGAGACGTTCGGTAAGAGTCCCGAGGGCGCGGGCTACCACATCGAAATCCCCGGCATGTTCCATGTCAACTACACCGACGCACCCCGCTGGACTCCGCTGGCGCGGATGCTCGGACTCGCCGGCCCCATCGATGCCGCCCGCGGCCACGAAATCCTCGCCACCTACTGCACCGGCTTCTTCGAACGTCACCTGGCCGGCAAGGACGTCCCGCTACTCGATTCCGCGCCGCCCTGGACCGGGGTGCGCATCGAACGCCGTTGACAGTTCCACCTGAGCCACGCCATCGGTCGATGCTCGACGACCGGGGTCCGCGGGTCCGCTAGGTCGGCTAAGCGACGTTTGATCTCGGCGGCGCAATCTCGGCCGAGCGGTCAATAAGCTAGGGCCTGGGCTCGACGCACCACCTCACGGGCCTGATGCGAGTGCAGCGCGTCAACCGGCCGAGCATTAGCCTGCTTGGCCGCCGCCCCGTCGCGGCTGATGGTCAGCGATGGATCCGGCGTGAACAACCAGCGCACGATCTCGGTCTCGTGGTACCCGCCGTCACGCAGCACGACAAGCAGGCCGTGCAGGCTCTTCAGCACGTGACCGCGGTCGTCGAAGAAGATCTTCGGCACCACGACCGCACCGCCGCGTCGCACACCGAGCAAGTGCCCCTCCCTCAGGTGCTGGTGCACCTTGGTGACCGGGACACCGAGTAGATCGGCGACAGCGGGCAAGTCGTAGACGGCCTCGCCGGGTTCAAGAACATCATCGGCGACCGGAATGCTGCTCACCCCAGCGAGTCTAGGTTGCCTGCGCCGACTCGTAACATGTGTCTGTGGAGACCTACCAGCAGTCGGACCCGCTCGTCGGGACCGTCCTGGACGGTCGGTACCGCGTCGACACCATGATCGCCACCGGCGGGATGAGTTCTGTGTACCGCGGACTCGACCTTCGTCTTGACCGACCCGTGGCGCTCAAGGTCATGGAATCCCGGTATGCGGGTGACCAACAGTTCCTCGCGCGGTTTCAGCGAGAGGCGCGCGCGGTCGCCCGGCTCAACGATCCCGGCCTGGTCGCCGTCTACGACCAGGGCTCTGGAACACCCGGCAGGCAGGCCCCTTATCTCGTGATGGAACTCGTCGAGGGCGGCACCCTGCGGGAACTGCTGCGCGAGCGCGGCCCGATGCCGCCACACGCCGTCGCCGCGGTACTCGCACCCGTGTTGGGCGGCCTGGCGGTGGCACACGCTGCCGGCCTTGTGCACCGCGACATCAAGCCGGAGAACGTGTTGATCTCGGACAGCGGTGAGGTCAAGATCGCCGATTTCGGACTGGTTCGCGCAGTCGCCGAAGCCAAGATCACCTCCACCAGTGTCATTCTGGGCACCGCGGCCTACCTGTCGCCCGAACAGGTCAGCACCGGTGACGCCGACCCCCGCAGCGATGTGTACTCGGTGGGCATCCTCGCCTACGAGCTCCTCACGGGGGTCACCCCGTTCACCGGCGACAGCGCGCTGTCGGTGGCGTACCAGCGGATGGACCACGATGTACCCGCACCGGGCACGGTGATCGCCGGTGTACCAACACAATTCGACGATCTGGTGCTGCACGCGACCGCTCGCGATCCGCAGCGACGGTATGCCGACGCCCGGGACATGGCCGACGATCTGCAAGAGATCGTCGGCGATCTCGGTCTGCCCGCCTTCCGCGTCCCGGCGCCCAGCAATTCGTCCCAGCAAGCCGCTGCCCTCACCGCAGCCACGGCGGCCAGGAAACCCCCGCCGGCGTCGCACGTGCCGCCTCAGCACACCCGCGAGTTCACCCGCGACGACATCTCGCCGATCTCGCAGCAGGAGCCCGAATATCAGCCGGTATCAGGACAATTCGCCGGCGTGGACCTCGACGAGTTCTACTGGGCGCGGCAACGCGCCAAGCGCGTACTGCTGTTCTGGGTGATCACGGTCGTCACGCTGACCGGGCTCGTGGCGGCCGGCGCATGGACGGTCGGCAGCAATATCGGCGCGCTGCTGTAGTTAGTCGCGCAGCATTTCGGCGACCAGGAAGGCCAACTCCAGCGACTGCTGGGTGTTCAGGCGCGGGTCACACGTGGTTTCGTAGCGCCCGGCCAGATCCGAATCGGAGATGTCCTGGGCACCGCCGAGGCACTCGGTGACGTTCTCACCGGTGATCTCGACGTGAATGCCACCCGGATGCGTACCGAGCGCGCGGTGCACCTCGAAGAAGCCCTGCACCTCGTCGACGATCCGATCGAAATGTCGCGTCTTGTAGCCGGTCGACGCCTCGTGGGTGTTGCCGTGCATCGGATCGCACTGCCAGATCACCTGATGGCCGGTGGCCTGCACCTTCTCGATGATCGGCGGCAGCAGATCGCGAACCTTGCTGTTGCCGAAGCGGGTCACCAGCGTCAACCGGCCCGGCTCGTTGTTCGGATCGAGCCGTTCGACATATTCGACGGCGAGCTCCGGCGTCATCGTCGGACCGAGCTTGACGCCGATCGGGTTCGCGATGACCTCGGCGAACGCGATGTGCGCTCCGTCGAGTTGGCGGGTGCGCTCGCCCACCCAGACATAGTGCGCGGACAGGTCGAACAGGGCGGGCTCACCCTCGCCGTTCTCTCCCAGCCTCAGCATCGCGCGCTCGTAGTCGAGCACCAAAGCCTCGTGCGAGGCGTAGATCTCAGCAGTCTGCAGATTCGGGTCATTGACCCCGCACGCGTTCATGAAGCGCAGGCCGCGATCGATCTCACCCGCAAGCGCCTCATATCTGGCGCCGGCCGGTGACGTCCGGACGAACTCCCGGTTCCAGTCGTGGACAAGATCCAGTGACGCGAGGCCGCCTGCCGTCAGTGCCCGAGTCAGGTTCATCGCCGCGCTCGCGTTGGCGTACGCGCGCACCAGCCGTGACGCATCGTGCTCGCGCACCGCAGCGTCGGGAGCGAAACCGTTGATCATGTCGCCGCGGTAGGACTTCAACCCGAGCGCGTCGGTGTCCGACGAGCGGGGTTTGGCGTACTGTCCGGCGATTCGCGCGACCTTGATCACCGGCATGCTCGAGCCGTAGGTCAGCACCACGGCCATCTGTAGCAGCGTCCGGATGTTGCCCCGAATGTGCGGTTCGGTGTTGTCGGCGAATGTCTCGGCGCAGTCGCCGCCCTGCAGCAGGAAGGCTTCACCACGGGCGACGTCGGCTAGCAGGCTCTTGAGCCGCTCAACCTCGGAAGCAACAGTGATGGGCGGAACGCTCTCGAGCACCGTCCGCATCGCCTTGGCCTGTTCGGCATCCCAGCTGGGCTGTTGCGCGGCCGGCCTGGCGAGTGCGGTGTCCAGGCGTTGCCGCAGCTCATCAGACAGCGGCGGCAACGAAGGCAGCTGGTCGATGGGTACGTCGACGGTCCAGTTCACCCGTCAATGGTAACTGGACGCCGATACTGGATTTGCCACGGTTTCGCCCGCTTAAACTGGCAGTTCCCCAGTGGTCATCAGTTGGAAGCGCCTCAGGTTGTGCCGTGCGTCGACAAGGGCATCGTGGGCATCGCGCGGCCGCGGCGGCATTCTGGGCGATCCGCGTTCTTCCCAGAACTGCCGCAACTCCCGCGTGAATCGTGGAATCGCAGGTGGCAGATCCGTCATCGGCCCCCACAACTGGCACAGCACGACATGGTCGTAGGCCCCGACCCACGCCCATAGCTCGATCGGCTCGTCACCGTCGACACCGAAGAAGTCCTCCAGGTCCGACCGGATCTGGCGCCGAGAACGCCACAGCTGTGACGACGGCGACGGAAGTTTGGGCAGCACGTGCTTGCGCACCCAGATGCCCGCCTGCTCTGGGTTGAATTCCGTTGAAACACCGTAATATTCGCGGCCGTCCTCGGCTGCGACGCCAATCGATATGAGTTCGATCGTTCGACCGTTGTCGATGAACTCGGTGTCGTAGAAAAATTTCACGCCCCCGACACTCCCGCCGCCGTTCGAACAGGGGCCGGAGCCGCATGAATCTCGCGATCCAGTTCGGAATCGACTTCGGCGTCTTCGGGAAAGCGCGGCTCCCCAGCGATGACATGCTGGAGCCAAAGCTTCGCCTGCACGACCGGCCTGCGCAACTGTCGTTCGCGCTCCAGTGCTCTGTGCATCTTCTTGGGCCGGTCGCCGTATCGCCAGCGGGCCCACGGTGCGTGCGGGCGCGACAGCCGGATCGCACCGATGAACAGCAGCGGGGTGATGAACATCCCCACCAGACCCGTCCACACCTTGCCTTTCAGGAGGACGATGACGGCGAGCAGCAGGGTCAGCGCCGCCAGGGCGATCACGCTGGCACGCGCCGCGAACGAATGATCGTTGCGCCAGATCCCGATGTCGAAGAACGACAACGGGTTGAAACCGAGAATCAGAAGTCCTGTGACGGCGACGGCGGCGAACACCGCATCGACCGATGTTCGCCCGTCCTCGGCCCAGTACACGTCCTGCAAATGCAGGATCAGCGCGAACTCGTCCAGTACCAGTGCGGCACCGACACCGAAAAAAGTTGCCGCGACCGTGAATTCGGGTACTCCCCCGGTGACCCCCAAGCTCACCATCGACACACCGGAAATCATGACGAGGATCACACCGATGACGACGTGGTGGATGTGCAGCCCCCCACCCGCGGAAATGTTGCGCGGCTGCCACCACTTGCGCGGCGCCTCGGAGTCCGCATGGCTACGGATGTACCGGACGATGGTGCGCGTCACAAAGAACGTGAGAATGAACGCGACCAGGCAGAACACCAGCGGTATTCGGTCATGGGGGATGCCGAAGTCAAGATCGAAGGTCGCGCGCACGGTCGAAAACTTACGCCGACCTGCGTGTGGCACGCCCGGGATACCCGTCGACTCGCCGGTGAGGGCCGATAGTCTGGTCGCGAAATGAGTATTCGGCGGTCGCCTGGCAGGCCTGATTGGGGACCAACGCTCGCCTGGCGGCTTTTTCAGCTGCTGACCGTGGCAGCGTTGGTCTGCGCGGGCTGGCGGCTGCTGGGACACATTCCGTACCGCATCGATATCGACGTCTACCGGATGGGCGGGCAGGCCTGGCTCGACGGTCGCCCGCTGTACGCCGACGGCGTCATGTTCCACACCCGCGGCGGCCTCGATCTGCCGTTCACCTATCCGCCGCTGGCCGCCGTCCTGTTCTCCCCGTTCGCAATGTTGTCGCTGGAAGGCGCCAGCATCGCCATCACGCTGACCACCCTGCTCCTCCTGATCGTGGCGACGACCATCCTGCTGACCCGGCTGGACGTGTGGCCGGATCCCCGCGCGGCCAAGAGCGCTGTGACAGGTGAGCCGGCCTGGTTACGACGGGCCTGGCTGGCTGCGGCGATCGTGGCGCCCGCGGTGATCTACTTCGAGCCGATCCGGTCGAACTTCGACTTCGGCCAGATCAACGTGGTGTTGATGACGCTGGTCATCGCCGACTGCGTGCCGCGAAAGACGCCGTGGCCCCGCGGCATGCTGCTGGGGATCGCGATCGCACTCAAGCTCACCCCTGCGGTGTTCCTGCTGTACTTCGTGCTCCGTCGAGACACTCGCGCGCTCATCGTCACGGCGGCATCGGCTGTGGTCGCCACGCTGGCCGGGATGGCGTTCGCCTGGCGGGATTCGCTCGAATACTGGACGGAGACGGTGCGCAACACCGACCGCATCGGCACCGCGACGCTGAACACCAACCAGAACATCGCGGGCGCCCTGGCCCGACTGGGCCTCAGCGAGGGTGTGCGGTTCGCGCTGTGGACGATTGCGTGCTTCGCGGTGCTCGCCCTGACGGTGTGGGCGGTGCGTCGGGTCTTGAGAGCCGGGCAGCCGGTGCTCGCGCTGATCTGTGTGGCGATGTTCGGACTGGTGGTATCGCCGGTCTCCTGGTCCCATCACTGGGTGTGGGTATTGCCCACCGTTCTGGTCACCGCCGTCGTGGCCTACCGCCAGCGGCATGTCGCGCTGGCCGTCGTCTCCGCGGCGGGCATCGCATTGATGATCTGGACGCCGATCTCGCTGATGCCCGAGCACCAGGAGACTTCGGCCTCGCTGTGGCGGCAGCTGGCCGGTGGTTCCTACGTGTGGTGGGCGGTTGCGGTGATCATCGTCGCGGGCACGGTGTCGCTGCGCCCTGCGCTGCGCAACGATCCGGCAGTCGATAAGGCGCGGGTCCCCGCCGTCGGTTGACCCGCTGTTGCTGAATTGCCGGCTCAGCCGGCGGCTACCTCAGGCACGCGCGCCGACGGGTTGGCCGTCGTCTCCGCCGTGCCGTCCTTGACATCGGCGGCGTACAGGTCGACATATTCCTGCCCGGACAGCCGCATGAGCTCGTACATCACCTCGTCGATCACCGCGCGTTCGATGAACCTGTTACCCGCCAGGCCTTCGAACCGGCTGAAATCCATCGGCTTGCCGAACTTCACCGCCACCCGGCCGAAGCGCCACCCTTTTTTGCCTGGCGGATTGACGACGTCGGTTCCGATCATCGCGACCGGAATCACCGGGACGCCCGTCTCCAGCGCCAGCCGCGCCAGACCCGTCTTGCCCTTGTAGAGCCGCCCGTCTGGCGAGCGCGTGCCCTCCGGATACATGCCGAGCAGCTTGCCCTCGCCGAGGACGCGGGCGGCTGTGGTCAACGCGGCCTGGGCACTGTCGGCGTCGGCGCGGTCGATGGGCACCTGGCCCGCGGCGGTGTAGAACCACCGCTGGAACCACCCTTTGATCCCCTGGCCGTTGAAATACTCGGCCTTGGCCAGGAAGGTGATCCTGCGGCGGACCACAAGAGGCTTGTAGAAACTATCGGCAACCGCGAGATGATTACTGGCCAGGATCGCGGGCCCCGAGCGTGGAACATACTCCAGCCCTTCGACTTTCGGCCGACCCAGCAGCGACAGCAAGGGGCCCATGAAGATGTACTTGAACAGCCAATACCACATGGGCCCTCCTGATGATCGAACACACCGCGGTGTTCTGCGACAACTGTACCCACGCACCTCGGATGCGACCACAAGACAGCCCCGGCGGTGCCGAATCGAATCCGGCTACTCCTCGACCGTCACCGGAATGTGCTGATAGCTCCCCGGTCCCGACGGCGCAGGCCCGTCACCGTCGGGCAGATCCGGCGGAGGTTGCGAACCGTCCGGCGGCGGCGCAGGCGGTGCTGCCGCATCCGCTGACCGCGCCGCATCGGCTGTGTCCTCGACGATCGTCCTGACCACCGTCAGCAGCGCGACGCTGTGATCAGCGATGACCGCAAGCAGCGGATGCTCTTCGCCAGCCGCCAGCGCCGCGAGCGCGCATACCGGACACCACACCTGCTGGCACTTGCCAGGGGTGGCCTCACCGGTCGCCGCACGTGCCGCGACCATCCGCACCATGGGATCGAGCCGATCCAGAATGGTCTGCGCCAGCTGCCTCAGTTCCGGACCGATGTCGGAGTGTTCACCATTCATTTGGGCCACACCTCCGGATTTGGTCGGAACCGTACTGTCAGCTCACTGCCTCGCAGCTGCGCGTCCATCACAATGCAGCGACGCAGCACGGAGGCCAGCCGAACGCGGCGACGCATTCCGCCGGCACCGATGATCAAGTCATCGTCGACCCGCCCGAGTGAGAGCGCGGCGGAGTCGACCTGCGGCAACTCTAGCCGCATTCGGTAGACGGCTTCGAGACCGGATCCGGATTCCCTGTCGACTATCGGCCGCAACGGTCCCGGCGGTGGCGACCCGTCGCGCCTGCGTGCGGCGTCGAGCAGCTCGCCGAGCGCCTTGGCCCCGATCGGCTCCCCCGCCAAGTGCGGAACCAGCACGAGTTGCACGTCACCGATCATGGTGTCCAGCTCGTCGAGTACGGCCCGCTGCTCAGAAATCCGCTCGGCATACCAGTCGAACGCAGGATGTTCGGGCAGATTGCGATACTCATACGAATCGTCTTGCAGCAGAATCTGGTTGACGATCAACTCGTCGACCCGAACCCCCATCAGGGCCAGCGAGCCCAGGGTGCGCGCCGCCTCGGCGGCGACCACCCGCTCGGCCGTCATGACCAAATGGGCACTCAGCACGGATCCGTCGGTGAGCAGGACGCTCAGCCGCTCCGTGCCCGCACCGATGCGTTCGAGTAGCCCGACGAGCGCGGCGGAGCGCGCATCGTCGGTGCCGGACAGCCGACGATGCCGCGGCCACGCCCGCTCGAGATACAGCCCGAACGTCGCGGGCAGCGTGAGCATGCGCAATGCATCTGCGGTCGAAGCGCAGTCCACCACGACGTGGTCCCACTCACCGGAAGACGCCAGCTCGCCGACTTCGTGCAACCCGAGCACTTCCTGAATGCCCGGTAACGCCGAAAGTTCTTCTGGAGCAACGGTTCCCAAATCAGACTCGGGGAACCGACTGGCAAGCAGCCCTGCGATGTCACGCCAATGGGTTTCCAGTAGCGCCAGCGTGTCGAGCGCAAGCGCGTCCAGGAATCCGCCCCCGCCGTCACGCCCACTGTCGAGGTCGGCGAATACCCGGGCGGGCGCACGACGCCCGGTCGGGGTGATCGGCGTGCCGAGGACGTCGCCGATCGAGTGCGCCTGATCCGTCGACACGATCAGCACCCGCATGCCGGCCAGCGCGTCGCGTACGGCGGTGGCCGTTGCCAACGTCGACTTCCCGACCCCGCCCTTACCGACAAAAAGACTGATCCGGGCCGATGGCGGATCCGGATTCACACCGCGCTGGGGTGGCGGGAGATCACTCAGCCTCGGCTCGTTTCTTGAGGTCCTTCAACGCGGTGTCCGTGAGGCGCCGTTCGGCCTTCCGTTTCAACAGTCCGATCATCGGGATGATCAGGTCGACCGACAGTTCATAGGTGACATCAGTGCCGGACCCCTTGGGCGACAACCGATATGCACCGTTCAGTGCCCTCAGCAGCGAGCTGGACACCAATGTCCACTCCACCGATCCGCGGTCGACCTGCTTCCAGTCGTAGGCCAGCACCATCGTGTCCTTGAGCACGGCGGCGTCCAGCACCAGCCGTGCCGTCTTCGGATATCCCTCCGGCCCTGCCTCGAGGACCTCACAGTCCTTGTACTCATTGACCCACTCCGGATACGAAGCGATGTCGGCGATGACACCCATTACCGTCGAAGGGTCGGCATCGATGTAGATGGTCTGCGCCGTCTTGTCCGCCACTACCTTCTTCCCCGTCTCTGTGCCGATGGCAGGAAATCTACTCCGCTGCGCGGCCTTGGGCCCAAACCTCTCATGCCAGCCGGGACACCCCGACCGGGCGCGTCGACTCCAGGCGCCGCTTCACCTCGAACGCCATATTCTTGCCCGCCACCCTGCGCTGGTGATTCACCTTGGCCAGGTTCATCTTGGCCAACTGGTGGGCCGCCACACCGGATGGTTCCGCGTGCAGGAAATAGTGCAGAATCGCCCCGTCGAGGACGGGTTGCAGCCAGACCTCCATGGTTCCGGTGAGTGAGCCCGTCACCGTCCACCGGTGCCCGGCCTCACCGCGGTCCTCGACCACGGTCAGGTTCAGATCCGGCCACCACCGGCGCCAGCTGGCGGGATCGCCAACAGCCATGCCCACCTCGACGGGGTCGGCGGCGACGAAGGTCTCGTCGGCGATCTGGATGCTGTTCATCGCGTACCAGCTTCACATATGCCCCGACCGCCGCCGCAGGTGGCCGACTACGCTGTTGAACGGCAAAGCCGCTAGTCGAGAGGCCATGATCGTGCGAGAGTTCAGTGTCCCCGCCTCGTTCACCGTGGGCGAGCACGACAACGTCGTCAGCTCAGTTTTCAGTCACGAGCGCGACGATCCCGACCATGTGATCTTCCAGCGCCTCGTCGACGGCGCATGGACGGACGTCACGTGCAAGGAGGCCGCCGACCAGATCCGTTCAGCGGCGCTGGGGTTGATCGCCGAAGGGGTGGCTCCCGGTGATCGCGTGGCCGTACTGTCGGCGACCCGCTACGAATGGCCGATCCTGGACTTCGCCATCCTGGCCGCGGGCGCTGTCACGGTGCCGATCTACGAGACCAGCTCCGCCGAACAGGTGAAGTTCGTGCTCCAGGATTCCGGCGCGGTACTGATCTTCGCCGAGACCGACGCTCACGCCGACAACATCGGTCAGTTCAGGGACGACGTGCCCGCATTGCGCAAGGTGCTGAGCATCGACGGGTCGGGCACGCCGGCGCTGGAGGCTTTGACCGAGGCGGGCAAGTCAGTGGACACCAAGCAACTCGACGAGCGGCTGGCCGGTGTGAAGTCCACCGACCCCGCGACGCTGATCTACACGTCGGGCACCACAGGCAGGCCCAAGGGCTGCCAGCTCACCCATTCCAACCTGCTCTATGAGATCCGTGGCGCGAAGGACTGCTTCCCGACGCATCTGGCCAAGGGCGAGCGGATGCTGGTGTTTCTGCCGCTCGCGCACGTGCTGGCCCGCGCGATCACCGTCGCTGCGTTCACCGGCAAGGTGACGCTCGGGTTCACCAGCGACATCAAGAACCTCGTTCCGACGTTCGGGGTCTTCAAGCCGACATTGGTGGTGTCGGTGCCCCGGGTCTTCGAGAAGGTCTACAACACCGCCGAACAGAACGCCGAAAGTGGCGGCAAGGGCAAGATTTTCTCGGCCGCGGCCGAGACGGCGATCGAATGGAGCAAAGCCCAGGACGCCGGCGGCGCCGGGCTGGTGCTCAAACTCAAGCACGCGCTGTTCGACAAGCTCGTCTACGGCAAGCTTCGGGCCGCCCTCGGCGGCAACTGCCACGCCGCGATCTCGGGCGGCGCCCCCCTTGGCGCGCGCCTGGGCCACTTCTACCGTGGGGTGGGCCTGTCCATCTACGAGGGTTACGGGCTCACCGAGACCAGTGCGGCGATCACCGTGAACCGGGTCGGCGACTTGCGCGTGGGTTCGGTCGGCAAGCTGTTGCCCGGGAACAGCATGAAACTGGGCGAGGACGGTGAGCTGCTGGTCAAGGGCGGCGTGGTGTTCAGCGGCTACTGGGGTAACGAGGCCGAGACGAATGCAGTGTTCTCCGACGGTTGGTTCCACACCGGCGATCTCGGCGCCATCGACGACGACGGCTTCCTGACCATCATCGGACGCAAGAAGGAGATCATCGTGACCGCGGGCGGTAAGAACGTCGCGCCCGCCATTCTCGAAGACCGCCTGCGCGCCCACTCGCTGATCAGTCAGGCGATGGCCGTCGGCGACGCCAAACCGTTCATAGCGGCGCTGATCACGATCGACCCCGAGGCCTTCGACGGTTGGAAGGAACGCAACGGCAAGAACGCCGCCGCGTCGGTGGGCGACCTTGCCACCGACCCGGATCTCGTCGCCGAGATCGATCTGGCCGTCAAGGAGGCCAATCAGGCGGTGTCGAAGGCCGAGGCGATCCGCAAGTTCCGCATCTTGGCGGTCGATTTCACCGAGGACACCGGCGAGCTGACACCGACGATGAAGGTCAAGCGCAAGGTGGTGGCCGAGAAGTTCGCCGCCGATATCGAGGGCCTCTACCAAAAGGACTAGAGGAGGTCGGCCAACTTGGCGGCCTGGTCCTTCCACTGCCAGTTGTCGACGACCCAGCGCCGCCCCGCCGCGCCCATCCGCGCCGCCCTGGCGGGATCGGCGAGCAGGTCACCGACGGTGGCCGCGATGGCGCCGACGTCCCAGCCGTCGACCACCAATCCGGTCTCATCGTCGAGAACCGTTTCCGGCGCTCCACCCGAGCGGCCGGCCACCACCGGCACCCCGCAAGCCGATGCCTCAAGATAGACGATGCCCAGCCCTTCGACGTCAAGGCCGGCACCTCGCGTCCGGCATGGCATCGCGAACACGTCGGCCATGGCGTGATGGGCCGGTAATTCGTCGCCCGGCACGGCGTCGGTGAACACCACGTGGTCAGTGACCCCGAAGTCGTCCGCGAGGCGGCGCAACGACGATCCGTACGGGCCGCCGCCGACGATCACCAGCGCGGCATCGCTCACGCGCTGACGGATCGCGGGCATCGCCCGGATCAACATGTCCTGACCCTTGCGCGGCACCAGGCGCGACAAGCAGACCACGACCGGGCGATCGGCCAACCGATAGCGGGCTCGCAACTCGGCCCGCGCGACCTCGTCCGGCGCGAACCGATCGGTATCCACGCCGGGCGGTAAGTGTTCCAGCGCCGCACGCGGACCGAACGCCGAGGCGAACCGCCGCCTGGTGTAACTGCTGATGTATGTCACCGCGTCCGTCCCGGATCCGATGCGGCGCAACGCCGTCCGAGCCAGGGGAAGCATCGACCAGCCCACCTCGTGCCCGTGCGTGCTCGCGATCACCCGGCCGGCGCCCGCGTCACGAGCGAGCGGCGCCATCAGTGCCAGCGGTGCGGCCGCCCCGAACCATACGGTGTCTGCGCTGTGATGTTCGATGAGTCGCCGCATCCGCTTGGCGACGGACGGTTCGGGCAGCATCAACGTGGTCGGGTGGCGCACCACCTCGTAGGCGGCAGCGCGGTCGAACTCGTCGGACCCTTTCCACTTGGGCGCGTAAACGATCAGCGTGTGAGCGCCCGTATCGACCAGGTGGCCCACCAGTTCCTGCAGGTACGACTGAATGCCGCCACGTCGGGGCGGAAAATCGTTGGTAACCAGCAGGACCCGGCTCATCGCCCGTCAGGTTAACCGGTGAGCCACTGCCGCCACTCGGCGAGCAGCCCGGCGACGTCGATTCCGAGGGTCTCGCGCACCGCGTCAGCCACCTCGGGGTGGCCGTGGCCGCACGCCCGGAGGTACAGCGACCGCAGGGCCGCGGGGCCGTACGCGCCGGCCACGAACCGGCTGAACCACCAGGCGCGGTCATAGGCCAGTGAGCGTTCTGTTCCGCTCAACTCCGCGTCGGTCGGGAGTCCACGCTGCGCCATCATCGCCGAGTTCGCTAGCCCCGGTGTCGGTGGGCGGGCGACGAAGTCGGCCACGCCCTCGGTGAGCCACCTCGGCGCGTCGGCGGCGGTCTCGGCGCGGGCCGCATAGTGAAAAAGTTCGTGGCGCAACACAATTCGTAACGAATCGTCGTTCATCTGCGCGGCGCCAGGGGCGAACATGATGCGCTCACCGGCGGTGGTGGTGGCCGCGGTGTGGGCGTCGCCGCCACCAACCGCCGCGAACTGCGCGTCGGTACCGGCCGCCACGATGACGATTTCGCGCGGCCAGTCGGGTCCCCAGAACGCACTGACGGCGTCCGACGCGTCGTCGAGTTGCGCGGAGATTCGATGCAGCAGCGGTGCCGTGCGCTCACCGACACCGACCAGACGCACGGTGCGGCCGTCCCGCAGCGTCTGCGACGTCGACACCGATGTGGGCGTGGTCAGCGGCGCCTGGGTGGCGACGGGCGGACCGGCGGGAGCGGATCCGGTTCTGGTCACCAGGAGGAGCGCGCAGACCAATTCCGCGATCAGAAGTGCGGCCAGGGTAGTTCTGCTCTTCGCGTGCGAGAGTCGATCTGCTCGGTTCGAGCGCGGTCTCTCGACGGTCAGTAGCGGCGAACGTTGTAGATCGGTGCGTTGTCCACCGGGGCGACGCGCACCGGAGTGCCGTAGGTCGACGCGTGCACCATCATTCCGTTGCCGATGTAGATGGCGGTATGCGACGCATCGGAGTAGTAATTGACGACGTCACCGGGCTGCATCTGGTCCACCGAGACCGGTGCTCCACCGTTGGCCAGCGCCTGGCTGGAATGCGGCAGCGAGATGCCGGCCTGCTGGAACGACCACATGACCAGCCCCGAACAGTCGAACGCGCTCGGGCCCGACCCGCCCCATGAGTACGGCGATCCGATCCGGCTCAGCGCGGCCTGGATCACGGTGGGCCCGACGCCGCCACCTTGCGGTGGCGCCATGTCACCTGGCGGAATGCCAGGCGGCGGCACAGCGCCGGCGGGCGGCGGAGCGATGCCCGGAGGCGCCATCGCCAGAATCGCGGGGTCGTTCGGGGGCAGTGGAGCCGGTGGCGGCGGAATCGGGGGCGCGGGAGGCATGGCGGCCAGGGCCTCGCGCTGGTTGGGAGTAAGCGCCTCGTACTGCGACTTGACGATCGCGATGTCCACCTGCAGCTTGCTCTGCTTGGACTGCAGGTCCGCACGTACCGCGGCGGCCTGCTCGGCGGCGGTCTTCGCCTCGGCAGCCGAGCGCGCCGACGCCTGTTCGGCGGCCGTGGCCTGCGCGCTGGCCTCGCGGAAGCTCTTCATCTGTGACGACATCTCGACGGCCATCACCCGCTGAATCGACATCTGGTCGATCAGGCCCTGCGGGGACGAGGCGGTCAGTAACGCGTTCATGCCGTCCGGACGGCCACCCATGTACTGCGCCACAGCAACCTTGTTGACGCTGGTCTGAAAGGTTGCCAGCTGGGACCTGGCCGAATCCAGCGCACCGACGTCAGCGGCGTGCTTGGCTTCCGCGGCCTCCTGCACTGCCAGCTTGTCGTTCAGTTCCAGCTGCGCGGAATGCATCGCCTCAGTGGTCTGCTCGGCCTGCCGCGACAATTCATTGAGCTTCGCCAGCGCGTCGTCGGCGGGGTCGGCCTGCACACTGGAGGCCAGAATCCCTCCGAACAGCATCAGACCGGCTATCGCAGCGATTGCGGGTCGTTTAAGAACACGAGTGAACCGATCGGTGCGGTCGAACCTCAAGATTTGCGTCCTTACAACTGCCGTTACGAAGCCGTGTCGAACTGCGGTTAGGTCTCAGACAGGTTACGAAACGGCATCGCCCTTGTCCAACAGAAGACGCAAATTTAACAGGCGAGGCGGAATCCACAACGAGCGCCCCGCGTTACGCGCTGTTGTCACGCAACGCCAGAGTTATTGTGGCGGTGGATCGGAACGAGTCGAAGTCGAGGCGCCAACCCCACGTCAGCGAGTACCTCGAGCGCCCGCCGTTCGTCAACGAGCAAAGTCTCGGGAACACCGAGCAGCACGCTGACGACGCAGTCTTGACAACCCGGGCCTCGAACCGCGCAGTCGTCGCAGTCGATAGTGACCGTGCCCGTGTCGGGCCCCTCGTCGTCGTGAGTCATTCCGCAGTCCTCCTGCTCGGTGTTGTCCGCACGGTATCGCCGGGCACCGACAACCAACTTCGGACGGCGTGCCAACGCCGACCTGCCGGTGTTTGTCGGTCGGGTTCCCTACCGTCAGCGCATGGGCCAGCTCAGCTTCGCGGACGTCGATGCTCAGCTCGATGACGCCGGCTACGCGGCTCCTGCGGCAGACGCGACGTTGCGTGAGACCACCTTCGTCGTCGTTGACCTGGAGACCACCGGCGGGCGCGCCAGCGGTGACAACCACGACGCCATCACCGAGATCGGGGCCGTCAAGGTGCGCGGCGGCGAGGTCCTCGGCGAGTTCGCCACCTTGGTGGACCCGGGCCGCAGCATCCCGCCGCAGATCGTCTCGCTCACAGGGATCACCACGGCGATGGTGTGCGATGCGCCGAGGATCGAGTCGGTGCTTCCCGCGTTTCTGGAGTTCTCCCGCGGCGCGGTGCTGGTCGCCCACAATGCCGGTTTCGATATCGGATTCCTGCGGGCGGCCGCGGAACGCGCTCACCTCCCCTGGCCGCGGCCCCTGGTGCTGTGCACGGTGCGCCTGGCCCGCCGGGTACTCACCCGGGACGAAGCGCCCAGCGTGCGACTGTCGGCGCTGGCCCGGCTGTTCGGTGCCTCGACCACCCCGACTCACCGCGCGCTCGATGACGCACGGGCCACCGTCGACGTGCTGCACGGGCTCATCGAGCGCGTCGGCAACCAGGGCGTGCACACCTACACCGAGCTGCGTTCGTATCTGCCCGACGTGACACCCGCCCAGCGCCGCAACCGGCATCTCGCCACGCCACTGCCCCGCCGGCCCGGCGTGTACCTGTTCCGTGGGCCCGCATCCGAGGTGCTCTACGTGGGCACGGCGGTCGATCTGCGCCGCCGCGTCAGCCAGTACTTCAACGGCGCGGACCCGCGCACCCGCATCAAGGAGATGGCGTCGCTGGCCACCGCGGTCGACCATGTCGAGTGCGCGCACGATCTGGAGGCGGGCGTGCGCGAGCTACGGCTGCTCGCCGCGCACGCGCCGCCCTACAACCGACGCTCGAAGTTTCCGCACCGGTGGTGGTGGGTGGTCCTGACCGACGAGGCGTTTCCGCGGTTCTCCACGATCCGGGCACCTAAGCACGACTGCACGGTCGGCCCGTTTCGCTCCCGCGCCGACGCCGTGCAGACGGCCGCGCTGCTGGCCCGGTTCACCGGGGTGCGGACATGCTCGGCACGGCTGGGCCGGTCAGCGTTACACGGGCCGCGATGCCCCGAACGCGAAGTCTCGCCATGCCCGGCGCCCCGCGACATCGGAGCCGCCGAATACGCCGCCGCACCGCAGCGGGCCCGCGGCCTGATCGAAGGTGCCGACAGTCGACCGCTGATGGACGTGCTGACGCACATCACCGACCTGGCGGGCCGCGCCCGCTACGAAACCGCGGCGCGGCTGCGGGACCAAGCCGTCATCGCAATCGACGTGCTCTGGCGCGGCCAGCGGTTGGGCGCGCTGGCCGGCGTCAGCGAAATGGTCGCTGCGCGTCCAGACGGCGCGGGCGGGTGGCGCCTTGCGGTGATCCGCAACGGTCAGCTGGCGGCTGCGGGGAACGCGCCGCGTGGGGTCCCACCGATGCCGGTCGTCGATGCGATATGCGCTGGCGCGCAAGCAGTTCTGCCGAGTCAGGCACCTCTGGGCGGCGCCCTTGTCGAAGAGACGGCGTTGATCGCGCGTTGGCTCACCCAGCCCGGCGTGCGGATAGTGCGCGCCGAATCCGGTTACGCCTCACCGGTAGGCGCTGCGGGCCGGTTCGCGGACTGGGCAGCGTCGGCCCGGTCGGCGCGGGTCGCGGCCGAACAACTCGCCGAAACCCGTTCCGAATCAGAGCTTCTCACCGAACCCCACCCAACGCGCGAGCAGCTTTTCGGCCGCACCGGAGTCGATGGTCTCGGCGGCCCTGGCCAGACCCGACTCCCACGCGGGCACCCACTTGGCGTCGCTGGCTAGCCCGGCATGAGCCACCATCGCGCCGGCGGCATTGAGCACCACCGCGTCCCGCACCGGCCCCTTGGCGCCGCCGAGCACCGCCCGCACCGACGCGGCGTTCGCCTCCGCGTCCCCGCCAACCAGCTCGGACAGTTCGGCCCGGGCGAATCCGAACGCCCCCGGATCAAATGTCAGCCGCTCGACGGTGCCGGCCTGGACCCGCCAGATGGTGCTCGTTGTGGTGGTCGTCAACTCGTCGAGTCCGTCGTCGCCATGCACAACCAGGACGCTGGATCGGCGTCTGGCGAACACACCGGCCATCACCTCGGCCTCCTCCGCCCATGCACAGCCGATCAGACCGGCCCGCGGTGAGGCCGGATTGGTCAGTGGGCCAAGCAGATTGAATACCGTCGGCACTCCGATCTCGCGGCGCACCGCACCCGCGTGCCGATACGACGGGTGGAACTGGGGCGCGAAACAGAATCCGATGCCAACCTCGGCGACACTGCGTGCGACGTCCTCGGGGCCCAGATCGATGCGCACCCCGAGCGCTTCGAGCGTGTCGGCCCCGCCGGACAGCGACGACGCGGCCCGGTTGCCGTGTTTGACCACCGGCACCCCCGCGGCCGCCACCACGATCGCCGCCATCGTGGACAGGTTCACCGTGTTGGCGCCGTCGCCACCGGTTCCGACCACGTCGACGGTCTCGTTGCCGATCGATTCGGTCGGCACCAGCCGGGCGTGTTGAAGCATGGCGTCAGCCAACTCGGCCACCTCGGCGGGCGTCGGGCGCTTCATCTTCATCGACACGCCGAAGGCGGCGATCTGGGCCGGGGTGGCCGTGCCAGTCATGATCTGGTCCATCGCCCAGCCGGCCTGCCCGGGGGCGAGCGCCTGACCAGTGGTTAGGCGACCGAGCACCTGGGGCCATGTGGGGGATTCACCGGAAGTCACGCGCTGATTATGACGAATTACTCACCCGGGTGGAGTTCGACAACTACAAAGCGTCATACTTGCTCCTGTGACGAGCGCTGTAGGCACCTCGGGGACCGCTATCACGTCGCGAGTTCATTCCCTGAACCGGCCGAACATGGTCAGTGTCGGCACGATCGTATGGCTTTCCAGCGAGCTGATGTTCTTCGCCGGGCTCTTTGCGATGTACTTCACCGCCAGGTCCCAGGCCGGTGGCAACTGGCCTCCGGAGCCCACAGAGCTGAACCTGGTCCAGGCCGTTCCGGTCACGCTGGTGCTGATCGCGTCATCGTTCACCTGCCAGATGGGCGTATTCGCCGCCGAACGCGGGGACGTGTTCGGGCTGCGGCGCTGGTATGTCATCACGTTCCTGATGGGTCTGTTCTTCGTGCTCGGCCAGGGCTACGAGTACATCCAGTTGGTTGGTCACGGCACGACGTTGTCCAGCAGCGCGTACGGCTCGGTGTTCTACCTGGCCACCGGATTCCACGGCCTGCACGTCATCGGCGGGCTCGTGGCCTTCATCTTCCTGCTGGCGCGCACCAAGATGAGTAAGTTCACCCCTGCTCAGGCCACCGCCGCGATCGTCGTCTCGTACTACTGGCACTTCGTCGACATCGTGTGGATCGCCCTGTTCGCCGTTATTTACTTCGTCAGATGATCGGCTTGCCGATGCGTTCGAAGAGAAGGGGTTCGATGACCGACAAGGCCACCGGAACCGGAAAGCCCGCGACAGTGAAGCGCCGCCGACTGCGTCGCCGATTGTCAGCGGCGATGCTCTTGTTCGTCGGACTGGGAATCGCGGGTGGCCTGGCCGCCACGCTGACCCCGACCCCTCAGGTGGCGGTCGCCGACGAGTCGCAGTCGGCGCTGCTGCGCACCGGCGAGGAACTTTTCGACACCTCGTGCATCACGTGCCACGGCGCGAACCTGCAGGGCGTAGCTGACCGCGGACCCAGCCTCATCGGCGTCGGCGAGGCCGCCGTCTACTTCCAGGTGTCCACCGGCCGCATGCCCGCCATGCGCGGCGAGGCGCAGGCGCCGCAGAAGCCCCCCCAGTTCGACGAGTCGCAGATCGACGCACTCGGCGCCTTTGTGCAGTCCAAGGGTGGCGGACCGGTCGTCCCGCGCGACGAGAACGGCGGCGTGGCCAACGAATCGCTGCTGGGCAGCGACGTCGCCCGTGGCGGCGACCTGTTCCGCCTGAACTGCTCGTCGTGCCACAACTTCACCGGCAAGGGCGGTGCGTTGTCGTCGGGTAAGTACGCACCTGACCTGTCAGGGGCCAATCCGGCGCAGATCTACACCGCGATGCTGACCGGACCCCAGAACATGCCCAAATTCTCCGACCGGCAGCTGTCGCCGGAGGAGAAGCGGGACATCGTCGCCTACGTTCGGATGGCGACCACGGCGCCGGATCCCGGTGGCTACGGCCTCGGCGGCTTCGGCCCGACATCCGAGGGGATGGCGATCTGGATTATCGGCATAGTGGCCGTCGTCGTGGTGGCCCTGTGGATCGGAGCGCGAGCATGAGCCAGGGCAGCGACGGCAGCGACGGGAGCGACGGGACCGTCAAGGGAACTGACGCCCCGGGGCAGCAAGGCGTCCCCGGTCAGCCGACCGACGCCGAACTGGCCGCGATGTCGCGTGAGGAACTGCTGGAGCTCGGCGGCAAGCTCGACGGGGTCGAGATCGTCTACAAGGACGAGCGCTGGCCCGTTCCGGGGACCAAGGCCGAGAAGCGCGCCGAACGCGTGGTGGCGTATTGGCTGATGCTGGGCGGCATTTCGGGACTGGCGCTGCTCGTAGTCTTCCTGTTCTGGCCGTGGGAGTTCCGCAGCGGTTCCGAACCGGGCCACCTCTGGTACGACCTCGCCACACCCATGTACGGGTTGACGTTCGGGTTGTCGATCCTGGCCATCGGAATCGGCGCGGTGCTGTATCAGAAGAAGTTCATTCCCGAGGAGATCTCGATACAGGACCGCCACGACGGCAGCTCCCCCGAGATCCAACGAAAGACGGTGGTAGCCAACCTTTCCGATGCGCTCGAATCGTCGACGCTCAAGCGGCGCAAGCTGATTGGTCTGTCGCTCGGAGTCGGGCTTGGCGCGTTCGGCCTCGGCACGCTGGTGGCGTTCGCCGGCGGCCTGATCAAGAATCCGTGGAAGCCCGTGGTGCCAACGGCCGACGGCAAGAAAGCCGTGCTGTGGACATCGGGATGGACTCCGCGTTTCAAGGGCGAGACCATCTACCTCGCACGCGCGACCGGCAACGGGACCTACGCCAAGATGCGCCCAGAAGACATCGACGCCGGAGGCATGGAGACCGTGTTCCCGTGGCGCGAATCCGATGGAGACGGCACGACCGCCGCGTCACACCACAGACTCGCCGAAATCACCATGGGTGTACGCAATCCCGTCATGCTGATCCGCATCAAGTCGATCGACTTGCCGAGAGTCGTCAAGCGCAAGCACCAGGAGAGTTTCAACTTCGGCGACCTGTTCGCGTTCACCAAGGTGTGTTCACACCTGGGCTGCCCCTCGTCGCTCTACGAGCAGCAGACCTATCGCATCCTCTGCCCGTGCCACCAGTCGCAGTTCGATGCGCTGCATTTTGCGAAGCCCATATTCGGCCCGGCTGCGCGCGCACTGGCGCAGTTGCCCATCACCATTGACAAGGACGGCTACCTGGTCGCCAACGGCGACTTCATCCAACCCGTCGGCCCGGCATTCTGGGAGCAAACAAATTGAGTCCGACACTGCCAAAACCGCCAAGCATGGCCGAGATCGCGGCCAGCCAGGGCAACGCAATCGATTCGCGCTACCACCCGTCGGCGGCGGTGCGCCGGCAGCTCAACAAGGTGTTCCCGACGCACTGGTCGTTCCTGCTGGGTGAAATCGCCCTCTACAGCTTCATCGTGCTGTTGCTCACCGGCGTGTACCTGAGCCTGTTCTTCGATCCATCGATGGCCGAAATCGTTTACGAGGGCGTGTATCAACCGCTGCGCGGTATCGAGATGTCCAAGGCCTACGCTTCGACGCTCGACATCAGTTTCGAAGTGCGAGGCGGCCTGTTCGTCCGTCAGGTCCACCACTGGGCGGCGTTGTTGTTCGCCGCATCGATCATGGTGCACCTCGCCCGCATCTTCTTCACCGGCGCGTTCCGCCGCCCACGCGAGGCGAACTGGGTCATCGGCTCCCTGCTCCTGATCCTGGCGATGTTCGAGGGCTACTTCGGTTACTCGCTGCCCGACGACCTGCTCTCCGGCATCGGTCTGCGGGCGGCGCTCAGCTCCATCACCCTCGGCATGCCGGTGATCGGCACCTGGCTGCACTGGGCGCTGTTCGGCGGCGACTTCCCGTGCGGCGGCGTCGGCTACCAGTGCGCGCAGGACGGCTACTGGCTCCCGCGAATGTACTCACTGCACATCCTGTTGATTCCGGGGATCATCCTGGCGCTGATCGGAATTCACCTCGCATTGGTCTGGTTCCAGAAGCACACCCAGTTCCCCGGCCCCGGGCGCACCGAGACGAACGTCGTCGGCGTGCGGGTCATGCCGGTGTTCGCGGTCAAGTCCGGCGCGTTCTTCGCGATGACCACCGGCATCCTGGGTTTGATGGGCGGCTTGCTGCAGATCAACCCGATCTGGCAATTGGGTCCGTACAGACCGTCCCACGTGTCGGCCGGCAGCCAGCCGGACTTCTACATGATGTGGACGGAAGGCCTGGCACGAATCTTCCCGGCTTGGGAGTTGTACTTCCTCGGCCATACCGTGCCGGCGCCGGTTTGGGTGGCGCTGATCATGGGGCTGATCTTCATGCTGCTGCCAGCCTGGCCGTTCCTCGAGAAGAAGTTCACCGGCGATAACGCCCACCACAATCTGCTGCAGCGTCCTCGAGATGCACCGGTGCGCACCGCAATCGGCGCTATGGCGATCGCGCTCTACATGGTGCTGACGCTGTCCGCGATGAACGACGTCATCGCCCTGAAATTCCACATCTCGCTGAATGCGACGACGTGGATCGGGCGTATCGGCATGGTGGTCGTGCCTGCGATCGTCTACTACATCGCGTACCGGTGGGCCGTGGGACTGCAGCGCAGTGACCGCGCGGTGCTGGAGCACGGCATCGAGACCGGCATCATCAAGCGACTGCCGCATGGTGCGTACATCGAGCTGCATCAGCCGCTCGGCCCGGTCGACGATCACGGTCACCCAATTCCGTTGGAATACCAGGGCGCAGCGGTTCCGAAGCGCATGAACAAGCTCGGCTTTGCCGGCGAGCCCGGGTCGGGCAGCTTCCTCACCGCCGACCCGTTGTCGGAAAACGAGCAGCTTGTCGAGGCTGCGCACGCCGCGGAGCGCAAGTCGCTCACCGCATTACGTGAGCACCAGGACCGCAACGGTTCCTCAAACGGGTCGTCGAATGGCTCGTCGAACGGACATCACTGAGTTGGTTTACGCGCTCTGGTCCTCGAGCAGGGCGCGTAACTCACGCAGGTAGAACCACGGAATCGCCGGCATTGCCAGCGTGACAAGGCCACCGAGCGCGAAGAGTACCCATGCGGCTACGTCGCTCTCGACGGCCATCAAGTAGGTCGCCACGCCTATCGCCACCATGGCGATGCCGATCGCACACGCGATGAAAACCGCGCAGCGCAGCCACACCTGGTCGATGGCGGCCACAAGTGGTGCGGGCAGCGACGTGCTGTGCGTGACCGCTGCCGCGTAACCGGGGCCGGCGTGGATCCGGCCCGCCGACGTCCCCGCCCCCGAGATCCGCAACTTCTCGGTCTGTGTCTCCTGCCCGCGTGCTGTCTCTTGCCGTCGCCCCGGCGCCTGTCGTGGGTCGGGCCGGGCGGGCGGCTCGACATCGGACATCGCGTCGCGGCGAGCCCGAATCAGAAGGGGCACTGCGCCGATGATCACCGCAGCCGAGATCGCGATGACGACGTAGAGCAGCCAGGGGGTGCCCGAGCTGCCCGACGATTCCTGCTGGCCGCCGCCGAGGTCGACCAGGGCCACGGTGGCTGCGACGGCGGCACCAAGCGCTAGGAGCCATATCCCCGCGCAAGTGCCGAGCAGGATCCGGTCGGTGCGGTCGAACTCGCCTGGGACAAGGCCCGCGCGCATCCGCTGGCTGGCCGCGGAATCAGTTGTATATGGCATCAGCAGGCTGTCTGTGCGGAGTTGTTGGTATTCGACGACAGCACCGTGCCGTCGCTGGTCGTGATCGAGCAGTTGAGCCTGCTCACCAGGAACAGACTGGAGGCCTGCACGGAGCCCACCTCGGACTGCGAAATGGGCGTGACGGTCAGAGACCACGGGATGTAGACGTTTCGCTGTGTGCGGCTGCGACCGGACGCATCGATGTAGGTGACCGTGATGATGTCTCCCGGCGCCTTGGTCCCGGTCACCGAGTACGTGACCTGGCGTGGCCCCGGGCGAGTCGTGGCAGGCGGTGGTGGCGGCGCGGTCTCCGGCGGTGGCGGCGGCACCTCAACGGGCGGCGGTGGTGGCGGAGGCGGTTCCGGCTCTTGGGTCACGGTCACGGTCTCCGGCGGCGGTGGCGGCTCTGTCGGCGGCGGCGGTGGGGGCGGCGGTGGCGGAGTCGTTGTGGTGATCTCGTCCTGCACCGGCGGCGGAGGCGGTGTGCTGGTCGTCGTCTCCGGCGTCGCGAGGTTACTGGTGTCGGTCCGGGTCACGAGCACCGACACCGAGACCACCAACGCGATCGCCGCGACGATGGCCACCACCCCGACCACCCAGGGCCACCGCGGCGGTTCGGCCGGTACGGCGTGCTCGCTGGGCTCGTAGCTTTCGTAGTCGTACAGACCTGAGTTGGCAGGTACATAGGGACCGCTGGTGAACTGTTCGGCCTCAGGGGCGGAGTACGCCTGCGAGTAGGCATCGGTTTCGCTGCTCTCCGGCCTGGCGGAGCTGCTGGGGGGCTCCTGACCAGGAAGATCGTCCCCTTCGTGATCCGGGGGGTTCGGCCCGCTCATTTACGCCTATCCTTCTCGACTCTCACCTGGGGCGTAATCGGCCGCGTGTGCGCGACAAGCGGCTGACCGTGCCTCGGCAACACTACCCAAACACCGGATCCGGACGACTCTCACAGCACGGATAACCGACGAAGTAGTGCCCCGATTGTGACCTTGTCCGGGATGGTATTCGTCCCGTCCAGGCGTCAGTGCTTCTCGGGTCCGGTGTAGTACTCGAACACCAAGCCGCCGACGGTCGTCAGCACGAAGCAGACACCGGCCACGATCAGCCACGGGAGCCAGAGGGCGACGCCAACGGCGGTGACGGACGCCGACAGCGCGATGAAGATCGGCCACCAGCTGTGCGGGCTGAAAAAGCCCAGCTCGCCGGCGCCGTCGCTGACCTCGGCGTCTTCGTAGTCCTCGGGCCGGGTGTCAAGGCGCCTGGCGACGAACCGGAAGAACGTACCGATGATCAACGTCAGCCCGGCCGTCATGACCAAAGCCGTTGCTCCGGCCCATTCCGTCCCGCCGGGACCGAACAGCTCGGTGAGCACGACGTAGACGATGGCCGCCAGGACGAAGAACGCGGTCAGGAACTCGAACAGCCTGGCTTCGATATGCATCTGGTGTCCCTACTTGCTGGCCTGCGTGAGCTGTGGCGCCATCTCACCGCGGCGGGTGTCGAACGGCCGCGTGGTGACTGCCGTGGGCGATTGATTGATGGCCTGCAGCGCCTCGGCGTTGGTCTTGCCGCCGATGCGCTGCTCCAGGTACGCCTTGAAGTCGTTGGGCGACACCACCCGCAGCTCGAAGTTCATCATTGAGTGATAGGTGCCGCACATCTCCGTGCATCGCCCGACGAACGCGCCGTTCTGGTTGATCTCGGTGATCTGGAAGGTGTTGTCGGAGTTGTTCGCCTGCGCATTCGGTATCACGTCGCGCTTGAACAGGAACTCCGGCACCCAGAAGCCGTGGATGACATCGGCAGAGTTGATCTGGAACTCGATGCGCTTGCCCGAGGGCACCACCAGCACCGGGATCTCGGTCGACGTGCCGAGCGTCTCGACCTTGTCGAAGTTCAGATAGGAGCGGTCTTCGGGGTTCTTGTCCCCGATGACACCGAACTCGCCGCCGTGCGGACCCTCCACACCTTCAGGCCCAGAGGCGACCGCCTCCTTGCGCTCCGGGTCGGCTCCGTCGTAGTTGAACGTACCGTCCTGGAAAGCCACCTTCTGGTAGCCGAACTTCCAGTTCCACTGAAAGGCGGTGACGTCGATGACGACGTCGGGGTTGGGCTCCTTGTGCAGCATCCGTTCCTGCACCACGACGGTGAAGTAGAACAGCACCGAGATGATCAGGAAGGGCAACACGGTGAGCACCAGCTCAAGCGGCATGTTGTAGCCGAACTGGCGGGGCAACTCCGTGTCGCCCTTCTTGTGCCGGTGAAACGCCGAGGTCCAGAAGATCAGGCCCCACACGATCACACCGACGACCAGCGAGGCGATCACCGAGCCAATCCACAGCTCGCGGTTGACATGCGCCTCGGGAGTGATGCCGCGAGGCCACCCTAGGCCGAGAACCTCGGACCAGTCACACCCGCTGAGCAGCACCGTCATGCTGCCGAGAACGACCGATAACGCCACCACCTTCACACCGCGAGGTGTCACGCCGGCGCCTCCTAGAAGTCGGGACAGAAAGCCGAATACTACGCAGCGTAGACCACCTCTGGACGCGGGTCTCGACACAGGTCAGGGATTAGGCATACTGGCGCGGTGTGCGGACTGCTGGCCCTGGTTACCGACCCGTCGGGTATCGGCGGGCAGGAGCGAAGCGACCGGGGAATCGGTGAGGAGTCCGCAGACCTTGTAGCCGCGGTTTCGGGCGCGTCGCATCTGATGCGCCACCGCGGTCCGGACGAACCGGGCACGTGGTCCGACGGCGCAGCGCCGCCAACCACGGTGCTGGGGTTCAACCGGCTGTCGATCATCGACATCGCCCACAGCCACCAACCGCTGCGCTGGGGCCCGCCGGAGTCCCCCGACCGTTACGTCTTGGTGTTCAACGGCGAGATCTACAACTACCTCGAGTTGCGCGAGCAACTGCGCGTCGAGCACGGCGCCGTATTCGCCACTGACGGCGACAGCGAGGCGATCGTCGCCGCCTACCACTACTGGGGCACGGCAAGCCTGACCCGGCTGCGCGGCATGTTCGCCTTCGCCCTGTGGGACACCGACGAAGGTGAATTGTTCTGCGCCCGTGACCCATTCGGCATCAAGCCGTTGTACATGGCGACCGGGGCGGGCGGAACCGTGTTCGGCAGCGAGAAGAAGTGTCTGCTGGATCTCGCCGGGATCATCGGAATCGACCTCGGCATCGACGAGCGCGCCGCGCAGCACTACACCGTGCTGCAATACGTGCCGGAACCCGAGACGCTGCACCGCGGCGTGCGCAGGCTCGAATCGGGCAGCTACGCCCGCGTGCGGCCGGGACAGCCGCCCCAGGTGACGCGGTATTTCACCCCGCGGTTCGCCGCGGTTCCTTTTTCGTCCGGCGACGAACGCGCGCGCTACGACGAGATCACCGCCGTCCTGGAGGACTCGGTGGCCAAGCACATGCGCGCCGACGTCACCGTCGGTGCGTTCCTGTCCGGCGGCATCGACTCCACCGCGATCGCCGCCCTGGCCATGCGGCACAACCCGCGGCTGATCACGTTCACCACGGGCTTCGAACGGGAGGGCTACTCCGAGGTCGACGTCGCCGTCGCGTCGGCCGAAGCCATCGGCGCACGGCACGTGACGAAGGTGGTAAGCCAGGCCGAGTTCGTGGCGGCGCTGCCCGAAATCGTCTGGTATCTCGACGAACCCGTCGCCGACCCGGCGTTGGTGCCGCTGTTCTTCATCGCCCGCGAGGCGCGCAAGCACGTCAAGGTGGTGCTGTCGGGCGAGGGCGCCGACGAACTGTTCGGCGGCTACACCATTTACCGGGAACCGTTGTCCCTGCGTCCGTTTGACTATCTGCCGCGGCCGGTGCGTCGGTCACTGGGTCGCGCGTCACGGCCGCTGCCCGAGGGTTTGCGCGGCAAGAGCCTGCTGCACCGTGGATCACTGACTCTCGAAGAGCGTTACTACGGCAACGCGCGTAGCTTCTCCGATGCCCAGCTTCGCGCGGTACTGCCCGGCTTCCGGCCGGAATGGACCCACACCGATGTCACCGCACCGATCTACGCCGCGTCCGACGGCGCCGATCCGGTGGCCCGCATGCAGCACATCGACCTGTTCACCTGGCTGCGCGGCGACATCCTGGTCAAAGCCGACAAGATGACGATGGCCAACTCACTGGAGTTGCGGGTGCCGTTCCTCGATCCCGAGGTCTTCGCGGTGGCGTCACGGCTTCCGCTGGACCAGAAGATCACCAGGACCACCACGAAGTTCGCGCTGCGGCGCGCCTTGGAGCCGATCGTGCCCGCGCATGTGCTCAACCGTCCGAAGCTGGGCTTCCCGGTACCCATCCGGCACTGGCTGCAGGCCGGTGAACTGCAGGACTGGGCGTATCGGACGGTCGCCTCATCGGCGGCAGGCGACCTGATGGATCTGAGCGCGGTCACCCGGATGCTCGACGAACACCGAAGTGGCATAAGCGATCACAGCCGACGACTGTGGACAGTGCTGATCTTCATGCTGTGGCACGCCATCTTCATCGAGCGCAGCGTGACCCCACAGATCAGCGAATCGACCTACCCCGTACAGCTGTAATCACTTGAGTGCGTTGGCTATTTCGCTGCCCGCCTCGGCACCGTAGGCGTCCGTCAGCCGCTGCACTGCCTCGTCAAGGTCCCAGCTCCACTCCTGCGGCCCCGGTGCCTCGAACACGAGAACGGCGACCAGCGACGCCAGTTGCGCCGACCGCTCATCGCTGAGCCCGGCGCTGCGACCGCTGAGGAATCCCGCTCGGAACGCGTCGCCGATTCCGGTCGGATCCGCCTGATGCTTTTCCGGCACGACGTCGACATGGATGAAGGTGCCAGTCGAGCTGACCAGGTCAACGCCCTTAGGCCCCAACGTCGTGACGCGCATTCCGATCTGGCTCATGACCTGAGCCTCGCTCCAGCCCGACTTCTGCAGCAGCAGGTCCCACTCGTAATCGTTGGTGAACAGATACGTCGCACCGTCGATGAGCTTGCGAATCTCCTCACCGGACAGCCGGGCCAGCTGCTGGGACGGGTCGGCGGCGAATGCCAGGCCAAGCTTGCGGCACTCCTCGGTGTGCAGGAACATCGCCTCGGGGTCGTTTGCGCCGACGATCACCAATTCCGGTGTGCCGACCCGCTTCACGACGTCGGCCAGAGAGATGTTGCGGGCCTCGGACATGGCACCGGGATAGAAGGATGCGATCTGCGCCATGGCCTCGTCGGTCGTGCACACGAACCGCGCGGTGTAGGCCGTCTCGGAGACGAGCACGCTGTCGGTGTCCACGCCTACCGCCTCCAGCCACGAGCGGTAGTCGTCGAAGTCCCGGCCCACAGCGCCGACCAGTGCGACATCGCCACCCAAAACGCCGATGGCGAAGGCCATGTTGCCCGCGACGCCGCCACGATGCACGACCAGATCGTCGACCAGGAAACTCAGCGACACCTTCTGAAGATGCTCGGGCAGAAGTTGTTCGGAGAATTTGCCGGGGAACCGCATGAGATGGTCGGTCGCAATTGACCCGGTCACCACAATGGTCACGAAACGTCACCCTTCATTTATTAAGCCGTCTAGATAAACCTTACTCAGCGAGCGCCCCTCGCGAGGTGCGCTAACCTGCGTACGAGTACCCGTGGGGCCACTGTAGACAGACCAAATCCGACGCACACTTCTGGGGAGCAAATACATGTCCGGTCCGTACCCGCCCGAATACGGCGTCGGACCGACCGGCCCGCAAACGTATCCGGGCACGGGTCCGCAACCATTTCCCGCGCAGCCCTTTCCGGAACCCTATCCGGAGAACGTCGGCTCGCCGTATCCGGGAATGTTGCCGCCCCCGGTGCGGTATCCGAAGAAGCGGCGCTGGCCGCTGATCGCGGGCGCGCTGCTGGCGGTCCTCGTGATCGCGGCGACCGTAACGGGGATCGTGCTCGCATCCCGCGGCGGCGAGGCGTCGGGATCCGGCACGCTGACCGACGCGTCGGCCCAGGCAGCGATCCAGGAGTATCTGGATGCCATGACCAACGGTGACGACGAGACGGTCGCCCGGCACACGTTGTGCGGGATGTTCGACGCGGTCAAGGAACGCCGTTCCGACCTGGCGCTGGCCGGCCTGGCCAGCGACGCCTTCCGCCAGCAGTACGGGCGCGCCGAGGTGACCTCGATCGACAGAATTGTGATGTGGTCACCGCATCAAGCGCAGGTGCTGTTCACCATGCAGGTCGAGCCGTCCGGTAGCTCCCGCCGCGGCCAGCCGCGAATCGAAGGCGAACAACAGGGTGTCGCACAGCTGCTCAACCAGGACAACGAGGTGCTGGTCTGCTCTTACCTGCCGCGGACGGCCGGTCAGTACTGAATCAGTTGAACGAATCGCCGCAGGCGCAGGAGCCCGTGGCGTTCGGGTTGTCGATCGTGAAGCCCTGCTTCTCGATGGTGTCGACGAAGTCGATGACGGCACCCTGTACGTAGGGCGCGCTCATGCGGTCGATGATCAGCGCGACGCCGCCGAACTCGGCGGTCACGTCCCCGTCCAGAGACCGGTCGTCGAAGAACAGGTTGTAGCGCAGCCCGGCGCAGCCACCCGGCTGCACGGCGATGCGCAGGGCCAGGTCGTCGCGGCCCTCCTGATCCAGCAGCGCCTTGGCCTTGGCGGCGGCGGCATCGGTCAGCTTCGCGCCATGGGTGGCGGTCCCGGTGGCCGACTCTTCCTGAACAGTCATTACGTCTCCTGTAAAGCCTCATCAAATGTTCGGCGTACTAGCTCAACGGTACCTTGTCCCGGCCCTATTCCCGACTTTGTCCCCAGGTCCCCCCGGGCGCTTTGACTGTCGGAGGCGGCCGGAAGTTAACCTGACAGGCGTGAACCTGCTGGGCCGAAAGAAAGACAACGCGCGGACACCGGAATCCGATGTGTCCGAAGACACCGCCGAGACCGGCCTCGAGGGCGACGCTGGAAAGTCCGGGGAGCCCCGGACGACCGCTCCCAAGGGCCGACCAACGCCCAAACGTAGCGAGGCCACCCGCAAGCGGGGGCCGGTGGCGCCCGCGCCGATGACCACCTCAGAAGCGCGGAAACGCCGCAAGGAATCGCGCAGCAAGCTGAGCCGTGAAGAGCGCAAAGCCGACAAGGTGACGCGCCGCGCGGACATGGCGGCACGCCGCGAGAAGATGATGGCCGGCGACGACGCCTATCTGCTGCCGCGGGACAAGGGTCCGGTGCGCCGATATGTGCGCGACGTGGTCGACTCCCGCCGCAATGTGCTCGGCTTGTTCATGCCCGCGGCGCTCGTTCTGATCTTCGTGATGCTCTCGGTGCCGTCGGTCGCGGTGCAGCAGCTCATCTCCCCCGCCATGCTGGTGCTGGTCCTCATCATGGTGATCGATGGGTTCCTCCTCGGCCGCAAGGCCAACCGCCTGGTCGACGAGAAGTTCCCCGATAACGCCGAGAGTGGTTGGAAGTTGGGCTTTTACGCCGCTAGCCGCGCCTCGCAGCTCCGCCGGATGCGGGCGCCGAGGCCGCAGGTGAAGCGCGGCAGCAGTGTTGATTGACGGAACCTGAGACCCTGGTGCGCATCCTGGTGCTCGGTGGCATCCGGTCGGGCAAATCGCAATGGGCAGAGTCGACGATCGCCGAGATCGCCCGGTCGCTCGACGCGGCGGCGGTGCGCTACTTGGCCACCGGCCCCGTGGCCGCTGCGGATACCGAATGGTCGGCGCGGGTCGAGGCACACCGCCGACGCCGGCCGGCGAGTTGGTCCACGGTCGAAACCGCTGACGTAGCAATGCAGTTGCGCTCAGATGACGCCATGGCGACCGTGGTCGACGACATCGGCGGATGGCTGACCGCGGCGATGGATCGGACGAACGCGTGGAACGACGGATCCGTGTCTGCCGACGTCGACGACCTGGTCGACGCGGTGGGTTCGTTCGGTTCTGCGCTGGCACTCGTCTCTCCCGAGGTCGGGCTGACGGTGGTGCCTGCAACGGAGTCGGGGCGGCGGTTCGCCGACGAACTCGGCACCCTCAATCAGCGGCTGGCCCAGGTGTGTGACCGCGTGGTGCTCGTGGTCGCCGGCCAGCCCGTCACCGTGAAGGATTCGGTCCGGTGACCGACTTCGATGCCGTCTCGCCACCGGACCCCGACAGCGCCGTCGCGGCACGTGCCCGCCAGGCGCAGTTGACCAAACCACCGGGCTCGCTGGGCAGGCTGGAGGACCTGTCGGTCTGGGTGTCGGCGTGTCAGGGCGTTTGTCCGCCCCGGCAGTTCGAACGGGCGCGGGCGGTCGTGTTCGCCGGCGACCACGGCGTCACCGCGGCGGGCGTGTCCGCCTACCCGGCGGAGGTCACCGCCGCGATGGTCGCCAACTTCGATGCGGGCGGGGCTGCGATCAACGTTCTCGCCGAAGCGGCGGGCGCGACCGTGCGCGTGGTCGACATCGCGGTCGATGCCGAAGAACCCGTCACTGCGTCGATCGGTGCGCACAAGGTCCGCCGCAGCAGCGGCAACATCGCCGTCGAGGACGCGTTGACCGACGACGAGGTTGCCGCGGCGCTCGATGCCGGACGGCGGATCGCCGACGAAGAGGTCGACTCGGGTGCAGACATCCTGATCGTCGGCGATATGGGCATCGGAAACACCACACCCGCAACGACTCTGATCGCCGCACTGACCGATTCCGAGCCGGTCGCAGCGGTCGGTCGCGGCACCGGCGTCGACGACGCGGGATGGGCCCGCAAGACCGCCGCCATCAGGGATGCACTTTTTCGGAGCCGCGGATCAGCAGGCGATCCCGTTGCATTGCTGCGGGTTTGCGGCGGGGCCGATCTGGCGGCGATGGCGGGATTCTGTGCCCAGGCCGCAATCCGGCGCACACCGGTGCTGCTCGACGGCGTGGTGGTGACGGCCGCGGCGCTGGTGGCCGAGGCGCTTGCGCCGGGTGCCAAGCAGTGGTGGCAGGCGGGCCACCGGTCCACCGAACCGGCGCATGCCCTGGCGTTACAGCGACTGGACCTCGAACCCATCGTCGATTTGGGCATGCGACTCGGCGAGGGCACCGGTGCCGCGGTCGCACTGTCCGTAGTGCGAGCCGCGGTGGCGACGCTGTCGTCGATGGCGACCTTCGACGAGGCCGGTATCACCAGCTCATCCGATAAGCGGTGAACCGTTCGTGATCCGCTCGGTCGCTGGAGCGCTGGCGTTCGGCACCGTACTCCCGGTGCGCTCGTCAGCGCCGTTCGGCCGAGCTGCGCTGACCGCGCTTCCGCTGGTCGGCCTGGCATTGGGAGCCGCGGCGGCCGCGACACTCTGGGCGTCGCAGTGGGCCTTCGGGCGATCGAACCCGTTGGGTGGCGTGCTCGCGGTCGCGGTGCTCCTGCTCGCCACCCGTGGCCTGCATGCCGACGGACTGTCGGATACCGCTGACGGCCTCGGCTGTTACGGCCCACCACCCCGCGCGCTGGAGGTGATGCGCGACGGGTCCGCAGGGCCGTTCGGCGTCGCGGCGTTGGTGGTCGTGCTCATGGCACAGGCGTTCGCGTTCACGGCATGCAGCGCAGTCGGCGTGATCGTCGCGGTCACGACGGGACGGGTGGCCGCGGTGCTGGCCTGTCGCCGCTCGGTATCCGCCGCGATGGGGAGTTCGCTTGGGGCCAGGGTCGCAGGCACCCAACCGATCGCGGTGGTTGGGATGTGGGCAGTCGTGGTCGCAACCGCGGCAGTGGTGGCGGGCCCGCGACCGTGGCAGGGACCGCTGGCCGTCCTCGTCGCGCTGGCTTGCAGTGCGGCGCTGGTGGCGCACTGCGTGCGCCGATTCGGTGGTATCACCGGCGACGTGCTGGGTGCGGCGGTCGAGATCGCGACGACGGTGGCCGCTGTCGGGCTGGCGATCGGTCCGCACTAACCGCGCGCGGGCCCCAGAACGCGGCACCAAGAATCTGTCAAGAATTCGTCAAGGGCGGCATCGGAGTCTTTTCCTGACCCACAAGGGGATCGACAACCGAGAGGAACCGCAATGCCCACCTTCCGCCACCTCACCGCGTTCATCGGCGCCGCTGCCGTCACGTCCACCCTGGGCATCGCCGCGCTCGTCAGCGCCGGCGCCGCAGGTGCCACCACCACCGACGACATGTTCGTCAGCGTGCTGGCCGACGAAGGCATCACGCCGCCCTCGACCCAGGAAGCGGTCAGCCTCGCCACCGACGTCTGCTCGATGTTCGACAAGGGCCAGTCGCTGTACGACGCCGTCGACTCCGTCTCCACCACCACCGATTTGGCGGAAGAGGACTCCGCGTTCTTCGTCGGCGCGTCTGTCGCCACGTACTGCCCCGAGCATGACGCTGCCGTTAGCTAGCTGAGTCTGGCCATCCAGCCGTGCGTGTCGGCGAACGTGCCCCGCTGAATTCCGGTCAGCGTGTCGCGCAGGGCCATGGTGATTTCGCCGGGGCCGCCGTCGGCGATGGTGAACTCGCCGTCGGCGTGCTTGACGCGGGCGACGGGTGTGATGACCGCCGCGGTGCCGCAAGCGAAGACCTCGGTGATCTCGCCTGCCGCCGCCTTCTTCTGCCATTCGTCGACGTCGATCTTGCGTTCCTCGACGGCGAATCCGGCGTCGGTTGCCAACTGCAGCAAGGAATCTCGTGTGACACCG